>JBDIBB010000048.1:0-29702 GCA_039812685.1 Vicinamibacteraceae bacterium
AAGTGCGCATCGAGCGTCCTCGCCAGGTCGGCGACGGCGGTCCCGAGTTCGACGACCAGCGGCACGCCGGCGCCGAGCCGCGCCACCGCGACCTGCCAGACGGTGGCGTAATGCCGCAGCGTGTCCTCCGGAGAGGCGTTGAAGCGGCGCATCATCGGCAGCCCGTGGGCCTCGAGATCGTTGACCACCTGCCGCGCGTTGTGCAGCGCGTCGGCGCACTTCACCACCACCGTCTCCTCGGCCGTCGCGGTGCGCGCCAGCCGCTCGTGGGCGCGGCGCTTGGCTTCGTGCCACGGCAGACGCGTGCCGTCGGGCCGGCACTTCTCGTCGGTGAGCTCGCGAACCAGCCGCAGCACGGTCGCTCCGAACGACGACTCGAGGAAGGCCTCGACCGCGCGCTGGAACCCGGCCCGGTCCTCGCCGGCACGGCCGAACGCCTCGGGAAACGTCTCGCGCAACGCCCGCCGGAGGTCCTGATCCTCGGGCTCCAGATCCTCGAGGACGTCGTGCAGCACGGCTGCCACCAGCAGCGGCTCGGGGTAGCCCAGCCGCGCGAGGATCATCGCGACATGCACGGGATGCGTGAGATAGGGCACGGCCGTGCCCTTGCGCTTCTGCCGGGCGTGCACCAGGCCGGCCAGCACCAGCGCGCGGTCGAGCGGCAATGAGTATCCAGACACGGTGGAGGTGGACATGTGGTCGGATTGGGCCGGGCCGGATCGGGCCGATCGCCGGGCCCGCCGCGCCAGGTGCTGCTCCCGTCGCGGCGCGGTCAGCATCCGCAATCGCGGCGCCACTGTCAATCGCCACGATGGGCTCACGGCCGTCATGGAGGGCCCGGAGCGCGCCGTTGCGCGAGATCGCGCGGACGCCGGCGCCGCATCACCCTATCCACACGCGCCGGGTTGTGGCATCCTCCGCCCGTACGCGGCCGATGCGCGGCACGGCGCACGACACGTCACGGCCGCCCCGGAGGGCCATGCCTCGCAACCAGGAAGTGATCCGGCAATGGAGCATCCTGCGGGAGCTGGACGCGAACCGGCTGGGCGTCCACATCGCAACGCTCGCGCGCCAGACCGGCGTGTCGCAGCGCACGATCCGCCGCGATCTCGAGGCACTCCAGGGCGCCGGCTTCGCCATCTACGACGAGAAGGCCGGCGGCCGGACGCTCTGGAAGGTGGACGAACGCCTCTTCAGGCGCCTCGAGGACGTCGGCCTGTCGCTGCCCGAGCTGAGCGCGCTCTACCTCGGCCGCACGATGCTCGAGTGCCTCATCGGGCCGCCGTTTCGTGACGACGTGCGGTCGGCGCTGCAGAAAATCTCCACGGTGCTGCCGCGCGCGCTGCGCACCGCGCTCGACGGCATGCACGCCGTGTTCGTCGCCAAGCAGGAACCCTCCACGGCGGAGACCGACGACCGGCGGCGCAGGCACACCACGCACATCGTCAACGCCATCATCGAGCGCCACCTGCTCGAGCTGCACTACGATTCGCGGGCGAGCAGACGCGACAAGATCTACGTCGTCGAACCTCATCGTCTGCTGGTCGCCGGCGCCTCGCTCTATCTCAGGGCGTTCGTGCCCGAGTACGGCGCGATGCGCACCTTCGCCATCCAGCGCATGCGCCGCGTCTCGCCGCTCGAACGGACCTTTCCGCGCCGCGCCGACGACGGGCGGGATCCGTTCGAGCACTCCCTGGGCATCTACAGCGGGCCACCGATCGACATCGCGCTGGAGTTCTCGGCGCGGGCGGCACCCTACGTCGCCGAGAAGACCTGGCACCCCTCCCAGTCGCTCACGCCGCTTGCCGGCGGACGCCTCGCGATGCGCCTGAAGGTGTCCGACGACTTCGCGCTGCGAACGTGGATCCTCGGCTTCGGCCGCGAGGTGAAGGTCGTCGAGCCGTCGACGCTGGCCGCCTGGATCCGCACCGAGGTGGAGGAGATGTTGAGCGCCTATGCCGGCGCCAGCCGGCCGGACGGCCAGGCCCTGCTGCCATTCGAGATCTTCCGGGCGCCTCGCGACTCCGAGCCTGTCGCGTAATGGCGGGCACGCGCGGCCGCGGGTCACGGGCCGTCATCATCGGGCCGCGCGCCGGGCGGCGCCGCGGACAGCCCGATCCAGAACCGGCTGCCCTCACCCTCGCGCGACTCGACGCCGCAGCGCCCCCCCAGCCGCTCGACGCCCTTGCGGACGATCGCCAGGCCGATCCCGGTGCCGGGATAGGCGTCGAGCGGGTGCAGTCGCTCGAACACGCGGAAGATGCGCTCATGGTGTTCGGCGGAGATGCCGATGCCGTTGTCGCGCACCGACAGCACGACGTGTCCATCCACGGGCTGGGCGTCGATGCGCACGCGCGGCGTCACGCCCGGCGCCACGAACTTCACCGCGTTGCCGATCACGTTCTGCACCACCTGTGACAGCACGCCCGAATGGCCGACAACGGCCGGCAGCGGCGACGCGATGTCGATGGTCGGCACCACCGGCTGGACGAGATCACCGACCAGCGAGGCGACGGATCGCACCAGGCCATCGAGATCGATCGGGCGCAGCTCGATCTCGGCGCGCGAGAGGCGGCTGTAGGCCAGCAGGTCCTGGATGAGCGCGTCCATGCGCCGCGAGGCGACGACGATCCGCGTCGCGTAGTCATGCCCCACGTCGTCGAGTTGCGGGCCGTAGTCCTCGAGCAGCGCCTGCGCGAACCCCTGCGTGCTGCGCAACGGCGCCCGCAGGTCGTGGCTCACCGAATAGGCGAACGCGTTCAGCTCGGCGTTGACCTCCTGCAGGGCCTGCGTCCGCTCGGCCACGCGCGCTTCCATGTCGCTGGCGTGCCGGCGCAGCCCGTCACGCAGGTGTGCCTGCTGGATCGCGATGGCCAGCTGATCGGCCACCTGCGTGGCGGTTTCCAGCGCCTCCTCGTCGAAGGCGCCCGGATCCGGCGCCCACGCCTCGATCCGGCCGAGGCTGCCGTTGCCGCCTCGGAGTTGCACGACGAGGTACGAGCGGTGGCGCGCGTCGCCCTGCCCGCCAGGCGCCGGGGGTGCCTCCGCTGGCCGCCGCCCGAGGTCGTCCACCACGGCGAGTCCGCCCCGGGCCGCCACCCACTCATCGACGGCGCGCGAGGCCGCGGCGGGCAGAGTCCGCACGCTGGCCTGCGGCAGCGCGTCGGGCACGACCCGATGCTGTACGGGGCCGCTCTCGCCCGACATCACGGTCACGGCCGCCTCGCCGGCGCGCAGCAGCGGCGCCAGCCGCAGCAGCGCCGCCACCACCAGCTCATCGAGACGCGTGCTGGCGAGAATCGCACGGTCGATCTCCCGCACGCCTTCCAGGCGACGCGCGTAGCGCGCCAGCCGATCGGCCTGGCGCTGCCGCTCGGCCTCCGCCTGCCGGCGTTCGCTCACGTCCCGCAGGATGACGGTCTTCAGCAGTTCATCGCCGATGGTCGCCTTCGAGATGGTGGCCTCGATCGGGAACTCGCGGCCGTCACGCCGCAGCGCCACGAGCTGTCCCGGATGGCCCATGCTGCGGGTGCTCCGTCCCGTGGCGGCGAACTCGCCGACGTGGCGCGCGTGCGCGTCACGGACGCGCGCCGGCAGCAGCCGATCGAGCGGCTGCCCGGTCACTTCGGCCGCGCTCCAGCCGAAGACCCTCTCGGCCATCGTGTTGAAGACGATGATGCGGTCGTGGCGATCGACGGTGATGATGGCGTCCATCGCCGACGCGATGATGCCGGCCAGCCGTGCCTCGGACTCGTGAGCCGCACGCGCCGCAGGCAGGGCGCGCAGGCGGGCGGCCAGGTGATCTCCGATCAGCCTGCGTGTCCGCGAACGCACCCGGAGCGCCGCCGCCGCGGCGCCCCCCAGCGCCAGCGCGGCAAGCGACACCGTCGCCGCCAGGCTCGCCCCGGGCCGCGCCTGCCCCCACGCAACGGCCAGGGCCACGGCTCCAATCAGCACGCCCAGCGCCATCGGGATGGCGACGAGCGTTGCCAGCGTGCCGTTGTCGCATCCGGGATCGATCGCCTCCTGGGTGGGCATCGACTGGGCGATCCGGCCTCGCTCTTCCCTGATCGTCATTCCGGCGGCGCGCAGTGTATCACCCGGACGCGGAGACGCGGCCGGCCGCAGGCGCTATAATCGCGGCCATGCCGATCTACGAGTTCGTCTGCGGCGATTGCGGTCATCGATTCGAGACCCTGGTGCGCGGCGCCAGGACGCCGCGTTGTCCCGGCTGCGAGAGCGAGCGCCTGCAGAAGCAGCACTCGGTGTTCGCCGTCAGCACGAAGACGGCGCCGGCGTTTGCCGGCCGCGCGGCTGGGCCGTGCGGATCGTGCGGGCACCCGGACGGACCGGGCTCCTGCGCCATGCACTGACGGACGCACCCTGCGACGAAGCTCGTCGGTGCGGCGCCGGTCCGCGAGCCTCTGGCGCGCCCACGGCGCCCGCGCCGAACCCAGACACTCCGCCCCCCGCCCTCCTGCGTGGTTCGAACATGTCCGTGCCCAGAATCTCCAAGGAAGACCTCAAGCAGCGGATCGACGCCGGCCAGGCCCCGATCATCGTCGACGTGCGCCTGAAGTACGCCTACGCCCACAGCACGCTCACGCTGCCCGGCGCGCGGCGGGTGGCCCCGGCAGACGTGTCCGACGCGAAGCTGCCCGCCGACCAGGACGTCGTCCTCTACGACTCGGATCCTCACGATGTCGTCGCGGTCCAGGCGGCCGGTACGCTGCGGGCGCGAGGCCTGCGGGTCATGGTGCTCGCCGGCGGCCTGCCCGGATGGGTGGCCGCCAACCTGCCAACCGACACGAAGGACGTGCCCAAGGCCCCGCCGGCCCCCGCGAAGGCGTGAGGTGATCTTCGCGCCGTCCCACGAGGATCTCGAGGTGCTCGCGCGGGCGCTCGGCACGAGCGCCGTCGTGGCCGACATCGCGGGGGATCGTCCACTTGCCGACACCCTGATCGACGCCACGCGCCGGTACGTGTCGCTGCCGCCCGCGCAACGCCGTGCCGCCGTCCGCGACGTACGCCGGGGCACGGCGGCCTCTTCCGGTGGCTGGCCGCAGCCCGAGGCCGCGGCCATGGCCGGCATCCTCGATGCCGGGCCCCGTGAAGCACTGCAATCGGCTCTCGAGGCCCTCCCGGCTGATCTGGCGCTGTTGCTGCAGCCCGGCGACCTCGATCCGATCGACATCGTGGCCGTGCACCGGCGCCATGGGGTGGTGAGCGGCGCCGACATCGCCGCGATCCTCGTGACCGCCGACCGCACGGGCGAGTCGTCCGACGATCCGCTGCGGCGGCTGGCCAGCCGCCTGCCCTGGCTGCAGGACCAGCGGCGGCGGCTGCCGCTGGGCCGCGCCGTGCCGGCGCTCGAGCGGATGGTTCCCGCGCTCGCCGCCCTGCCTGGCGTCCTCGCGGTGGAACCCCTGGGCAGCCTCCGCCGGTACGGTCCCACCATCGGCGACCTCGAACTGCTGGTCGTCAGCGACGATCCGGCCGCCGCGATCGAGGCGGCCGTCGGCGCGCTCGAGCCCGCGGCGGTGCGTCACGTCAGCCGGACGCGTGCCGTCGTCCAGGCCGGGCACCACGAAGTCGGCCTGCGGAGCTGCCGCGAGGATCAGGCCGCGGCGCTGCTGCTCTGGCACACCGGTTCGCCGGCCCACGTCAGGCTCCTGCGTGAGCGCGCGGCCGGCGCCGGCATCGACATCCGTCCGCGAGGCTGGATCCGGGCCGACGGACGCCCGCTGCCGGCCGCGACCGAAGCCCAGCTCTACGCGCACCTCGGCCTGCCGCTGATCGCGCCCGAACTGCGACATGGCGGCGACGAGATCGAGCGGGCGGCCTCGGGGCGACTGCCGTCGCTGGTGACCGTGGACGACGTGCGCGGCGACCTGCACACGCACACGCTGTGGAGCGACGGCCGCGACAGCGTGGACGCGATCGTCTTCGCCGCGCGGGCGCTCGGCTACGAGTACGTGGCGATCACCGACCACTCCCCCAGCGCCGCCGCCGCGCGCGTGCTCAGCCTCGAGCGCCTCCAGCGGCAGGCGGTCGAGGTGGCGCGGATACGGGAGGCCGTGCCGGGGATCACCGTGCTGCACGGCGTGGAGGTCGACATCCTCGAGGACGGTTCGCTCGACCTGCCCGAGGCGGTGCTGGCCGGCCTCGATCTCGTGCTGGCTTCGCTCCACGAGCCGTTCGGCCATCCGCCGGCGCGGCTGCTGGAGCGCTACGCGTGCGCGGCGCGGCACCCTCTCGTCAGCGTCATCACCCACCCGGCGAACCGCGTGCCCGGACGCGACGAGGGCTACGCGCTCGATTTCGACGCGCTGTTTCGTCTGGCGGCCGACACCGGGACCGCCGTCGAGGTGGACGGCGGCCCGGGGCACCTCGATCTGGATGGGCACCTGGCCCGCCGGGCGGTCGAACTCGGGGCGACGCTCACCATCGACAGCGACGGGCACGATGCCAGCCGGCTGGGACGCCAGATGCGGCTGGGCGTGGGCACCGCCCGGCGTGGCGGCGTCACGGCGGCCCAGGTCCTCAACACCAGGCCCCTCGCCGAGGTCCGGCAGTTCATCGCGCGGAAGCGCCAGCGCCGCTTCTGACGAGGCAGGCCGCCTTGCCGGCCGCGGCGTCCTACCCTCGTGCGCGCGCAGCGTCCGGGCCTCGGCCGCTGCGGCCGGACGAGACGGCCGCTGTGCTATCATCCGGACGGCGCCACGGTAATATTGCCTTGAGAATCAACGCTTTCCTCGTGGTCGCGGCGGTTGTCGCCGGGGCCGCGGCGTTGGCTGGCGCCCAACCTGCCGTCGCGTCCCCGGCCGATCTCGCCCGCCGCATCCAGGAGCGCTACGAGACCGTCCGCGACTTCTCGGCCCGCTTCGAGCAGCGCTATACCGGCGGCGCCCTCCGGCGTCAGGTCGTGGAACGCGGCACCGTGCTCGTGAAGAAGCCCGGGCGGATGCGCTGGGACTACACCGAGCCGGAGCGCAAGGCGTTCGTCGCCGATGGCCGGCGCCTCTACCTGCACGTGCCGGCCGACAGGCAGGTGATGGTCAGCGTCATCCCCCCCGACGACCAGGCCTCGACGCCCATCCTCTTCCTGGCCGGCAAGGGCAACCTCGTCCGCGACTTCACCGTGAGCGCCACGACCATCGCGGGCGCACCGGAGGACACCGTGGCGATTCGGCTCTCACCCAGGCGCCACGAACGCGAGTACGAATGGCTCGCCCTCGCCGTCGATCGCGCCACGCTCGCCATCCGGATGCTGGTGGCGGGCGACAGCCAGGGCGGCACCTCGAGCTTCACGTTCTCCGACCTGCGCGAGAACGTGGGGCTGCCAGACGCGCGCTTCACCTTCACCATTCCCAGGGGCACGGATGTCATCACGCAGGACTGATCCGCCGTGGCGGGCGGGATGGCTGGCGACGCTGCTGGCGGCTGGTCTCGCGTCGGGGTGCGCCAGCGGCAGCGCGCTGCGGGCGGGCCAGCAGGCCGAACGACTCGGCGATCACGACACCGCGGTGATTCAGTACACGAAGGCGCTGCGCCAGCGCCCCGACAACGTCGGGCTGCGGCTGTCGCTGGAGCGGGCGAAGCTGCGCGCGTCGGAATCGCACTTCGTGGCGGGCCGGCGCCTGTCCTCCACGGGCCGGCTCGAAGAGGCGCTGGTCGAGTACCAGGCGGCCGCCGAACTGAACCCCGCCAACGGCGCGCTGCAGGACGAACTCCGCGCCACGCGCGCCAAGCTCCGCGCCCGGCTGCCGGTCACGCGCGAAGGACGGACCCAGCTCGAGACGCTCATCGAATCCTCGCGCAACCTGCCGCCGCCCGGCCTCGACCTGCCGAAGGACGCCACGCTGCCCGACTCGCTCGTGTTCCGCGACGCGAGCAGCCGCGACGTCTTCGTCTCGATCGCGCGCTTCGCCGGCGTCAACGTAGTGTTCGATCCGGCGTTCCGCGACGCCACCCTGTCGATCGATCTGCGCGCCGCCGGGCTCGATGACGCGCTGACGGCGGTGTCGGCGAGCACCCAGACCTTCTTTCGCGTCACCGCGCCGAAGACGATCACGATCGTCCCAGACACGCCCGCCAAGCGCCGCGAATACGAGGAAGAAGTGATCCGCACCTTCTTCCTCAGCAACGCCGACCTGAAGGAGACGCTCGACCTGCTGAGGATCGTGGTCGACAACCGGCGCATCGCGCCGGTGACGGCGACCAACGCCATCACCATCAAGGACACGCCCGAGCGCATCGCCGCCGCGGCCCGCGTGATCGGCGCCATCGACAAGGCGCGCGCGGAGGTGGTGATCGACGTCGAGCTGCTGGAGGTCGACCGCACGCGCATGGCAGAAATGGGCCTGCAGGTCGCCTCGGCGGGCAAGGCCGGCGTGAGCGGATCGGTGGAGGCCGCCGCCGCGCCGTCCGGCGGCGCGCTCACGCTGAGCGAACTCCGCAACCTCACGCAGGCCGACGTGCTGCTGGCCAACCTGCCGGGCCTCTACTACCGCCTGCTGAAGGCCGACACCTCGACGCGCACGCTCGCCAACCCGCAGCTGCGGACGGCCGAGGGGCTGGCCGCGCAGGCTCGCTTCGGCGAGCGGGTCCCGATCCCCGTCACCACCTTCGCGCCGCTGGCCACGGGCGGCGTCAACCAGCAGCCCATCACGTCGTTCAACTACGAGAACATCGGCGTCAACATCGACATCACGCCGCGCATCCACCACAACGACGACGTGACGCTCAACCTGAAGGTGGAGGTCAGCAACATCTCGGGCACCGGCTTCGGGAACCTTCCGACGTTCGGCAACCGCGCGATCGCGACGACGATCCGCCTTCGGGATGGCGAGACGAACATGCTCGCGGGCCTGATTCGCGACGACGAGCGCCGCAGCCTGCAGGGGGTCCCCGGGCTGAGCGACCTGCCGCTGATCGGCCGACTGTTCGCCTACAACAAGACCGAAACGCAGCAGACGGACATCATCCTGGTGATCACGCCGCACATCGTGCGCCTGCTCGAGCTCACCGAGCAGGACCTGCGGCCCTTCCGCGTGGGCCGCGAATCGGGCGGCGGAGGGCTCCTGGACATCCCGCAGGTGCCCGCGCCCGACGTCGTGCGCCCGGACGAACCGGCCATGGCCGAGCCCGTCGAACCCGGCACGACGCCGCAGGCTCCGCCGCGCGCGGTTCCGCTGCCGCCCCCGCCGCGCATCCCGAAGGCTCCGGCCGCGCCGGGAACCGGTCCTCCGGCTGATCCGCGGTAACGCCGGCCGTGGCCGGCTCAGGGTACGACGGGCGCGGCAGGGCCCGGCTGTCCCGACGCCGGCGTCGCGGTCGCCGCTGCCGTGGCGGGCACCTCGGGAACCGAGTAGCCAAGGGCTCCTCGCAGCCGTGCCTCGATCTCGCGGACGACCAGCGCCGTGCCCGGGTCGGCGGTGGAGGTGCCGGCCGTCACGCGATCGCGCAGCGCCTGGACCGCCGTGAGCGCCGCCGCCGTCAGGCTCCCGGCTGGCGCGCGGCCGCCCTCCTCGGCAACCGCATCGAAGAAGTGCGTCGCCTGCTGCTGTGCCAGCCCGTAGTTCTGCGCGGCCAGCAGGTCGCGCAGCGCCAGCGCCTGGCCGAGCAGACTCGACAGGCGTACGGAGGCGGTCGCGCCCTCGAGTTGTCCCTTGGCCGCCTCGAGGTCACGAGTCACCGCGGCCAGACGTGACTCGGCGTCCTTCCGTCCCTGGAACTGCGGCCAGAACCCGCCCCCGAAGCCGAGCACGGCGCACATCGCCGCGGTGATAGCGGTCGTCTTTCCGGTCATGGTCTGCTCCTGCCCGGCTCCCGTACGCCGGGGCTGGCCCGGCATGCTAGCAGAACCGCCGGTCCGCGCTACACTCGCCCGCAACCCCAGCAACGCGGGCCGGACCCGCGGCCGCGCCCGGGAGGCGCACGCCATGGCGAAGGATTCGAAGACGACGCGGGCCGCGGACATCGAGCGGCTCGTCCGGCGATATCGCATCACCAGCGGACGGAAGTTCCGGCTCCGCGACATCGATCCGGGCGAGACCGGCGGGCTGCGCTCGAAGGAACACGCCGAAACGCTCACGCGCCAGGGAGTGGAGGCGCTCGCCAGCCTGCAGGAGCGGCTCTACGCGCAGGACCAGTGGGGCGTGCTGCTGATCTTCCAGGCCATGGACGCCGCCGGGAAGGACGGCGCGATCAAGCACGTGATGTCGGGCATCAACCCGCAGGGCTGCCAGGTCTACTCCTTCAAGGCACCGTCCAGCGAGGAACTCGACCACGACTTCATGTGGCGCACCACGAAGAACCTGCCCGAGCGGGGGCGCATCGGCATCTTCAACCGCTCCTACTACGAGGAAGTGCTCATCGTCCGGGTGCATCCTCGCATCCTCGAGGCCCAGAAGATGCCGGCCGCCCTCGTCACCGGCGAGATCTGGCAGGAGCGGTTCGAGGACATCGCGGCCTTCGAGCGGTATCTCGCGCGCCAGGGCTTCCTGATCCTCAAGTTCTTCCTTCACGTCTCGAAGGCCGAGCAGAAGGCACGCTTCCTCGCGCGGCTCGACGAACCCTCCAAGCACTGGAAGTTCTCGGAGAGCGACGTGAAGGAACGCGAGCACTGGAAATCCTACATGGCGGCCTACGAGGACGCCATCCGTCACACCGCTGCGCCGCACGCGCCCTGGTTCGTCGTGCCGGCCGACCACAAGTGGTTCGCCCGCCTGCTGATCGCCGCCGCGATCCGGCACGCGCTCGACGCGCTGGACCTCCGCTTCCCCATCGTCGGCGCCGCCAGGACGGCCGAACTCGCCCGCGCCCGCGCGCAACTCGTCGGCGCCACGGCCAGCGAGGCCAGCAAGGCGAGCGGCGAGCCGGAGGCCGCGCGGGATCCCGACGATGAACCGCAGGACGGCAGGCGGGGGAAGAAGGCCAGGAAGGCTGGCAAGGGCGGCAAGCGCGGGAAGAAGAACAGGAAGGCGCCACGCGCTCACGAGGGCGCCGCACGCGATGCAGACGCCATCGATCGATCCGGCGCAGCGGGCTGATGGTCCGCGCGAGAGCCGGCGGCCTGGTGGCCGACCGGACGGCCCGGCCAGCCAGACCTGCACCCGATCCGGTACGCGTCAGGCGCGCCGGCCGCAGCCCATCGCGCTGCCGGCGCACTCACGGGCGGGCAACGTCGTCGCGGCCCAGCGCGGCCAGCAATCTGTCGTGGAGGCCATCGAAGCCGCCGTTGGACATCACGACGATCAGATCGCCGTCGCGGGCTTCGGCCGCCACCGTGTCGACGATCGCCTGCGTCGAGGGCAGGTGGCGGGCCGGCACGCCGCGCGCGGTGAGCGCGGCGACCAGCGCCGGCACGTCGAGGCGGTCCGCCTCGGGCAGCGTCCAACGGAACACGGCCGCGACAATGGTCTGATCGGCGGCGGCAAACGCGTCGGCGAAGGCCTCCTGGAACACCCGCCGGCACGACGTGGCCGAGCGCGGCTCGAAGATGGCCCAGAGACGGGCCTGCGGCCGCGCGCGGCGCGCGCCGGCCAGCGTCTCGGCGATGGCCGTCGGGTGGTGGGCGAAATCGTCGTACACGCTGATGCCGCGCACCACCCCCCGCAACTCCATCCGGCGCTTCACGCCACGGAAGCTCGCGAGGCCGGCCGCAATCGCCGGGGCGGTGATGCCGGCTTCGGCCGCGACGGCGACCGCCGCCAGCGCGTTGCGCACGTTGTGGTCGCCCAGCAGCGGCAGCCGCACGTCGGCGAAGGCGTGCCCGCCGTGGAGAATCGAGAACGCCGTGCCGCCGTCCCCGGGCCGCACGTCGACGGCGCGCCAGTCGGCGCCGGCCGTCGCGATCCCGAACGTCTGGACCCGGCTGCGCGCCAGCGCCACCAGCGACGCCGCGTGCGGGCTGTCGGCGCCGACGATCGTCAGGCCCCGGCGCGGCACCAGGTTCACGAACCGCCTGAAGGCCAGCAGCACCGCGTCGAGATCGGGGTAGATGTCGGCGTGATCGAACTCGACGTTGCCCACCACGGCCACATCGGGAAGGTACTTGAGGAACTTCGCGGTCTTGTCGAACCAGGCGCTGTCGTACTCGTCGCCCTCGAGGACGAAGTCGCGCCCCTGCCCCACCCGATAGCTGGCGTCGAAGTTCGCCGCGATGCCCCCGGCGAGCATGGTCGGGTCGGCGCCGCCGTGCGTGAGCAGCCAGCCGGCAAGCGCGGTCGTGGTGGTCTTCCCGTGCGTCCCCGCGATGACGATCGACCGGTGGTCCCACAGGAACTCGTCGCGGATGGCCTCGGGTAGCGAGCCATACCGGCACTTGGCATCGAGCACCGCTTCAAGTTCAGGATTGCCGCGCGAGATCGCGTTGCCGACGATCACGAGGTCGATCCCGGGCGTGATGTGCTCGGCGCGGTAGCCGTCGAAGGTGCGGATGCCTTCCCGCGCGAGGAAGTCGCTCATGGGCGGATAGACGGCCTGATCCGAGCCCTGCACGAGATGCCCGCGGCGCTTCAACAGCGCGGCGAGCGTGGCCATGGCGGTGCCGCAGATGCCGATGAAATGGATGGTCATGGAGAATTCCGGGATCTGGGGCCACTGATCAGGGACCTGGAGCTGGAGGTCGCAAGGCCGGGGCCCGCGGCCGTCGGCTCCTGTGCCGCCCCAGCTCCGATCACGGTCCGGTGACGGCCGCCTCCTCGATGACGAGCGCCGGGGAGGAGCCCGCGACCACCCGCGCCTGGACGCCGAGCGGCAGCGTGACGAACGGCCGCGATGTGTGTCCCGACGGGAAGTTGTAGAGCACTGGCCCCGCGCACCCCGACAGCGCGCGCGCGATCGTCTCGCGCGCGGTCACCCGCCCGCCGGCCTCGTCGCACTCGCGCATCTCGCCGACGACCACCGCGGCGGCCCGTGCGAGCAGGCCGGCGAATTCGAGCTGGGTGAGCATGCGGTCGAGGCGATACGGCCGCTCGCCGACGTCCTCGATCCACAGCACGCAGCCCGGCGGCGGGTCGAAGGCGTAGGGCGTCCCGAGCGAGGCGACCAGTTGCGTCAGCGTGCCGCCGTAGAGCGGCCCGCGGGCTTCGCCGGGCCGCAGCGCCTCGAGGCCCGGCGGCGCCAGCTCGCCCAGCGGCGCCGCCTCGCAGAGGCACCGGAGGAAGCTGTCCCGATCGTAGGCCTCCGCGCCATGCGACAAGCGGCGGTCGAGCATGGGACCGTGAAAGGCCACCAGCCCGCACTGACACGTCCAGAACGACAGCAGCGTCGTGAGATCGCTGTAGCCGACGAGGGGCTTCGCCTGCCCGCGCACCATCGCGGGATCGAGCCACGGCAACAGCTTCACCGACCCATAGCCGCCGCGCACGGTCACGATGCCCGCGATGGCGGGATCGGCGAGGGCCTCGCGCAGCTGCGCGGCTCGGAGGACGGCGGACCCGGCCTCGAACACGTCGGTGGCGAACACGCGCTCGTCGAACACCGGCACGAACCCCAGCCGGCCGAGCTCCTCGATGCCGGCCTCGAAGGTGTCGCGCGGGAAGGCGCTGGCCGGCGCCAGCACCGCGACGCGATCGCCAGGCCTCAGCGCCCGGGGCCGCCGCAGGCTCACGCGAGCCGCCGCATGTCGGTCGCCACGGCCTCGTGTTCCAGGCGCCCGACGATCTCGCGCAGGGCACGGGCGTCCAGGGGACGCCGCGGCTCGGCGGCCAGATACCGCTGCTTCGCCACCCGATGCCGCGCCAGCGCCTGCTCGACGCGCGCGGCCGGCAGCCGGTCCTGTTCCACCGCGCGGATGATTCCCTCGAGCGCGGCGGCCTGGCGGTCGTGATCGGTGCCGCAAATCAGCAGCGCGTCACAGCCGGCCTCGACGGCGCGGACGGCCGCCTCGCCGGGTGCGTAGCGGCCGGCGATGGCGTTCATCTCCATGTCGTCGGTGAAGACGAGGCCGTCGAAGTGGAGCTCGTCGCGGAGCAGGCCGGTGACGATCCGCCGCGACAGCGTCGCCGGCGCGTCCTCGTCGAGGGCCGGCACGTGCAGGTGCGCGGTCATGATCCCGGCCACGCCGGCCGCGATGGCCTCGCGAAACGGGACGAACTCCACCGCGCGCAGCCGGTCGGGCGGATGTTCGACCAGCGGCAGCTCGTGGTGACTGTCGACGCTCGTGTCGCCGTGCCCGGGGAAGTGCTTGCCGCAGGCGGCGATGCCCGCCTCCTGCAGTTCCTCGATGATGGCGCGCCCGAGGGCCGCCACGCGGGCGGCGTCGCCGGCCAGCGCCCGGTCGCCGATCGCGGGGTTCGCGGGATGGGTGAGCACGTCGAGCACGGGGGCGAAGTCGATCGAGACGCCCACGGCCGTGAGTTCCACGGCGAGCGCGCGCGCGAACCGCCGCGCGAGCGCCTCGCCCTCGTCCGCCCCGGCACGGCCGAGCACGGCCATCGGCGGCCACTCCGTGAACGGCGCCCGCAGGCGCGCCACCCGGCCGCCCTCCTGATCGATGCCGACCCACAGCGGCGTGTCGGGCAGCAGCGTCCGCGCGCCGTAGGCGAGCTCGGCCACCTGCGCCGGCTCCTCGACGTTCCGCCTGAAGAGCACGACGCCGCCGAGCCCGAACTCACGGGCAAGGCTGCGGATCTCGGGCGGAAGATCCGGGCCGGCGAAACCGGCCAGCAGCAGCTGACCAACCGTACGTCGCATCATTCAGGACAACGCAGGATCCACGCACGGCAGGACGCGCCGTGAGCCCGTCATTATAATGCTCGCGTGATCATCGAATCCTCCGCCCCCACCCGCATCGATCTCGCGGGCGGCACGATGGACATCTGGCCGCTGTACCTCTTCCACGAGCGCGTGCAGACCATCAACGTCGCCATCAGCCTGCGCGCGCGCTGCCGGCTCACGCCCCGCGCGGATCACCGCATCGTCATCCGCTCGGACGACACCGGCGCCGTCGTCGACGTGTCGCACTGGAGCGACCTGCGCGCGAACCACGACCTGAAGCTCCTCGGGCGCATCCTGCACCACTTCGAGGCCGACGGCGTCGAGGTGCACACCCGGTCCGAGTCGCCCGTGGGCGCGGGCATCGCGGGCTCGTCGGCGATGAACGTGGCGGTGTGCGGCGCGGTGGCGCAGTGGCGAGGACTCGACCTGACCGATGCCCAGTTGCTCGAGATCGCGATGAACGTCGAGGCCCAGACGATCGAAGTCCCCACCGGCGTGCAGGACTACCGTCCCGCGCTGTACGGCGGGGTCTCGGCCGTCGAGCTGCGCGTCAACGGCGTGCGGCGCGTGCCGATCGAGGTCGACGCCACGGAGTTGCAGCGGCGGCTGGTGCTCGCCTACACCGGGGCCTCGCGCAACTCGGGCATCAACAACTGGGAGATCACCAAGCGCCACATCGACGGCGACCGCGACATCCACGCGTGCTTCGAGCGGATTCGTGACATCTCCGTGGCGCTGCGCGCCGCGCTCGAGCGGCACGACTGGGACACCGTCGGCCGGGAAATCGACGCCGAGTGGGAGGTGCGCCGGCGGCTGGCGCCCGGCGTCAGCACGCCGGTGATCGACAACCTGATGATGCGCGCCAGGCGCGCCGGGGCGAGCGCCGCCAAGGTGTGCGGCGCCGGCGGCGGCGGCTGCCTGTTCTGCTTCGCTCCGCCCGGGCACGTGCCCGCGGTGCGGGCGGCACTGACCGGGGCCGGCGCCCGCGTGCTCGACTTCACCATCGAGACGCGCGGGCTGATCCTCGAGTCCTCGCCCGTCGCCCCTCCGGTCTGAGCCCACGTGGACAACGCCGCCCTCGCACGCGCGCTCGACGAGGTGGCCAGCCTCCTCGAACTGCGCGGCGACAACCCGTTCAGGGTCCGCGCCTACCGCAACGCCGCCGCGACGGTGCTCGATGCGGGAGAGCGCGTCGCCAGCCTCCCTGCCGACCGGCTGCTCGCCCTGCCCGGCATCGGCCGGGACCTCGCCGCGCGCATCCGTGAACTGGCCGACACCGGCGACCTCGCCCTCCGGCGCGAACTCGCCGCCGAGTTCCCCGAGAGCCTGCTCGATCTCCTGAAGCTGCAGGGCCTCGGCCCGAAGACCGTGGCCCTGCTGCACCGCGAGCTCGGCATCGCCACGCTCGACGATCTCGAGGCGGCCGCCCACGCCGGCCGCCTGCGCACGATCAAGGGCCTGGGCGCGAAGCGGGAGCAGCTCCTGCTGCGGGCCATCGAGGAACAGCGGCGCTTCGCGGGCCGTCACCTGCTCGCCGACGCGCACGAAGCCGCCGGCGCCATCGTGACCTGGCTCCGCGAGGGCTGTCCCGGGGCGGTCGTCGACATCGTGGGCAGCCTGCGACGCGGCACCGAGACCTGCGGTGACATCGACCTGCTGGTCACCAGCGCCCCGGCGGCCGTCATGGACCGCTTCACCGGCGCGCCCGGCGTGGAACGCGTGCTGGCCCGAGGTGACACGAAGGCGAGCGTTCGGCTGGCGGGCGGCCTGCAGGCCGACCTGCGCCTGGTGGCGCCCGAGAGCCGCGGTGCCGCCATGCAGTACTTCACGGGGAGCAAGCTCCACAACATCGAGCTGCGCGATCGGGCCCTGGCCCGCGGCCTGCGCCTGAACGAGTACGGCCTGTTCCGCCTCGCCGACGAGGCGCGCGTCGCCGGCGACACCGAAGAAGGCATCTACGAGCGGCTGGGGCTGCCATGGATTCCGCCCGAACTGCGGGAACGCCGCGGCGAGTTCGAGGCGGCCGAGGCGCGGGCCCTGCCTCGGCTCGTCTCGCGCGAGGACCTGCTCGGCGACGTGCACATGCACACCACCGCCACCGACGGCCGCGACTCCATCGAGGCGATGGTGGCCGCCGCCCGCGCCCTGGGCCATCGTTACCTCGCCATCACCGATCACAGCCAGGCGCTGGCGATGGCCCGTGGCCTCGACGAGCGCCGGGCCCTCGCCCACGCAGCCCGGATCCGCGACATCGGGGCACGGTTCGACGACATCACGGTGCTCGCCGGGATCGAGTGTGACATCCGCCCCGACGGCACCATGGACCTGGCCGACGACTGCCTCGCGCAACTCGATCTCGTGATCGCGTCGGTGCACTCGGCGTTCCAGCAGGACGAGGCGCAGATGACCGATCGGGTGCTGCGCGCACTCGCCAACCCCTGGGTCGACGTGCTGGGGCACCCCACGGGACGGCTGCTGCTGCGCCGCCCGCCCTACCGCCTCGACATCGAGCGCATCATCGACGCGGCCGCCACCCACGGGGTCGCGCTCGAGATCAACTGCCAGGTCGAGCGACTGGATCTCGGCGATGCCCACGCGCGCCTGGCGCGCGACCGCGGCGTCCCGCTGGTGATCTCGACCGACGCCCACGCCACCGCGTCGCTCGCGTGGCAGCGCTGGGGCGTGTTCGTGGCGCGCCGCGCCTGGCTCACGCCGGCCGACGTGCTCAACACCCGTCCGGTGGAGGATTTCCGCCAGGCCCTTCGCCGGCATCGATCCAGACGATGACCGCGACGCCCGGCGGCGGGGAGGAACCCGTGGATCAGCTCGAGACCATCAGGCAGCTCTACTTCGACACCACGCCGAAGACCATCCTCGACGACTTCGCGAAGGCCATCGACCTGCTGAAGACCATCCCCGACGAGGCGACGCGCGAACGCGCCACCGTCTACATGGAGGGACTGGCGCAGATGCGGCAGGAGTGGGGCGGGCCCAGGGCGCGTCCCGCGCTCTCGCGTGACCAGCGTCCGCCGGCTTCGCCGCGCGCCCCGCGCCGTCGCGGCCGCTGACGGCTAGCGCCGCCGGCTCTCGTTGGTGGCCACCAGCTTGCGCGCCGCCACGCGCAGCCCCTCCGGAACGTTGCGGTCCACCACGAGCAGCTTGAGATCGCGTTCGGTGAGGCGACCGACGAGCGGCAGCGAGATGGCCGGAGGCGTCTTCGGGTTCTTGACGAGCGCCGACGCGATGGCGTTGGACTTCACCCAGCCGCGGTTGGCGCCGATCACGCGCAGCACCTCGTCGCTCACGTTGCTCGCGCGTGCGAACGTCTCGATCTCCGATTCGGTGAGCTTGGGGCTGGTCAAGACGGCGGCCGCCACCAGGCGGTTGGCATCGCGCACCAGCACCGTCCGCTGCTCGCGCGTGCCGTGCATCGCGACCTTGATGCGCTCCATCACCGACAGCGACGAGAGCAGCCGCTTCTTCCGGGCGCCGGTCTCCCCGACCGGCACCTCTTCGACGACATCGCTCACGTCCAGCCCGTCGTCCGGAGGCTCGAGCACGGGAGCGTCAGATCCCGGCGTCCGCCCGTCGGCCACGATTCCCAGCGCGGCGAACCAGTCACGGATGGCGGCCGGCACGTCCGGGCGCGCGAGGAACGCGAGCAGCGGGTCGCGCGGCAGCATGTCGATCGTCAGCCGGGCGAGGCCCGCCACTTCGGGATCCGGGTCGTCGGTCAGCACGAGGAGGAGCGCGACCTGCTCGTGGGCGCGCGGCGCCACGGCCCCGCGCGCGGCGAGCAGCCTCACGTCGCGCGGCGCCTCGCCACGGACGAAACAGGCAACCAGCGGAGAGTGCAGCCCGGGATCCATGCCGGACCGTCAGGAGGCGACGAAGTCGATGAGGTTCGATCGCCGGATACGGACGGTGACGACCTGTCCCCGCGCGCCGAGCGGACGGCCCGGTACGCCGTTCAGCGAATAGACGAACGCGCCGGCATCGCCCACCGTGACGATGATCTCGCCGTCGGCACGGTGTTCGACCCGTTCACCCGCTCCGAGTTCGCGCGCGAGCACGATCCGCCCGTCGGTCACCACGCGGACCCAGCAGCGTGCCACGGGCTGGATGGCGAGCCGCATGGGCTCTTCGGTGCCGAGCGCGACCAGGCGCGACACATCGTCGAGGCGCGCGGCGGCAGGGATCGGCGGGACCACCGCATCGGTCACCGGCAGCGCGACGTCGCCAGCGAGGCCGTCCTCCGGCTGGGGGAGTTCGTGGGCCGGCTCGGGCACGGCGGCCGGTGCCGGCGTGCCCGCAACGGGCGGCATCGGGGGTGCCTGGAGGAGCGCGGCGAACCAGCCCTCACTCCAGCCCATCATGCCGAGGCCCGCCCCGATCGCAAGCAGCAGGACGAGCGTCACGGCGGCGCTGCGCCACCACCGGGGGTCGCCTCGAGCCTCGGACGGCCGGGCGATGGCGGGCTCGTCGCGCAGCGGCTGGACCGCGTCGGGAAAGCGCTCGGCGAACTCGCGCACCATGGCGTCGGGATCGAGCCCCACCTCGATCGCGTAGGCACGAACGAAGGCGCGCGAGAAGATCCCGCCGGGCAGCCGCGACGGGATGTCGCGCTCGAGGGCCTCCAGCGTGGCGGTCGAGATCTTGGTGACGGCCGACACCTCGCGCAGCGAGATCCCCCTGGCCTCCCGGGCCGCTTTCAACTTCGCCCCGAATTGTGCTCTGGCTTCCACGTCGACAGGCTCTCTCAGCGTTTCTCGGCCGCGACAACGAGCGACTGTAGTGAACGCGGTCACGGGTGTCAATGACACCGGTCACGCGGCCGCCGGTGACACCGGGGCCCTCAGGCGGTCGCGCCGCCTCAGGACGGCCGGGTGAGGTCGGGGGCCGGTGGTCCCGCAGCCTGGGCCTGCGGGCTTCCGGAGCGGCGGCTCGGCCACAGGCCCCGCAGTTCGACGACGGCCGCCACCAGGCAGACCACGCCGATTCCGGATATCGCCCCCCGCACCGCATGGGGCATCAGGAGGGCTCCCATCACCCTGCCCTCGATGAAGTAGTTGCGCTCCCAGAAGACGGTCCACGGCACGACCAGCAGCAGCAGACCGGTCTCGAGCAGGTAGACGAACGACAGGAACCGGCTGAAGGGGTGAATCATTGGCTCCGCGGTTCAGCCGACAATCGCTCGATCGCACGCGCGGCCTGCTGGTCGTCGGCGCGCAGCGTAACCACCTCCAGCCAGACCGCCAGCGCGCGATCGGGCTCGCCCCTGGCCTCGAGCGCCTCTCCAAGCCGGCGCATCGCATCCACACGTTCGTCGTCGGGGCTCTCGGCCGCGTCGGCGCCACGTTCCAGCCACTCGAGGCTCGCGTCGTGATCCTCGAGGTCGTCGCTGGTCTCGGCCAGCGCGAGCGCGGCCGCGGCGCGCGCCTCGGGGTCGAGGGCCGCCCGCTGGAACGCGTCGAGCGCCGCCTCGACCAGCCCGGCCGCCAGGTAGGTCCGGCCCAGCGCCAGCAGTTGCCGTCCCTCGGTTCCACGCCGCGGCGCAGCATCCTGCCGCAGCCGCTCGAAGATGGCCTCCAGCGTCTCGGGCGCGTCGGGTACGCCCGCGGCGTGCCTGCCGGCTTCGCGTCCAGACGCGCCGCCTGGCTCGTCGAGGGCGAGGACGTTCAGCGCGGCGGCGAGATCCACCTCGCCGGGCCTGGCCGCCCCCGGCTCGCCGGCGTCGTCCTCGGGTTCCTGGTCGTCGGCCAACGCCACGAGACGGTCGATGGCCGCGTCCGGATCGGCTTCGCCCAGCCTGCGCAGCATCGACAGGAGACGGGCCCGCCGTCCGTCATCGGACGGATCGAACAGGAACACCTCTTCCAGGAGGAACCTCGCCTCGTCGAGTTGCCCGAGCGACGCGTAGACATCCGCCAGTTGCTCCTGCGCCTCCGCGAGCCAGTCGTCCAGATCGCCGTCGGTGCACGCCTCCACGAGCGTCTGCAGCGCCGGCAGTTCGCCGGGATGGGCCTGCAGATAGGCGCGCAACGTGGCGGCCGCCCGCCGGTGGTCGCCCTCGGCGCGCACGCGCTCGACGGCCACCTCGACGACGAGGTAGCGCCGTGCGGGCGGCAGGTCGGGTGCGAGCCCGCTCCAGGCGAGCAGATCGGCCATCGTCTCGGGCGACTCGGCCATCCACTGGCGCAAGCGGGCACGCGCCTCGTCGTGGGCGCCGAAGGCGACGACGAGTTCCAGGGCACGGCGCCGCAGCCGCGGGCTGTCGCCGATGAACTCGGGCGACAGAAGCCTGTAGGCCTCCTCCCGCTGACCGGCGGCGACCAGGGCCTCCACGAGTTCGGCCCGGCGTTGGTGATCGCCCGGCACCGCGGCCACCAGTTCGCGGAGCGCCGCCAGCGCCTGGGGCGCCTGGCCCGCGTCGCGCAGCGCGTCGATCGCCGACGCAAGGCGCTCCACTCCGGCCGGGTTGCCATAGCGAACCAGCAGACGCGCCGCCTCGAGGCGCGCGCCGAGATTCTTCGGATCGAGCTCCGCGATGGCGATCAGCACCTGATCGGCGCCTGCCACGTCCCCGCGCCGCCGCCGTGCCTGCGCGACCTGCTCGAGGTGCGCCCGGGCCTCGACCGCCAGCCCCTGCCTGGCGAGCGCGTCGGCCAGCCGCAGGATCGTGGCCTCATCGTCGGGCGTGAACTTCAGGACCTTCTTGTAGAAGCCCGCGGCCTTCGAATAGAAGCCCTCGCGCAGGTAACTGTCGGCCACGTGCAGGTAGAGCGGCAGCGCCTCGGTCGAGCGCCTGGCGCGCACGAACAGGTCGCCCAGCGCGTTGGCCGAGGCGAGGTCGGCCGGCTGCTCCGACACGAGCGCTGCGTACTCGGCGATGGCGGGTTCGATTCGGCCCTGCCGCACGGCCTTCTCGGCGCGTCGCAGTCGTTCTTCTCGGTCGCTGGCCACTGTGAAGGAGTCCGTCGGGCCGCCTACCCGGCGCCCGCGTCCATCGTATCAAACAGGGTCGGGGGCCGGAACGTGCGCCGGTGGACGTCGGAGTACCCGTGGCGCGCGAGCGCCGCGAGGTGATCGGCCGTCGCGTACCCCTTGTGCCGATCGAACCCGTAGCGGCCGTCGCGCGCGTGCAGGTCGCGCATGAGGTCGTCGCGAAACACCTTGGCCAGGATCGAGGCCGCCGCTATCGCGGCGCAGGAGGCGTCTCCCCCGATGATGCCGCGCTGGGCCATCGGCAGGCCGGGCACGCGGAAGGCGTCCACGAGGACGAAACCCGGCAACGGGACGAGGCGAAGCACGGCGCGGCGCATCGCCTCGAGCGACGCGCGGTGGATGTTGAGGCGGTCGATCTCGGCGGGCGAGCACTCGGCGATGGCCCATGCCGCCGCGCACGCGACGATGTGGTCCCGGAGGCGTTGCCTGGCGGCCGGCGTGAGGCGCTTCGAGTCGCGAAGGCCGGCGATCGGGCGGCCGGGATCGAGGACAACGGCGGCCGCGACGACCGGCCCCGCCAGGCAGCCACGTCCCACTTCGTCGACGCCGGCGATGTGGACGAAGCCCCACCGCCTCACCGCGTTCTCGATTGTGCGCCGCGCCTGTCTGGCCATGCCGGCCGCCGCGAACCGGCCGCGTTATGGCTGCGCGACCGGCGCGACGCGCCGCTGCTCTTTCATGCGTGCCGCCTTGCCCTTCAGCTGGCGCAGGAAGTAGAGCTTCGCGCGGCGGACACGCGCCGTCCGCACCACCTCGACCTTGTCGATCACCGGCGAGTGCAGCGGGAAGATGCGCTCCACGCCCTGCCCGAACGACACCTTGCGCACCGTGAAGGTGGAGCGTACGCCGGGCGCGCCCTTCTTCGAGGTGGCGCCGGCATGGTGCTGGCCGATGATGATCCCTTCGAAGACCTGGATGCGTTCCTTGTCGCCCTCGCGCACCTTCACGTGCACCCGCACGGTGTCGCCCTGCTTGATCGCCGGGCGCTTGATGGTCTGGGCACCCTCGACGGTAGCCATCGCGTTCATCGTCTACTCCTCTGTTGGTTCACTCGACAGTTCATCGAGCACCGCCTTCGACTCCTCGTCGAGCGCCGCCCGTTCGATCAGATCCGGCCGCCGCGCCAGCGTCCGGCGCAGCGCCTCGCGCCGCCGCCACCGGGCGATCGCGCCATGATGCCCCGACAGCAGCACGGGCGGCACCGCCATCCCGCGGAATTCCGCCGGCCGCGTGTAGTGCGGGTGGTCGAGCAGGCCCGTCGCGTACGAGTCCTGCGCCACCGAGTCCTGGTGGCCCACCACGCCCGGCACCAGCCGCGTCACCGCGTCCAGCACGACGAGCGCCGGCAGTTCGCCGCCCGTGAGCACGTAGTCGCCGATCGAAATCTCCACCGCGCCCAGGCCCTCGCACACCCGCTCGTCGATCCCCTCGTACCGGCCGCATATCAGCACCAGGTGCGCCCGGGTGCTGAGCCCGGCCGCCACCGCGTGGGTCAGCGGCCGGCCAGCCGGTGAAGGTACCACGATCGCGTCCGGCGTCCCGTAGGCCGCGCCGATGTGCTCCACGGCGGCAAACACGGGTTCGGGCTTGAGCACCATCCCCGGTCCCCCGCCAAACGGCACGTCATCGACCACCCGGTGCCGGTCCGTGGTGAACTCGCGCAGGTCGTGCACCTCGACGACGACGCGCCCGCCTTTCACGGCGCGGGCGAGCACGCCCTCCCGCAGCAGCGCCTCCACCGTGCGCGGGAAGATCGTGACGAGATCCACCCTCACAGGTCGAGCAGGCCTTCGGGCGGCGCAATCACGATCCGCTGCGCCGCCGGGTCGATCTCGATGCAGATCGCTTCGGCCAGCGGCACCAGCACCTCGCCTCGCCGCCCGGCGACCACCAGCAGGCTGTTGCTCATCTGCCCGTCCACGCGAACCACCCTTCCTACCGTCTCGCCTGCCGCGGTTCGCACCTCGCAGCCGACCAGATCGCTGTGGCGAAACGTGCCGGCCGGCAGCGGATCGAACGTGAGCGGATCGGCCCGCAGGTCGCCACGCCCGAGCGCCTCGGCGGCCTCGATCGACTCCACGCCCTCGAAGCGAAGAATCGGCCGCCCCTGGTGGACCCGGACCTCCGCGACGCGGAACGCCTCGGGCCCGTCGCCGCGCGTGAGCCACACCTGCGCACCAACCCGGTACCGCGCCTCGACGAAATCGGTCTCCGGATTGACGACCACCTGGCCGCGCAGCCCGTGCGTACGGGCGATACGGCCCACCGTCACGAGCGCGTCCCAGTCCACGGGGTGCCGAGTCACCGTGCCGTGCCCGCCGCGCTAGCGGACCGGCGGAACACCGTCACGGAACTCGACCTGCACCTTCCGCCCGTGCTGCTCGGCCGCGACGGCGGCCAGCAGGCGCACCGCGTTGGCCGTGCGCCCCTGCCGCCCGATGACCCGGCCGAGGTCGCCCTCGGCCATGTAGATCTCGATCAGCGTCAGCCCCCGGTGGTCCGTCTCGGTGACGGCCACCTGCTCCGGGTGATCGGCCAGCGCCCGGGCGATGTCGCCGACCAGCGCCCCGACCGGGCTCACGACACCGCCGGTCCGGCGGGATCGGCCGCCGGTGCCGTCGCGGCCGCCTCGACCGTGACGGCAACCGCCGGTGCCGGATCGTTCCTGTGGCGGGCCACCAGCGTCCTCACCGTGTCGGAGGGACGCGCGCCGGCCTTCACCCAGTACGCGTACCGCTCCCGATCGAGCGCCAGCTTCTCGGGCTTCGCCGCAGGATCGTAGGTGCCGAGCGCCTCGACGAAACCGCTCTCGCGCGGGGCCCGCGCCTCGGTGACCACCACCCGGAAGTGGGGGTTCTTCTTCGCGCCCATGCGGCGCATGCGAATGACCAGCATCCTCGCGTCTTCCCTTCTTCTGCGTAACGGCGCGGCGGCGTGCCACGCCTGCCCTCTCACCTGATGAGCGACCGCAGCCGGCTCATCTTCTTGTAGAGCTTGCCGCCCTTCGCCCCGCCACCCATCGCGCCGCCCATCACCTTGAGCATCTTGCGCATCTGGACGAACTGCTTCAGCAGCCGGTTGACGTCTTCCACCGAGGTGCCGCTGCCGCGCGCGATGCGCTTGCGGCGGCTGCCGTTGATGACGTCGTGCCGCCGCCGCTCCAGCGGCGTCATGGAGCCGATGATCGCCTCCACCTGGAGCAGTTTGCGCTCGTCGACGCCCTCGGGCATCGCCTGCTTGAGGTTGCCCATCCCCGGCAGCATGCCCAGCAGCGAATCGAGCGGCCCCATCTTCCGGACGGCGAGCAGCTGCTCGCGGAAGTCGTCCAGCGTGAAGTCGTTCTCGCGGATCTTGCGCTCGAGCGCGGCGGCCTGATCGTGGTCGATGGCCCGCTCGGCCTTCTCGATCAGCGTCAGCACGTCGCCCATCCCCAGGATGCGCGACACGACACGGTCGGGATGGAACGCCTCGAGGTCGTCGAGCTTCTCGCCGCTGCCCGCGAACGCGATCGGCACGCCGACGACCGACACCACCGACAGCGCGGCGCCGCCCCGCGCATCGCCGTCCATCTTCGTCAGGACGACGCCGGTGACGCCAACGCGGCGGTTGAACTCGCCCGCGCTGCGGATGGCGTCCTGCCCCGTCATCGCGTCGGCCACGTAGAGCAGGTCCGCCGGCGACACGGCCGCCTTGATTGCCTGCAGCTCCGCCATCAGCTCCTCGTCGATGTGGAGCCGTCCGGCCGTGTCGACAATCAGCGTGTCGAACCCCCGATGGCGCGCGTCGGTGAGCGCGCCAGACGCACGCGAGACGGGATCGAGATCGCCGGCCGGGTCGAACACCGGCACGTGCGCCTGCCGCCCGACGACGTTCAACTGCTGGATGGCCGCGGGACGCCTGACGTCGGTGGACACGAGCAGCGGATGACGGCCCTGCCGTACAAGCCACTTCGCCAGCTTGCCGCTCGTCGTGGTCTTGCCCGATCCCTGCAGGCCGAGCAGCAGGATGACGCGCGGGCGCTGGCTCGCCGGCGGCAGGCCGCCGGCCGAGTCGCCGAACAGCGCCAGCATCTCGTCGCGGACGACGCGGATGACCTGCTGGCCCGGCGACAGGCTCTTCAGCACCGCCTCGTCCACCGCCTTGTCGCGGACGCGATCGACGAAGGCCTTGACGACCTTGAAGTTGACGTCGGCCTCGAGCAGCGCCATGCGGATCTCGCGCAGCGCCGCCTCGACGGACTGCTCCGTCAGGCGAGTCTCCCCCCGCAGCGTCTTGAAGACGCCCTGCAGGCGCGTGCTGAGCGAATCGAACATGGAACCGGGGATCGCGAGGGGCCGCACACCGGCCGGGCACACCCCGGCGGGGGTCATGCGCTCACGCGCAAACGCTAATCGTAGCCGTGGCTTCGCAGGCCTGTCAAACCGGATACGCCCCGATCCGCGGCGACGACGCACGCCACCGGGCTTGAACCGACGGCGGCAGCACCGTCACGCTCGGAGGGTTCGAGGTCGGGCGACGGGTGGGCTGGACCAGCCGGCGAGCCGGACGCCGCTTCGCCGACGATCGGGGGCGTGCTGCACTCCTCCGCCGCGTCCCGTCTCGGTGCGACGCGGCACTTCCACCACGGACTGCTAGGGCATCAGGTGCAGTTCCACCTCGAGCCACCACCGCGGCTGCCACCGAATCAGCACCGGCACCGCCCTGAGATCGCCTTCAGACCCGGCCGTAATCTCGAACCGCGTCCGTGCGCCGGTCGACAGGTTCCGGATCTCGAACGGCAGCCGGACGGCGGCCGTCCGGTTCGTCCCCAGTGCCGCGGCCACCCGGTCCGGTGGACCGGCGCGGAGGTCGTAGAGCCGCCGGCCGAAGACATACCGCACCGGCGCCATCACGCCGCGTGAGCCAGGACCATCGGCAACGGCCCGATCCAGCAGTTCGGCCACGCTCACCAGGAAGCCGGGCCGCGTGCCGGGATCGAGGGGCAGTCCCGGCAGCGCCCGCTCCGCGTCACGGCGCACCAGGGTCACGGCCGTGTCGAGGTCGTGCACGGTGAAGGGTGACGATCCCCGCACGGTCGACACTTCGACGCTGGCCATTCCCTCGCCGACCCGGCTGCGAATCGCCCGCAGCTCGTTGCCACCCGAGCCGGCGCCGGCAGCCGCCTCGGCGTAGGACGCCTCGTCGGTCCGCGTCATCAGCGCGAGCAGCGCGCCGCCGGCCTCGTCGGCGCGCTCGGCGATGAAGCCCCAGCGGTTCAGGCCCCGGGGGGCGCGGGCCGGGTCCGTGCCCACGAGGAACTCGTATCCCTTCCGCCCGGCCTCGTCCCGGCGCCACACCACGCGAGCCATCCCCACATCGTCGCGACCGAACCAGAACAGCAGCGGCCGCACCCGCCCGGCCATGCGGTAGCGTCGCGCGCGCGCGACGGGCAGGTCGCTGCCAGGCACGGCCGCCGCCGCGCCGGTCGCGCCGACGCCCGCCAACGCGGCGCCGGATGGCGGGGAGACGGCCCCGCGGTCCGCAACGCCACTGCCCGCTCCCGAGAGCAGCCCCAACAACGCCAGGCCAGCGGCGCAACGCATCAGATCCTCTCCACCCAGGGAAGCCACCCCGTTAGACCGGCGTCGGGCAGCGCTCTGGTGCCGACCCACGCACGCCGGCGCGTCCGACATCAGACGCCGGCCGTCAGGCCCGCCGCCCGCGGCACCTCCAGGTCGGGCATCGGCGCGGCCGCGAACAGCCGGCGGCAGGGCCCCGCGATGCGGCGCGCGATGCGGACCGAGCGCACGGCGCGCGCCGAGTCGCTGGTGATGCCGGTGTTGGCGTACATCAGGCGGTAGAGTTTCGAGATCAGGATGAAGGCCAGCCGCCCCCGCCACGACCGCACGACGCGCGACCGGATCCAGACGCGGCGCAGGGCGTAGAACCGGTCCCAGACGTCCTGCGTGCGCCGGCGAATCTCGTCGGCCGGCATCACGGGATGCGGCGCATAGATCTTCGGTCGCCGGTGCTGGGGGATCAGCCAGTGCCGGGCAATCGGGATGCCGTCGATGCGCTCCCCGGTTCGCGACACCTGCTCCTCCCACCTCGCGAAGTCGATCGTCCCCGGAAACGGCGTGAGCATCACGAACTGCGCGAAGGCCAGCCCGGCGCGATCGGCCAGTGCCGCGGTGGCGTCGAAGGTCCCGGGGCGGTCGCTGGGCAACCCGAAGATGAAGGAGCCGAGCACGTGCACGCCGTGGGCCGAAAAGGCGCGCAGTCGCTCCACGAGAACCTCGCCAGCGGGGTTGAAGTCCTTGTAGACGTCCTTCAGGCCCTCGGGCGTCACCGATTCCACGCCGACCAGCGCGCCGCGGATCCTGGCGCGCGCCATCGCGTCGAGGAACTCGGGATCCTCACCCGCCTCCAGCGTGATCTGCGTGTAGAACACCATGTCGGCCGGCAGTTCCGCGAGTCGCGCCATCAGCGTGAAGCGCTCGGCCCGCCGCGTCTCGAGTTCGTGCAGGCGCGCAGGGTCGGCCCGGCGTGACGCCCGCGCCAGGTCGGCCAGCGAGACCGGATAGAAGTTGTCATCGGCCAGCGCGACGAACCGGAACCCGCGGCGCCGCAGGTCGACGATCTCCTCGACCACCGGATCCACCGGCCGCTGCCGGGGCGCCTGGCCATCGGCTCGCCATACCGAGCAGAAGGAGCAGTGCTTCGGGCACCCCCGCACCGTCTGGACCGACGCCCACATGTAGCGATCGCGCGGCAGCAGATCCCAGCGCGCCCGTCCGAGCGCCTCGCCCGCGACGCGGCCGCCCTCGTAGACGGGCGCGAGACGATCCGCGACCGCCTCCTCGATCACGCGTGCCCAGATCACCTCGCCGTCGCCCTTCACGACGGCGTGTGCGCCGCCCAGCGCATGCGGCTCGTCTGGGAACAACGTGGCGTGGATGCCGCCGAAGATCACGAGCGCGCCGGCCGCGCGAGCCAGCCGCCCCACTTCGTAGCCGCGCAGGGCGTTGCCCGTGTGGATCCCGATGCCGACCACGTCGCCCGATGCCACCGTGGCCGCGTCGAAGGGTTCGAGCGTTTCGTCGCAGATCACCGGGTCGCCCCAGCGCGTGGGCGTGGCCGCCGCAAGCACGAACAACCAGCGTGGCGTGATGACGGCCACGCCAAACGAAAGGTGACTGGGATTGACCAGGTGCACGCGCATCGGCAAGCCTCCGGCTGAGCGGACCGCCCGGTGGCGGACCGCGAACGACGATCGCCGTGTTGTCCTCTGGCCGCGGACCGTGCTGGCCGCCGGCCTCCCCGATTCCGCTCCCGCCCTGCCGGGCGGCGCCCGTCAGTGCGTCCGGGTGAAGAACGCCGCGAGCGAGGTTCCCGCCCGCCGTGCCCCCCGGCCCACGCTCGATCCGCCGATGGCTCCCGCTGCGCCGATCGCCTTGCCCGCGCGCGCGGCCGCCCGCCCCATCGTCCGCCCGGCGCCCTCCACCCCTTCCCAGGGGTTCGCCAGCACGACCTCCTCGGGCCCGCCAGGCCGTGCCTGGAGCAGCACCGGAGGGCCGGCGGGCAGGGTGCGGCCCTCGATCACCAGTTCCGCGCTCATGGTGACCGGCTGGGGGGCGTCTTCCCCGGGCAGGACGATGGCCCCGGGCATCGGAGGCACGACGGGCACCGCCGCGGGTCGCGGGACCGACGTAGCGCGCGCAGTCCCGGACGCGGCGGCCGGCAGCCCCTCCGGCGGCATCGGCCGGAATCCCTGCCACGATGGCACGAGGCGAACGGCGATCGGCGCCAGCGCCGCACGCGGGCCTTCGAGCAGCACGTCGGCGAACACGAGCAGCGGGGTCGTCGTCGCGGCCAGGCCGATCACGAGCGCGGCACCCAGCGCGCCGGCGACGAGCGCCGGCCGCCGCATCGCGATCGACGCATCAACCGAGTGCCCGAGCAGACGCTCGACGCGCACCCGCAGCGCGCCA
>JBDIBB010000049.1:0-28682 GCA_039812685.1 Vicinamibacteraceae bacterium
CTCGCGCGTCGTCGTCAGGTGCTCCTTGTGGTCGCCGTGCTCGACTTCCATCACGTGGACGGGCGCGGCCGCGCGAGCGCCCGCTCCGGCGTTGATCATCGGGAAGAGAATGTGCTCTTCCTTCTCGGCGTGCTCCAGCAACGAGGTCTGGACCGCGCGCAGATGATCGTGCAGGCCGTGCGGACAGGTCGTCTTCTCCCCGTGCACCTGCTCCACCCGGGCCGCCATCGCCACCAGTTCGGGCAGTTCGCGGCGCAGATCATCGTGGTAACGCCCGACGATGAAGTCGATCAGCTCGGGAAGCGGACGCGTCTGCCAGTGCTCGGTGTCGGGCGTCGTGACTTGCGCGTCGGTGATCTCGGCGAGCACCGCGTCGGGATCGAGATCCCTCTCGCGGCACACGTCGGCGAGAGGCCGGCGGCCGTTGCAGCAGTAGTCGAGACGGTGACGCTGGAACACCCGGGATGCGGCGGGGTGGGTGACGGCGATTTCGGAAAGCAGGCTCGTGGGGGTCATCGGTTCTCCTGGGCCCGCTCGCGTTGGAGCGGATACCCTGCCTTCCGATCAGGGTGCGTGCCAACCCGAAGATCCGCTGGAATCGGCGCACGGACCACGGTGTTGTCAAGTCGACAGCGGCCAGCCCGTTGTGATTCGATCGACGATGTTGCCGATGACACAACACTGTCCCCATACGCTGGAAGCGCTTTTCGACATCGCCCGTGATCTCACGGCGGCGATTGCCGCCGGGAATCGGTACGCCCGTCTGCTGGCGGCCGTCCGGCGGGCGATTCCCGCTGATGCCGTCTGCCTGCTGCGCCTCGAAGGCGATGACCTGGTGCCGGTGGCCGGGCATGGGCTGACCCCCGAAGCGCTCGCGCGGCGCTACCCCCGCGCGGAGCACCGGCGGTTCGACGTGATTCTCGCCTCGTCTGCACCGGTCCGCTTTCCTCCGGACAGCGACCTGCCCGACCCGTTCGACGGCTACCTCGAAGGCGATGCCCATGCCCTCGACCGCATCCATGCGTGCCTGGGGTGCGCGCTCACCGACGGCGGCGAGGTCATCGGCGCGCTGACGGCCGATGCGCTGGACGCGCACGCCTTCGACGGCTTCGACCAGCAGGTGATCGCGACGCTGGGCGCGCTGGCGGGGGCGGCGATGCGTACGACGGCGCTCGTCGATGTGCTGGAGCAGCGCGCCGACCGGCACGGCCGCGTCGCGCGCGAACTGGTGCGGAGCGCGGCGAGTGCCGGAGGGGGCGAAATCCTGGGCGGAGGCGGGGCGGTCACGCGACTGCGGCAGGACATCGCGCTGGTTGCGCAGTCGGACTTCACCGTGCTCATCACCGGCGAGACCGGCGTCGGCAAGGAACTGGTGATGCACCACGTGCACGAGGTGTCGCGCCGTGCCGAGGAGCCGCTGGTGCAGGTCAACTGCGCCGCGCTGCCGGTGTCGATTGCCGAGAGCGAGCTCTTCGGTCACGTGGCGGGGGCCTTCACCGGCGCCGCGCGCGATCGTGCCGGCAAGTTCGAGATCGCCGACGGCGGGACGCTCTTCCTCGACGAGGTGGGCGAACTGCCGCTGGAACTGCAGCCGAAGCTGCTGCGCGCGCTGCAACAGGGTGAGATCCAGCGCGTTGGCAGCGATCGCACGCATCGCGTCGACGTACGTGTGATCGCCGCGACCAACCGCGATCTCGCCGCCGAGGTCGAGGCCGGCCGGTTCCGCGCCGACCTCTACCATCGGCTGGCCGTGTTCCCCCTGCACGTGCCCCCGCTGCGGGATCGGCGTGAGGACATCCCGGCGCTGGCCGCGCACTTCATCGACATCAACCGGCGGCGGCTCGGGCTCGGCCCGGTCCGGTTGAGCGACGACGCGCGGGCGCGGCTCGTGACGGCCGAGTGGCCGGGCAACATCCGCGAACTCGAGAACGTGATCGGCCGCGCCGTGCTGCGCGCGTCCTCCGGCCACGATCGCCAGGCCAGCCTCGTGGTGGGCGTCGAGCACCTGGATCTGGCAGGGGTTCCGGCAGCACCGCCGCCGGTTCCCGTGCCGGAGCCCCCGCCACTTCAGGCCGGGAGCGACAACGGCGCGCGGAAGCCGTTGCGCGAGCGCGTCGACGACTTCCAGCGTGCAACCATCCTGGCCGCGGTACGGCGGCACGGCGAGAACTGGGCCGCGGCCGCGCGCGAACTGGGGTTGCACCGCAGCAACCTGCATCACCTGGCGAGGCGCCTCGGCCTGCGCGGCTGAGGGGCACCGAGGCCGGATCCAGCCAGCCTGGCGCATCGTGTATCGTGTGCCGGTCCGGCGCGCCATGACGTCGGCCCCACGGCCGATCCGCCGCCGGCAACCGGGAGGCAGCTCATGACCGTTGGTTCTCGCTGGCTGGCGCCGCCGATGCGCTCCCGCGGCGCCCTGGCCGCGGTCCTCGTGATGGCCGCGGTCCGGCTGCTGATGGCCCAGCAGACTCCGCCGGCGACGCCCGTGGGGGAGTGGCGGCAGTTCGACGATCGCAAGGGCGACCTGCGCTCCATCGTCCGGATCGAGGTGACCGACGGCGAGCTGCATGGCACCATCCTGAGGACCATCCAGCGGCCCGGCGAGCCGCCGGACCCCGTTTGCGACAAGTGCCCCGGGGAGTTCAGGGACCGGCCGGTCGAGGGGCTGCGCTTCCTGTGGGGGCTCAGCGGCAACGGGCGATCGTGGGATGGCGGCCGGATTCTCGATCCGGAGGACGGCAAGATCTATCGCGTGAAGCTGAGGTTGTCGGAGGACGGCCGGACCCTCGAAGTTCGCGGCTATCTCGGGGTTTCGCTCTTCGGGAGATCTCAGCACTGGAAGCGGGCGGAGTGAGGACCGCTGTCTCGGGCGCGCCGGGAACCGGCGGCGGCATCGCCCGGGCCGGCATCCCCGCCGTCGACGCGTGCCGAACGGCACCGGTGTGTGTATGATGCGCGCCGTGGCCGACGCGCCCTGCCCGAACTGCCGTCACGCGCTCGAGTCGCTGTCGATCGCGGGCCTCTACCGGCCGCTCACCATCGATCTCTGTGCGGCCTGCCAGGGGTTCTGGTTCGACGAGAACGAGAGCCTCCAGCTCTCGCCCGAGGGAACGCTCGCGCTGTTCCGGCTCGTCCACGAGCGCCACGCCAGCCGTCGCCATCCGCTGGCCGATCGCCTGGAGTGCCCCCGCTGCGGCCTGCGGCTGTCGCTGGTCGTCGATCAGCAGCGCGACACGAAGTTCCAGTACTACCGCTGCGCCCGCGGCCACGGGCGCTTCATCACGTTCTTCCACTTCCTCCGCTCGCGCAACTTCGTGCGCAACCTGAGCTCGCGGGAGCTGGTCGATCTTCGCGCGCACATCGCCCAGGTGAACTGCTCGAACTGCGGCGCCCCGGTGAACCTCGACGGGCACCCGGCCTGCCAGTACTGCCGCGCGCCGGTGTCGATGCTCGATCCCGCGCAGGTCGAGAAGATGCTGGCGCAGCTGCAGGTCCAGGCCGAACGGCGGCAGCACGCGGATCCCGCCCTGCCGCTGACGCTGGCCATGGAGCGGATCCAGGGCGAGCGGGTGTTCGCGGGCCTTCCGCGCCCGCGGCCCGGGGTCGCCTCGGAGGTCGGCGACATCGTGGTGCACGGCCTCGACCTGCTGGCCGACTGGTTCATCGACGGGCTGTGACGCCGTGTCCGTTCGCCCGTCCGCAACGCGTTGCCTGCCATGAGAATCGGCATCCTCACCAACGAGTACCCGCCGCACGTCTACGGCGGCGCCGGGGTCCACGTCGAGTACCTCACCCGGGAGCTCGCCGCGCTCGACGGCGGTCGTCACCAGGTGCACGTGCGCTGTTTCGGCGATCAGCAGGTGGAGGCGCCCTCGCTTCACGTGCGGGGTGTCCTGCCGCCGGCCGAGATCGCCGCGCGCGACCCGCGCCACGTGAAGTTCTTCGCGACGATGCTGCAGGACCTGGTGATGAGCGGGGCGCTGGCCGACGTGGACGTGGTGCACTGCCACACCTGGTACACGCACCTCGCCGGCTGCCTGGTGAAGCAGCTGCAGGGTGTGCCGCTCGTCCTCACGACGCACTCGCTGGAGCCGCACCGGCCCTGGAAGGTGGAGCAACTGGGGACGGCCTATCACGCCTCGAGCTGGATCGAGCGCACCGCTTACCAGAACGCCGACGGCGTGGTCGCCGTCTCGCGCGCGATGCGCGACGACGTCCGATCGCTCTATGGCGTGCCGGCGGAGCGCGTGCGGGTCATCCACAACGGGATCGACCTGCGGCAGTACCGGCCGCGCCTCGATCCCGCCGTGCTGGCGGCGCACGGCATCGACGCCACCGCGCCGTTCGTGCTCTTCGTGGGGCGCATCACGCGCCAGAAGGGCATCGTCCACCTGGTCAACGCCGTCGCGCACCTCCGGAGCGAGGCGACGGTGGTGCTGTGCGCCGGCGCGCCGGACACGCCCGAGATCGCGCGCGAGATGCAGGAAGCCGTGGCGAGCGCCCGCCAGCGCCGCCGCGCGCCCATCGTGTGGATCGAGCAGATGCTGCCGCGCGATCAGGTGATCGCGCTCTACACGCACGCGGCGGTGTTCGTCTGCCCGTCGGTCTACGAGCCGTTCGGCATCATCAACCTCGAGGCGATGGCGTGCGAGACGCCGGTCGTCGCCTCGCGCGTCGGCGGCATCCCCGAGGTGGTCGAGGACGGGGAGACGGGGCTGCTGGTGCCGATCGAGCCCGTGAGCGCTACCGATGTCGAGCCGCGGGATCCCGGGCGCTTCTCGCGCGACCTGGCGGCGGCCATCGACGCGCTGCTGGCCGACCCCGGGCGCCGTGCCGAGATGGCGCGCCGTGCCCGCGCGCGGGTCGAAGAGCACTTCAGCTGGGACGCGATCGCGCGCCAGACGCTGGCCTTCTACCAGTCGCTGGCCACGCCGGGGCGGTGAGGGGCCCGGGACATGGCGTCCCGGGGGCGGCGTTGCCGGGCCCTCAGGCCGGCTGCGGGCGGCTGGCCGCCTCGATCCGTCGCCAGCGCCGCTCCAGCACGAACCGTGCGCCGGCGGCAATCGCCTTCAGCTTCAGGCTGGTGAGCGGATAGCGGCGGTTCGACAGCCACCGCGCTTCCTCGGGCAGCAGGACCAGGCTCACGTGGATGTCGGGCGCGCAGCCGATCGGCAGCCCTTGCTCCATGCACGCCTCGTAGAGGCGCGCGAACACCGGCACGATGTCCTCGGTCCGTGGCGGCGGCATGCTGGCGTAGTCGGTGCCGACCAGCGGGCGGAAGACGCACACGGTCGGGATGGCGCCAACCGAGGTGATCCACTCCACCGCGCGAATCGACGACTCGGGCGGCTCGAGGCCCACGATGATCTCGCCGTTGGTCACCCACGGTTCGCTGCGCGGGCCCTTCGCGCCGAGCGCGGCGCAGTAGCGGATGGCCTCGAGGTAGCGTTCCAGACCGTACTCCCTGTGCTTGCCGGGGCACACATCCCGGAAGATCGCGGGATCGAAGATCTCGAAGCAGAACGACACGCGGTTCACGCCCATGGCGCGCAGCGCGTCGTAGCGCCGCAGGTCGTGGTGGGGCGGCGTCTGGACGCCGACCAGCAGGCCGAGCTCGCGCTTGATGCGGCGCACGAACGGTTCGACGATGTCGAGGTACGTGTCGCCGGCGTAGTGTCCGGTGTTGAAGTCGACGTAGGTGATGCCCGACTCACGGCGCGCGACGCGCACCACCTCCATCACCTCGTCCACCGACTTCTCGTCGGCGTCGTCGAAGCCCAGGTTCAGGCCTACCGAGCAGAACTTGCAATTCGAGCGCGACGGCTTCTCGGTCCAGTATTCGCACACCTTGGCGGGGTAGACGCCCAGGTAGGTGCCCTGCAGCGTCCCGATGCGCGTCATGTTCCGGCCGGTGGCGGTCTGACGGTCGTACCAGGTGGGGCGGGGCGACAACTGCACGCTCGCCACGCGTTCGCCATCGCGCGTGATCCAGTAGGCGCCCTGCTCGCGCCGCAGCAGGTAGGGCGATTCCTGGGCGAAGCGCTCGGAGACCGGGACGTTCGTCCAGAGGCCGCCGGGCAGGATCACTTCCAGGCCGCTGCCCAGTCCGGCCCGCGTGCGGAGGACCTTGCGGCCGCCGTCTTCCTCGACGAGGCATGAGTCGTCGAGCCGCATGCCTTTGCAGTAGAGATCGAGTTTCAGCAGGGCGGGGTTGCGGGCGACATCGGCGATCATGCCACCCGGGAGCGTATCGGACCGGCCCCGGGGTTTCAACTGTCGTCCGGCGCGGTCTCCGGATGCGTTCTGTCGGTCTGGCGGCACCGGCGGGCCGGAGCGCGGTTGGGGCCCCCCGGCCGCCCGTCCAGCTCGGCCATGGGGCGAGGGGGGGCCCGGTGTGGTGCGGCAGGCCGGGTTTGCGCCACCCGGGGCATCGCACTAGAATTGCGGGGTCGGGCAGCCTTCGCCCGGCGGAGGGTAGTTCGTGAACCCGTAGTCAACGCGACCCTGCCGGCAGGGTGCCGTCCAGTGACCCCGGGGTTTCGGGGACGCGGCCTCGCCGGTTCGCAGGGAGGCGCCATGAAGCGTGCGCGCAACGAAGCCAGGCGCATGTGCGTGGAGTGCAGGACCCGGCCCGCACGATACCGCTATCGCGGTCACGTCAGGCGCGACCGCAGCCACGTGCTCTGTTTCCAGTGCTATCGGGCAGTCCGTGATTCGCAACGCCTGGCCCAGCCCAGGACGTTCCCCATCCGGGGCCTCTCGGGATCGGCCAGCGAGGCGATTCCGGCCGATCGCACCGGCACCGGCGGCGATTGATCATCGGGCCCGGCAACCGCTCAGTTGCCGGGCCCGTGGTGTCTTCAGGCGCGCTGCTCGAACACCTCCGCCGTCCGGACGATGACCTCCACGGCCTTTTCCATGTCCTGTACCGACACCCACTCGAGGCGTGAGTGGAAGTTCTGCTCACCCGCGAACAGGTTGGGTGTCGGCAGCCCCATGAACGACAACCGTGAGCCGTCGGTGCCGCCGCGGATCGGGCGGGTCGTCACCGTCAGGCCCGCGCGCCTGATGGCCTCGCGCGCGTGCTCCACCACGTCGGGGTGCCGATCGAGCACCTCCCGCATGTTGCGGTAGCCCTGTTCCACCTGCGCGTCGAAGGCGGCGCCGGGCACCGTCGCGACCACGGCGCGCGCGATCTCCTCGAGCAGCCGCTCCTTCTCCGCAAGCCCGGCCGTGCGGAAGTCGCGCACGAGGACGCGCACCGTCGTCCGGTCCACGCTGGCGTGCACGACGTACGGGTGCACGTAATCCTCGTACCCGTCGGTGGTCTCGGGCGAGAGCCGGCCCTGGGGCAGGCCGTCGATGAAACGGGCCGCCAGCTTGATGGCGTTGATCATCCGGCCCTTCGCGTAACCAGGGTGAGTGTTGAAGCCCTTGAAGGTGACGACCATCGTGTCGGCCGAGAAGCTCTCGATCTCGAGTTCGCCGGCCGGACCGCCGTCCATCGTGTACGCGCAGGCGGCGCCGAAGCGCGCGACGTCGAAGTGCTGCGTGCCCCGGCCCACTTCCTCGTCCGGGGTGAAGGCAATCCGGATCGGGCCATGCTTCACCTCCGGGTGTGCCATCAGGTACTCGGCGGCGGCCATGATCTCGGCGACGCCGGCCTTGTTGTCGGCGCCGAGCAGCGTGGTGCCGGACGCCGTGACGATGTCGTGGCCGATGCAGGCCGCCAGCGCCGGCGTCTCGGCGAGCCGCAGCACCGCGCCGGCATCGTCGGGGAGCACGAGGTCGCGGCCGTCGTACTGGCGGTGGACGATCGGCTTCACGTTGGCGCCGCTCAGCTCGGGTGAGGTGTCGACGTGCGCGATGAAACCGATCACGGGCACACCGGCCTTGTCCGAGGTGGCGGGGATCGTCGCCATCACGTAGCCGAACTCGTCCATCGTGGCGTCGGCGAGCCCGAGTTCGAGCAACTCGTCTCTCAGCAGTTCCAGCAGGACGAGCTGGCCCGGCGTGCTCGGGAACGAGGTGGAGGTTTCGTCCGACCGCGTGTCGTAGGTGACGTAGCGAAGGAAGCGTTCGAGGACCGAAGTGGAGCCGGGCGTGTCCATGGGCGTGCTCCGGAGAGGCTGGTGCCGCTCGTGCGGCCGGCGGCGGATCAGGTGCGTCGGCCCGGCCCGTCGAGGCTGGGCAGGAGGGCGTCGTTGAGGTACGTCACGAGCGGCGCCACCGCCCGGAAGGTGCGCACCACTGCGGGCACGAATGCCGGCGTCGTGGCGAAGTCGGCCGGAAAGCTCGCCTGGGCAAGATACTGCTTGTAGCGGAGGTACTCGGCTGCCGGATGGTCCGCGGCGAAGCCGCGCGGCACCCGGACCAGTCGCGCGCCGCTCAGCCCGCCCGTGTTGCGGACGAAGGACGGCGCCCGGACGATCGCGCGCAGTCGCGGGAGGGTTTCGGCGACGTGCAGGCGAACCCGCCGCAGCTCCGGTGGCGTGGGTGCGTAGAGTCCGCCCGCGATGAGCGTTCCGTCTGGGCCGATTTCGAGGTAGAGGCCGGCGCCGGCCTTGCGCGGGAGCCGGCGGTCGGGAAAAACGGCGCCGATCTGGGTCTTCAAGGGGGACTTGTCGGCCGAGAAGCGCGTGTCGCGGTGGATTCGGAAGAGCGACACGGCGGGCGCGGCCACCAGCTCGGGGGCGAAGCCGCGGAACTCCTGATCGATCCGCGCGAGGAGCGCCTCCAGCGGTTCGCGCACCAGGCGCAGGTAGTCGGCCTTGTGGGCGCGGAACCACTCGCGGTCGTTGTGCCGCTTCAGCCGGCGCAGGAACGTGATGGCGCCCGGCGTGAAGGCCGGGGCGGAAGCGCGGGCCATGGCTCCGATTATACTGACGCGCGAGTCGGAAGCTGGACCGCGAGGGTGGTTGCCGGCGCGATGACGCCGCGGGCAGCGAAGGGATCGCGAGCATGGCCTTGCCGAATGACGATGCCGCTGCGGCGGCGACGCGGCGCCAGGTCACGATGGGCCGTCTGGCGTCGGCGCTCGCCCACGACTTCAACAACCTGCTGACGGCCATTCTCGGCTACGCCGAGCTGCTGCTCGACGACATGCCGGCCGGCGACGCCCGTCGCCGCGACCTGCAGGAAATCCAGCGTTCGGGCGAGCGGGCGGCCACGCTCACGCGCCACCTGCTGGCGTTCAGGCGCAACGCCGAGGCCCCGGCGCAACTGCTGTCCTGGCCGGCGCTGATCCGGGAGTTGTGGCCGCTGCTCGAGGCCGCGGCCGGTGATCGCGTCCGCGTCGTCATCGAGGCCGACGATGTCCCGGAGATCTGCCTGCAGAAGGCCGACGCGAGCCACGTGCTGTTTGCGATCGTCCTGCTGGCGCGCGATGCCCTGCCGTGCGGCGGCCACTGCGGGTTCCAGGTCCGCCGTGCCCGGGTCGATGGCGTGAGCGTCACGGCGACGCTCGAGCCGGAGGCGGGCGCCGGACCCGCGCCGTTGCCCGGCTGGCAACTGACTGTCATCGCGCAACTGATCGCGGCCAGCGGCGGCACGCTGAGCCTGTCGAACCAGTGGCCCGTGCGCCAACGGTTCGTGATGCAGTACGAGGGCGCGTCGGCCTCCGCCGGCCAGTCGCAGGGTGCGCAGCAGGTCGACGGGACGCCTGTCGCGACGCTGCTCATCGTGGACGATGCGGCGTTGCGTCGCCTCGTCCACCGGATGCTCGAAGGGGTGGGGTTGACCGTCACGGATGCGGCCGGCGGTCCCGAGGCCCTGGCGTGCCTGCGTGAGGCAGAGCCCGCCTTCGACCTGCTCGTGACGGATCTCGTTCCGCCCGGGCCGTCGGGCACCGACCTGCTGCGTGCCCTGGCCGGGCGCCGGCCCGATGCCGGCGCGCTGTTCATCTCCGGCTCCGGGGAGGGGCCAGGCCGAGACGCCGCGGCCGCGGGCGCCGCCTGGGTGCTGCTGCCCAAGCCGTTCACCCGCGAGCAACTGGCGCGGGCGGTCGCCGACCTGCAGGCGCGCCGGAACGCGCAGGCCTGAGCACGCTTGCGGCGGGTGCGCCGCGCGGCGCCGCCGCAGCCGACGCGCCCCCCACGCTGACCAGGGGCCTCCGTCCACGCCCGCGTGGGCCTCTGGCGCGGGCGTGGTCAGGCATGGCCGCGCGTGCGCGGCGACACGGGGCGGCGCTGCGCCGCTCGCCGCAGGGTCTCGTCGATGCGCGCCTGCCAGCCGCGCCCGGTCGCGCGGTAGTGGTCAAGCACCTCGCGCGACAAACGGATCGTGATGCGTTCCTTGGTGGGCGTCCGCTGTGGGCCGCGGCGACGGGGCGGCGTCCAATCAGCGGGCGCCAACTCCGGGTGGACCTCGTAGAAGGGCTGCATCGACCGCAGGTCCGCCTTCATCAGCTCGCGGACCTCGCCGTCCGCATCAGTCAGGGCGGGTCGCTTCTTCGGCATAACGCTTCCTCTCACGCGCGTTCGCGCGGCGCAGGCTGATGACACGCAGCCCACCGGGGACCGGGGTATAGCAGCAGACCACCAGCGCAGCCCCCAGCCACCCGGTCAGGATGAACCGGCGCTCCGGGTAGGCGTGCCGGTGTCTTCCACGGCCAGCGCGGTCGCGAAGTCGATGTCCGCCGCCATCGTGAAGGGCAGCCCGCGGTCGCGGGCGTTCTTCTCGCTCTTCACGGCGTCGAACGTGACGACCACGAACCAGATTGTATGCACGATTAGAACGCAGCGCAAGCGGAATCATGTTGCGCCACCCCGCTCACCCTGTCGGGCCGAGATCATCTGAGTCAGGCGCGCCGCCGGCGGGGGCGTCTCCGGACAGGAGGCTGGGGGCGGCTGGCCCGACGGCCGCGACCACCATCGGCCAAATGCGGCATTATCTGGACAGGCCGCCGGAATGACCTAGCGGCGGAACGCCGTGTTTTCTGGCGAAATAGCTGGAGCGGGCTACGGGAATCGAACCCGTCTAGCTGGCTTGGGAAGCCAGAGCATTACCACTATGCTAAGCCCGCGTGTCCGGCGCAGGGCGCGATTCTAGCAGAAAACGCGGGGAGGATGACAGGGGGCGCCCTGGCGCTGCTGGCGCCTCCCCGCCGCGTTCTCAGCCCCGGATGACGCCCACGATCTCGTCGCGCTGGGCCGCCATCATCTCCGGCGTCGTGGCCTCGAGGTTGAGCCGCAGCAGCGGCTCGGTGTTCGACGGCCGTACGTTGAAGTGCCAGTCCGGGTACTCCACCGACACGCCGTCCATCCGGTAGACGTGGCCGTCGGCGTACCGCGCGGCAATGGCCTCCAGCCGGGCGTCCACCTCGGTCATGCTGCCGACCTTCGTGTTGATCTCGCCGGAGATGAAGTAGCGCGATCGCAGCGGCTCGAGCAGCTGCGCCAGCGTCTGGCCCTTCCGCGACATCAGCTCCAGCAGCAGCAGGGCGGGGATGAAGCCGTTGTCGGCGTAGAAGAAGTCGCGGAAGTAGTAGTGCCCGGTGACCTCGCCGCCGAACACCGCGTTCTCCTCGCGCATGCGCTTCTTGAAGAACGCGTGGCCGACGCGGTTCATCAGCGCCTGGCCGCCGTAGCGCGCGACGGTGTCCTTCACGGCGTAGCTGGCGCGCACGTCGTAGACGATCTTCTCGCCGGGCGTCTTGATGAGGAACGCCTCGGCGAGCAGCGCCGTGACGAAGTCGCCGGCCACGAACCCGCCGCCGCCGTCGATGAAGAAGCACCGATCGGCGTCGCCGTCCCAGGCGATGCCGATGTCGGCCCGGTCGGCGATGACGCGCTCGGTGATGTCGCGCCGGTTCTCCTCGATGAGCGGGTTGGCCTCGTGGTTGGGAAACGTCCCGTCGATCTCGAAGCACAGCCTGGTCGTCCGGCACGGCAGCGCCTCGAAGAGCTTCGGGGCCACGAGCGCGCCCATTCCGCTGCCGGCGTCCAGCACCACGTTGAACGGTTTCACGAGGCTGGTGTCGATGAACGACAGCACCAGCCGCACGTAGTCGTCGAGGACGTCGGCCTCCGCGAGCGTGCCCTTCGGGCCGGCGGGCGCCGGAATCCGGTTCGCCACGATCATGTCGCGCATGTCGGAGATGCCGGCGTCGCCCGAGAGCGGGAACGCCTCGCGGCCGACCAGCTTCATGCCGTTGTACTGCTTCGGGTTGTGCGAGGCGGTGATCTGCGCGCCGCCATCCAGCCCGTCGCGGCACACCGCGAAATAGATCATGTCGGTGCCGAGCATGCCGTAGTCGATGACGTCGGCCCCCTGCTCGCGGGCGCCGTCGATGAAGGCGGCGGCCATGGCCGGCGAGGAGAGCCGCATGTCGCGCGACACGCCGATGCGCCGCGCCGAGAGGTAGGCGACGAAGGCGCGACCCGCCAGCCGCGCCACGTCCTCGTTGAGTTCGGTTGGATAGATGCCCCGGATGTCGTAGGCCTTGAAGATGCCAGGATTCACCGCTGCCATGTCCGTCTCCGATGTTCCGCGATGCGTGATGTGGGCGATGGGTGCCGCCCGGGCGGTCAACTCCGGCTGAAGTCGGTCACCACCGACTTGTCGCCGAGCACCGTGCCGGCGCCCACCGTCGCGTTGCGCCCGACGTGCGTGTTGCGGCCGAGGATCGCGCCGCGTACCTCCGCCTCGCGTCCGATCCAGCTGCCCGCCCAGGCGATCGTCCCCTCGACGACGGCCTGTTCCTCGACGTGCGTCTGCCGCTCCAGGACGGTGTGCGGCCCGATGCGGGCCCCGGCCTTCACCACCGCGCCGTCGCCGATGAAGCAGGGGCCGGTGAGGATCGCGCCGGCGTCCACGCGGGCGCCCTCGGCGACGTGCACCAGCCCGGGCGCGCCGTCGAAGGGCGCGGTCCTGAACCGGCCGTCCATGACGTCGCGGTGCACCTGCGCGTACTTCGCCGGCGTGCCGATGTCGATCCAGTAGCCCCGGTACACGTACGCGACGAACGTCTCTCCGCGCTCCACGAGCGAGGGGAAGTAGCTGCGCTCGATCGACCAGTTGGTGTCCTTCGGGATGCGGTCGAAGGTGTCGGGCTCGAGCACGTAGATCCCCGCGTTGATCGTGTCGCAGGTGATCTCCTCGGGCTTCGGCTTCTCGAGGAAGCGCGTGACGTGGCCCTCCGCGTCGGTCTCCACCAGGCCGTAGGCCGCCGGGTTCTCCACCGGCGTCAGCACGATCGTCGCCTTCGCGCGCCGCTGCCGGTGCAGGGCGATCACCGCGGCGAGGTCGATCTCGGTGAGCACGTCGCCGTTGAAGACGACGACGGTGTCGTCGAGGTGGTCCGCGGCGAACTTCACGGCGCCGGCCGTGCCCAGCGGCGACGGCTCCACCAGGTAGCGCAGGTGGACGCCCACCTCGCTTCCGTCACCGAACACCGCCTCGATGCGGCGCGGCTGGTAGCTCAGGCTGAGGATGATCTCCGTGATGTCGGGGACCTGTTTCAGCAGGTCGATCTGATAGTTGAGGAACGGCCGGCTGAAGATCGGGACGATGGGCTTGGGGGTGTGCAGCGTGAGCGGCCGCAGCCGCGTGCCCTTGCCCCCGGCGAGGAGGATGGCCTTCATGTCAGCGGGCGATGTTAGCACGGCGCATCGGGCCGGCCGCCGCGCCTACGCTACAATGGGCCCGCCCACGTGGGTTCCTCTGTGCCCCTGAACCTGCCCAACGCGCTGACCCTCGGGCGGATTGTCTTGGTGCCGCTGCTGATGGTCGTGTTGCTGACCGAGTTCCACGAGCTGCGCGTGGCCGGCATCCAGAAGGAGTACGTCGGCGCGGCGATCTTCGCGGTGGCCGCGCTCACCGACTGGCTCGACGGGTATCTCGCGCGGCGCCACAAGCAGATCACCACCGTCGGCCAGCTGCTCGATCCGCTCGCCGACAAGCTGCTCATCACGGCCGCCCTGGTATCGCTGGTGCAGCTCGGCGCGGCGCCGGCCTGGATGGCGGCGGTCATCATCGGCCGCGAACTCGCCGTGACCGGCCTGCGCAGCTTCGCGCAGTCGCGCGGCATCATCATGCCGGCCTCCTCGCTCGGCAAGGTGAAGATGGTGGCCGAGGTGATCGCCGTGCTCCTGCTGCTGCTGGGCGCCGCGGGCTGGAGCTGGCTGCGGGCGCTCGGAGAGGCGGGGCTCTGGCTGGTGGTGGTGCTGGCGCTCTGGTCGGCCCTGGATTACTACTTCAGCTTCACGCGCGCGTCGGCCGCGCCGCGCGGCAGCGACGCGCCGTGAGGTCGCGGGCCGGCTCGCGCCTCAGCGCGCCGGCTCGGGCACCTTGGCGGGCGGCGTCGTGCCCATGGCCGCCTTCAGCTCCGGAATCCGCTTCTGCGCCCGGACCAGGTACTCGCTGGTCTGGAACTCCTGCACCAGCCGATCGAGGTAGGGCAGCGCTTCGGCCTCGCGCCTGACGGCGGCCAGCGACTCGGCCAGGTAGTAGTAGACGGCGTCGCGGTTGGTGAACTGCGGATCGACCTTCAGCAGCGTCTGCAGGCGATCGATGGCGCCGGGATACCAGCGCGAGCGGTAGTAGAAAAGCCCGACCCGGTAGTCGGACTCGCTCAGCCGATCGCGCGCCTCGCGCTGCCGCAGCCGCGCCTGCTCGACGAGTTCGCTCGACGGAAAGCGCTCGAAGAACGCGTCGAACTCCTTGAGCGCCTCCTTCGTGTTCGTCTGGTCGCGCTCGGGCTTGGCCATCTGGTAGTAGTAGGCCATCGCCAGCTTGAACTGGGCGTAGTCGGCGCGCGGGTGCGTGGGGAAGAAGGTGAGGAACTCGCGGAACTCGTTCACGGCGAGCACCTGTCCCTGGGTGGTGCCCTCGCCGAGGTAGGTGTCGCCCAGCCCCAGCTTCGCGTCGGCGCGGTACGGGCTCTGCGGGTAGCCTTCCACGATTTGCCGGAAGTACTCGCGCGCGGTGAACCACTTGCGCGCGTTCAAGGCATCGGTGCCGCGCTCGAAGAGCAGCTTGTCGGCGTCCAGCGTGCCCGCTGGCAGCGTGGTCCGCGACGATGCGCACCCGCCAGCGGCGGAGGCGAGCGCGAAGGCCAGCAGGACGAGCCGGGCGAAGCGGCAGGGCAGGATCAACATGCGTACGGTCCCGGATCAGAGGGAAGCGGCCAGCGGCGTCCCGCGCAGCCAGTCGTACTCGGCCCGCAGACCGTCGGCCAGCGTGGCGGCGGGTGAGAAGGCGAGATCGGCGCGGGCCCGCGTGGTATCGGCGAACGTGTCGCGCATGTCGCCCTTCTGCGGGGCCTCGCGCACGATGGTGAGGCGACGACCCGTCACCTCGCCGATGAGGTCGAGCACGTGGTTGAGCGACACGCGCGAGCCGCCGCCGATGTTGTAGACGCGGCCGGCGACGCCGCGGTCGGCCGCCGCCGTGGTGGCCGCGACGATGTCGTCGACGAACGTGAAGTCGCGCGTCTGCTCGCCGTCGCCGTAGACGGTGATTGGCTGGCCGCGCAGCACCGCCTTCAGGAACCGGTGGAACCCCATGTCGGGCCGCTGCCGCGGACCGTAGACGGTGAAGTAGCGCAGCGACACCGCCGGCATGCCGTGGTTCACGAAGTAGAGGTAGCAGAGCTGTTCGGCGGCCAGCTTCGACACCCCGTAGGGCGAGACGGGCTTGAGCACCGACTCCTCCCGCATCGGAATGGGCACGTCGTCACCGTAGACCGACGAGCTGGAGGCGTAGACCAGCCGCTCCAGCCGGCGGCCCACGCAGGCTTCGAGCAGCTGCTGGGTCGCCTCGATGTTGTTCACGGTGTAGGCGCGGAAGTCGCGTCCCCAGCTCTTGCGCACGCCCGCCTGCGCGGCCAGGTGGAACACGTGCGTCACGCCGTCGAGCAGCGCTCCGAGGTCGGCCTCGCCCAGCGCCGCCTCCACGAACCGGAAGCGCCCGTGCGCGCGGTGCGGCGCGAGGTTGGCCTCCTTCAGCGCGCGTGCGTAGTAGTCGGTGAAGCAGTCGATGCCCACCACCTCGTCGCCGCGGGCGAGCAGGTGCCCGGCCAGCGTTGACCCGATGAACCCGGCGACGCCGGTAATCAGTGCTCTCATGACAGCAGCATCCTGGCGCGGGCGGGCAGGCGGCAGGGCCGCCCCCGGCGATCCACGGCCGCGTGGACCGTCCGGCCGCGCGCCAGCACCGTCCCCTCCGGCCGCCTCGCGATCTCGTACTCGAAGGCGACGCGCACGGGCGAGAGCAGCGTCGGCGACGCCCGTACCTCCAGTTCGTCGTCGTAACGGGCCGGGCTGACGAACTGGCCCGTGGCCTCGATCACCGGCAGCTGGACGCCGGCGTCCTCCATTTCGCGGTAGGTCCAGCCGCGCTCCCGCAGCAGCTCGCAGCGGCCCACCTCGAACCACACGAAGTAGTTGGCATGGTAGGCCACGCCCATCGCGTCGGTATCCGCGTAGCGCACGCGGACGACGGTGGAGTTCGACGCCATCGCCGTCAGCGCTCCATGCCGGCGACCGCCGCGCGCCGGATCGCGCGCACCGCGCCGGCCGGATCGGCGGTGCCGAAGATGGCGTTGCCGGCGACCAGAATCGAGGCGCCGGCGGCGGCCACCAGCGGCGCGGTCGTGACGCCGATGCCCCCGTCCACCTCGATCGGCGCGGGGTTGCCCGCCGCGTCGAGCAGCGCGCGGATGGCGCGAATCTTCGCCACCGACCGCGGGATGAACGACTGCCCGCCGAAGCCGGGATTCACCGACATCACCAGCACGTGGTCGAGGTCGCCGGCCACCTCCTCGATCGACGACACGGGCGTTGACGGGTTGAGCACGGCGCCGGCCTTCGCTCCGAGCGCCTTGATGGCGCCCAGCGTCCGGTGCAGGTGCGGCAGCACCTCCACGTGCACCGAGAGCATGGCCGCGCCGGCCGCCACGAACGCGTCGAGGTACCGGTCGGGCTCGCTGATCATCAGGTGGACGTCGAGCGGGACGGTCGCCACGCGCTTCACTGCGCGCACCACGGGCGGGCCGATGGTGATGTTCGGGACGAAGTGGCCATCCATGACGTCGACGTGGATCAGGTCGGCGCCGCCCGATTCGACGACGCGCACCGCCTCGCCGAGCATCGCGAAGTCGGCCGACAGGATGGAGGGGGCAATCCGCAGCATCAGCGGCTCACCTCGAGCGAGACGGCGTCGCCGGGCGCCACCTGGAAGCCGCCCTGCGGCGTCTGGCGGATCACGGTCCCGGCCGGGATGCCCGGATAGGGCTGCGCGTCGACAATGGCCACGCGGAACCCGCGCGATCGAAGCACGTCGGCGGCGCGCTCGGCCTCCACGCCAATCAGATCCGGCATGACGTAGGTGCGGCCGCCGTCGCCGCGGTTGACCAGCAGCGACACGGAGCCGGCGCGCGTCATCGGCGCCGGCGTCTGCGCCAGCACCACGCCAGCCGGGCTGGCGCTGGACCGCACTTCGGCCGTGCTCCGCAGTTCGAGCGAGGCCATCTGCAGCCGGATCTGCGCCGTGCGCTCCGACTCTCCCACCAGCGCGGGAATGACGGCGGCCGTCGGGCCGTCGCTCAGCCAGACGCTCACCCGCCGCTGGCTGCGCGTGGTCGAGCCTGCGCCCGGGTCCTGCGCGATGATGCGCCCGGCGGGCACGCGCGAATCGACGCGGCGCGCCTCCTCGACGCGCAGCAGCAGCCCCTCGTCGAGCAGCAGGGCGGTAGCCTCGTTCACCGAGCGGCCCGCCAGCGGGGGGACGACCACCTCGCGGGTCTTCAGCGCGATGCGCATCGACATGGCGAAGAACAGCAGGAACGTGCCGAGCAGCGCTCCGGCGAGGACCAGGAACTTGCCTGCGCTCCAGACGCGTGTGGTGAGCGCCATCGAACCCGAGACTGTACCATGCGGCCGCGTTCCTCACCAGAGCCCTCGCGCCGGGCGGGTGTGAGGCCGCTCACCCGAGGCGCTCCCACGCCACGGCGTAGAAGGCGTCGAGGCCGTGGCGCTCGGGCAGGATTTCGAGCGCGCCGCTGGCCGCCAGCAGTTCGCGCAGCGGCGGCGCCTCCCAGGCGGCCGCCGGGGCCGCGGGCCGGAAGCCGCTGTGCGACGCCAGGAACCCGCGCGCGACCTCCTCGTTCTCCTCCGGTTCACTCGAGCACGTCGCGTACACGAGCCGGCCGCCGGGCGCCACCACGCGCGCGGCATGCCCGAGCATCGCCGACTGGCGTGTCGCGAAGGCCTCCACGTCGGCTTCACGCCGCCGCCACTTCGTGTCCGGATCGCGGCGCAGGGTCCCGAGGCCCGAACAGGGCGCATCGACCAGGACCAGGTCGAAGACGTCGGGATAGGGCAGCCCGGCGAGGGCGTCGTGCGCCACGATCGCGATCCTGGACCCGTGCGGCGTGCGCACCACGTCGCGCAGCAGCCGCACCCGCCGGCGGCGCACGTCGCCGGCCACGATGATCGTGTCGTCGCCGGCGATGTCGGCCATGGCCGCGGCCTTGCCACCGGGCGACGCGCAGACGTCGAGCACGCGCCGCACGCCGGCCGCGCCGGCATACAGCGCCACCAGTTGCGAACCCTCGTCCTGCACCATCAGGGCGCCCTCGGCGGCCGCGCTGGAGTGCAGCGGGTTGCCGCGGCGCACGTGGAGCGCCGACGGCGCGTAGCGTGCAGGCATTGTCTCGACGCCCTCCGCCGCGAGCCTCGCCTGCAGCACCGCCCGTGGCTGGACGCGTGTGACGGCACGCAGCGTCATGGCGGCGGGCGACTGACCGTGGCGCAGGCGAGCCTCGGTCGCCGCCAGCCCCACGCGTCGCAGCCAGCGCCGCACGAGCCAGTGCGGGTGTGACCAGGCGATTGCCAGGTAGCGGGCCCAGTCAGGCGACGGCACGTCGCCGCCGGGCCGCGGCGGCAACGTCGGCCGGCGGCCCGGATCGGCCAGGCGCCTCAACACGGCGTTGACGAAGCCGGCTGCTCCCGGACCGGCCTGGACCTTGGCCAGCGCGACGCCATCGTTCACGACGGCCGACGCCGGGACGCGGTCGAGGTGGATCAACTGGTAGGCGGACAGGCGGAGCGCGCGCAGCGCCGCGGGGTCGATGTCCTCGAGCGGGCGCGACGCGAGGCCCGCGATGAAGTAGTCGAGGGTGCCGCGCCAGCGCAGCGTGCCGATGGCGACTTCGGTGGCGAGCGCGACGTCGCGCGGCTCCGGCAGGCGACTTCGCAGCCGCGCGAGCGCGTCGGGCAGCGTGCGCGTGCCCTCCTCCACGAGGCCGAGGACGTCGAAGGCCGCGCGGCGCGCGGGCGCGATCATCGTCGCCGCTCGCTGCCGAGCCTCGCGCCCACCGGGATCCGTCGGCCCGCCAGGAACTCGCGCGCCGTCATCGTCCGCCGGCCCTCGGGCTGGATCTCGACGATCGCCACGCGCGTGCCGCCGCCGCAGGCCACCACCAGCCGATCGCCGGCCGCGTCGATGACGGTGCCCGGGGCCGGTTCGTCCGGCCCAGGCCCGGTCGCGTCCGGCCCGGGTTCGATCACCCGCACCCGGCGCACGTTCCAGCGCGCGTCGTTCAGCCACGTGAGGGCGCCGGGCCAGGGCTGCATGCCGCGCACGAAGCACTGCAACGCCACGCCGGGACGCGTCCAGTCGATCGTCGCGTCCTCCCTGGTCAGGCGCGGCGCGAAGGTCACCAGCCGCTCGTCCTGTGGCGTCTCGGTGGCTGTTCCGGCCGCCAGTTGGTCGACCACCTCGACCAGCAGCGGGGCGCCCAGCCGGGCCAGCGCGGCCTCGACCTCGCCCGCCGTTTCCTCGGGGCCGATCGCGCGGACCGCGCGCGCCATCATCGCGCCGGCGTCCAGCGCCTGCACCATGCGCATGATCGTGACGCCCGTCTCGTGGTCGCCATGGGCCACGGCGTGGTGCACGGGCGAGGCGCCGCGCCAGCGTGGCAGCAGCGAGGCGTGAACGTTGATGGCGCCGAGGCGGGGGATGGCGAGCAATTCGGCCGGCAGGATCTTCCCGTAGGCCGCCACGACCGCGAGGTCGGGATCGAGCGCGCGCAGGCTGTCGAGCAGGCCCGGCTGCCTCATCCGATCGGGCTGCCAGATCGGCAGGCCGAGCCCCAGCGCGACCTGCTTCACGGGGCCGGGCTGCACGTGCTGTCCGCGGCCGCGCGGCCGGTCGGGTTGCGTGAGGACGCCGGCGATCTGGTGGCGCGAGGCGGCCAGCGCCAGCAGCGTCGGCACGGCGAATTCAGGGGTCCCCATGAACAGGACCCTGAGGCGGTCTGGTGTCGCGCTCACCAGCAGCCTTTCTGTCGCAGCCGCTCGATGTCGCGCAGCAGCAGCCGCCGGCGAATGGGGCGGACCCGATCGAGGAACAGGCGGCCGCTCAGGTGATCCATCTCGTGTTGCAGGGCGCGGGCCAGCAGCCCGACGCCCTCGACGGTGACGTGCCGGCCGTCGCGATCCTGCCCGCGCACCACGGCGCGGGCGGGCCGCGGCACCGTGGCGTACAGCCCGGGCACGCTCAGGCAGCCCTCCTCCTCGAGTTGGAGCCCTTCGCGCTCCACGAACTCGGGGTTGATCAGGACGTGGAGGTCCGCCGGCCGCTGGCCGACACTGAGATCGACGACGAACACGCGCAAATCCACGCCCACCTGCGGTGCGGCCAGCCCCACGCCCGGCACGCGGTGCATCGTCTCGATCATGTCGTCGACGAGCGCGCGCACCTCGTCGTCGATGCGGCAGACGTGCCGCGCCGGCTGCGCGAGCAGATCCGCGCCGTGACGGAGGACGGGACGGATCATGCGGGATCGGTGGCGGCCCGATCGAAGCGCGCGCGCAGCGCGGCCGCCGACTGGCGCACGCGCGCCACCAGGGCGTCCATCGTGTCGCCGCCGAATCGCTCGAGCAGCGCGTTGGCGAGCACCAGTGCCACCATGGCCTCCGCGACGACGGCCGCCGCCGGCACGGCGCAGACGTCGCTGCGCTCGATGGCCGCCGGGGCGTCGGCGCCGGTGCGGAGATCCACCGATCGCAGCGGCTTCATCAGCGTGGCGATCGGCTTCATGTAGCCGCTCACGCGAAGCAGTTCGCCGTTGGTGACGCCGCCTTCGAGACCGCCCGCGCGATTGGTGGGGCGTGTGACGCCGAGCGGTTCGCCCGCGCCCGTGCCCGGCAGGATCTCGTCGTGAGCCAGCGACCCGGGCACGTCGGCCGCCAGCGGGCCGATGCCGATGCCGACGGCCTTGATGGCCGGAACCGACATGATCGCCTGGGCCAGCAGTCCGTCGAGGCGCCGGTCCCAGTGGACGTAGCTTCCCAGTCCCGGCGGCACGCCCTCGGCGAGCACCTCGAAGGTCCCGCCCAGCGTGTCGCCTGCCTCGCGCGCGGCATCGATGGCCGCCACCATGCGCGCCTCGACGGCCGCGTCCACGCATCGCAGGGGCGACTCGTCCGGCAGGGCCAGCACGTCGTCGAGTCGCACGTCGCGGTCTGCCGGCAGCGCCTCGCCTCCGATGCGCGTCACGTGGCTGGCCAGTTGCACGCCCGCCGCGGCCAGGGCCTGCCGCGCCAGCGCGCCTGCCGCCACTCGGGCGGCCGTCTCGCGGGCGCTCGCACGTTCGAGGACGTCGCGAAGATCGTCGGCGCCGTACTTCGCCGCGCCCGCCAGATCGGCGTGACCCGGCCTCGGGCGCGTCACCGGTGCACGCAACGCCCCCGTGGCGCCGTCGGGCGGCTCGGTGCGCACGGGCATGGTGCGCTGCCAGTTGGGCCAGTCCCGGTTGTGGATGAGGAAGGAGACGGGACTGCCCAGGGTGCGCCCGAATCGCAGGCCCGCCAGCACCTCGACGCGATCGTGCTCGATCTTCATTCGCTGCCCGCGCCCGTAGCCGCCCTGACGGCGCCGCAGTTCGCGATCGAGCCCATCGAAGTCGACGGACAGGCCCGCGGGCAGGCCTTCGACGATGACCGTGAGCGCGGGGCCGTGGGATTCCCCCGCTGTCAGAAATCGCAGCATGCGCCCGGGATCATAGCTGAAGTTCCTGCGACACGCGGTGGCGACCCATCGACCATCCGGCGCAATTCCGGGCGGGAAGTCACCGATTTGCGGTGGATTGCGCGCCCGGAGCCGCTCTTGCACCAGGCACGCGCGTGGAACGCGTGCCGCCGCCCGCGATCGATCCGGGCACCGGCGTCGACGCCTTCGCCGAATGGCTCGACGCGTGCGCTGGGGCGGCGCTGGGGCGCGCGGCCTGGAGCGGCGGCGGCCCGGCTCTGGTCGGGCTGCTGCCGTCCTGGCGTGCCGTGGCGGGCGCGCGGGGGCTCGTGGTGCGCACGACCGGGGAAGCCCTTGCCGCGATCGACGCGGCGGCCGGCGCGGTGGCGGCCTCCGGCCACGTGGTCGTCGAGAGCCGGGACGCAGCCACCGGGGCGGCGTCATGGCTCCGCATCGGGCTGGCGCCGGTCAACCTCGTCGGACTCGTCGCGCGGGCGCGTCCCGGTCTCGGCTGGACGACCTGGCGACTCGACGAAGACCGGGTGGGCGCGCGGGCGCGGCTGGAGGTGGCGGAAGCGCGCCCGTCGTACGGACAGGCCGTGTCCGCGGTTGCCGGGCTCGCCCGTGGACGGAAGACGCTCGCGACTGGCGCTCACGGGAGGCCGGCAGCATGTGCCGTCCTCGTCCGGCCGTTCGCCGCCCGCGCGCGTGTGGAAGAAGTGGCTGGCCTGGCCGCGCTTCGCCGGCGCAACTGGCTGGTGGCGCGTCGTCAGTTGAAGGGAGCTCTCCGGCGCTGGCTGGCTGCCGGCGACGCGTGCGCGGCCACGCGATGCGCGATTGCGCTCGCGCGGGTTCTCGCGGCGGGCGGCGCCGTGGTCGCGGCCGACCGCCTGGCCACGTGCGCCGAGGTCGCGGCCGGGATCCTCGGACGCCACGCGTGGTCGGCGCGGGCGGTGGCGGCGGCCTCTGCCGCACGACGGCACGAGGCGCACGATCGGGTGTGGAGCGGTGGAGCGATCTCGGGTGGGAAGGGTCCCGGCGATCGTGACGCCGGAAGGCCGCGGCCGGGCCACGGCACGCCGTCAGGAGGGCCAGGCGTGGACGACGAATTGATCGAAGTGCTGCAGGCGGGGCATCACGAGGAGGAGTACCCGGCCATCGCTCGCGTCTGCTCGGTGGTGCGCGACCGGCTCGGCGCGAGCGCGGTGGCCGTGGTGGCGCTTGGCGAACAGACCCCGATCGCCGGCGCCGGCCACGCGCCGTTCGCCTCGAGCGATCTGTTGCGCCGTGCCCTCGGCACGGCGGAGGAGATTGCGCCCGCGACGGATCGCGCCGGCCTCGAGGTCGCCGTGCCCGTGCGCTTCGCCGGCGCGCCCGTTGGCGTCCTGTGCTGCCGCTGGGTGCCCAACGCGCGCGTCGACGCGCAGCGCGCCCGCACGCTGCTTGCGGCGGCGGCCAGCGTGTGCGCGCCCAACCTGCACGCGCTGCTCAATCGCCGGCCGCCTCCCGCCAGCGTGGATGAGACCTTCGGCCTGCTGGGCGGCAGCGTTGCCATCGGCAAGCTTCGCGAGGCCATTCGCCGTGCGGCGGCCGTGCCGTTTCCCGTGCTGGTGGAGGGTGAGAGCGGCAGCGGAAAGGAACTCGTGGCGCGCGCCGTCCATCAGGCCAGCGCGCGACGCCGCCGGCAGTTCTGCGCCGTCAACTGCGCTGCCATTTCCGACGAGCTGTTCGAGGCCGAGCTGTTCGGCCACGCGCGGGGGGCCTTCACCGGCGCGCTGGGCGAGCGCACCGGACTGTTCGAGGAAGCCGATGGCGGCACCCTGTTTCTCGACGAAGTGGGCGAGCTGTCGCCGCGCGGGCAGGCCAAGCTGCTGCGCGTGCTCCAGGAGGGCGAGGTGCGCCGCATCGGTGAGAATCTCGCGCGCCGCGTGGACGTGCGATTGGTGGCCGCCACCAACCGGCCCCTCGACCGCGAGGCCGCCGCCGGCCGGTTTCGCGACGACCTGCGGTTCAGGCTCGACGTCATCCGGATCGCCGTGCCGCCGCTGCGTGAGCGCCGCGAGGACGTCTCCCTCCTGGCCGAGCACTTCTGGCGGGAGGCGCTTGCGCGCACCGGTGGCCGTGCCCGGCTCGACGAGGCGACGCTCGATGTGCTGGCGCGCCACCAGTGGCCGGGCAACGTACGGGAGCTGCAGAACCTGATGGCGACCCTCGCCGTGCGGGCGCCGGTCCGGGGGCGTGTGCGGCCCTCAGACCTGCCGCTGCGCCTCGCGCCCACCCATCCCGAGGATCACTCGCTGGACGAGGCACGGCGGCACTTCGACGCCAGTTACGTGCGGGCGACGCTCGCCCGCTGCGGCGGGCATCGCGGCGAGGCCGCCAGGCGCCTCGGGATGTCGCGGCAGGGCCTGGCGAAGCTCATCGCGCGACTGGGTCTGGATGCACAGCCGCCATGAGGGCGTTCGGGCCCGGCGGGCTTCACGGCCGTACGCGTGCCGCGCCGCGGTGGCCCGCGTCCTCAGCCGTGCCGGCCGCGATCAGGGCGCAGGTCGCCGGCGTGCCTCGACCAGGCGCTGTCGCAGATCGGGGTCCTGCGGCTGGAGTTGTACGGCCCGCTCCAGCCAGGTGATGGCCTCCGACGATGCGCCCGTGCGCGCCGCGAGCCGGGCGATCCGCGCGGCCCGCAGCGCCCGGCCGCGAGCATCGTCCTCGTCGCCGGCCAGCGCGGCCGCGCGCATGAGCGCGTCGCGTGCCGTCGCGAGGCGGCCCTGGGCCTCCGCGGCGTCGGCGAGGTCGTCGAACACGGTTCGTGGCACCGGCAGCAGGCTGGCCGCCGTCTGCAGCGTCCGCAGCGCCTGCCGCGAGTCGCCCAGCCGCAGCCGGGCGCGGCCGAGCAGGGCGAGCGTCCGGCCGGTGACCGGTCCCCGCTCGCTCGCCCTCCGCAGCGCTTCCAGGGCCTTCGAGAGGGCGACGCGATCGCGGCGCGCCTCGCCTGTCTCGAGCCAGACCTGGCCGAGCGCCGTGAGCAGCACCGGGTGGTCCGGGAACCGGGTGCTCGCGCGGGCCAGCGTCATCACGGCGTCCTCGTGCCGGCCGGCGCGCGCCAGGGTCAGGCCGAGCGTGGCCAGCCGCTCGGGCTGACCCGGATCCAGCCGTGCCAGTGCCGTCAGCTCGCCGAGGGCGGCCGTGGGACGGCCGAGTTCCAGGTAGACGTCGACGAGCGCCTCCTGGGCGGCGACCAGCGTCGGGTCGAGCGTGACGGCCCGGCGCAGCGACTGCGCCGCCTGATCGAGGCGGCGGTGCTGCACCTGGCACAGTCCGAGCAGGTAGTGCGTCTCGGGCCGGCGATCGTCGAGCGCGACGGCGCGTTCGAGGGCGCTGGCGGCCCGTTCGAACTGGCCCTCGTGATAGCAGGCGAGACCCAGTTTGTAGAGCACCCGCGAGGCGCGCTCGTCGATCTCGAGCACCGCCTCGTAGCGTTCGGCGGCGCGCGCGTACCGTTGCTGCGCCAGGTGCACGTCGCCGAGCGCCTCGTGCGCGCGAGGCGACAGGGCATCGAGGCGGGCGGCCTGCCTGAGGTCGCGCGCGGCCGACTCCAGGTCGCCCTGGCTGCGATAGAGCTCGCCGCGGCGCAGCCAGGCCACCATCGCATCGGGCTGCACGGCCACGGCGCCGCTGAAGGCTTCGATGGCGGTGCGCGGCTCGCCAGCGGCCGCGGCCGCCTCGCCCTCCGCCATGAGGCGATCGTACTTGCGGGCCCTCGTCCACGCCGCCTGTCCCGCGACGGCGGCCACCAGCGCGAGGGCGAGAGCGAGCAGGGCGATCGAGCGACGCATGAGTCGGGTGGAACTTTCGGCGGGTTGCGGGTTCTAAGACACCAGCGCTATTCTAGCGAGGTTGCCCGGCATGGCCGAGGGCCTGTCCTTGAAACCTGCTTCCGCTCTGGGTTGGTCCGATGTCGCGAGCCACGAGTCCTCGCTCGTGTCTCGCTGCGCCCGGGGTGACGAGATGGCCTGTTCCGAACTCGTCGAAGAGCACCAGCGCATGGTCTACACGCTGGCGCTGCACCTGCTCGGCGATCACGACGAGGCCCTCGAAGTGTCGCAGGAAGTCTTCCTGAGAGTCTTCCGCACCATCTCGAGTTTCCGCGGCCAGTCGGCCCTCCGCACGTGGATCTACCGCATCGTCGTCAATCAGGCCCGTAACCGGCAGCGCTGGTGGCGGCGGCGGCTGCGCGCCCAGCAGGTGTCGCTCGACGAGCACATTCGCGAGAACGGTGAGATGCGCTCGCCCGACGCCGTCGCGCCCGATCGTGAGCTGGGGCGCAAGGAACTGGCCCTGCGCCTCGCCTCGGCGCTCGACCGGCTCCCGTTCGACCAGCGGTCGTGCATCATCCTGCGCGAGGTCGACGGGCTCAGTTACGAGGAGATCGCCTTCTCGCTCGGCGTGGCGGCCGGCACGGTGAAGTCGCGCCTGGCGAGGGCGCGCGAGGCGCTGCGCGCGCAGTTGAGGGACGCATGAAGGTCCTGAGCTGCGCCTCCGTCCGGCGACGCCTCGATGCGTGGCACGATGCCGAGCTGCGGCCGGCCGAGCACTGCGCGGTGGAGCAGCACCTCTCGGGCTGCCCGCCGTGCGCGGCCGAGGCGCGCGTCCTGCAGCGCGTCGGCGAGCTGATCCGCGACTCGGCGGCGCGGCGGTCGCTCTCGGCCGACCAGGCCGCCGGCCTGCGCTCGGGCGTGCTGGCGCGTCGCAAGGCCGAGCACGACATGTCGTGGGCCTCGCAGGCCAGCCGGCTCTTCGAGGACATGCACCTCGTGTGGGCGGGCCTGAGCGCGATGGCCGCGACGGCCGCCTGCATCGCTCTCCTGCTCGGCATCGCCTATCTGACGCCGGCCGAACGGGCCGATTCGCTGTCGGGCCTCATGAGCGCGATGGCGCAGCCGGGATCCGATCGCAACCCCGTGAGCCTCGGGGCCCGCATCCGTCCGCCGCGCTCCTATTCCGGCGACGCGGTGCCCGCGATGCTGCAGGCGACCTCCGAGGAAGACCTCGTGCTCGCGCTGGCGGCGGTGGTCACGCAGGAAGGGCGCGTGGCCCGCTCCGAGCTGCTGCAGGTGAGCCGGGAGGATCGCCAGTTGGTCCTGCAACTGATGAATGCCGTCGCCGCCGCGCGCTTCCAGCCCGCCAGCGTCGAGGGCGAGCCCGTGGCGGTGAACCTCGTGTGGCTCATCACCCACACCACGGTGCGCGCCAAGGCGCATTCCTAGCAGTCCGTGGTGGAAGTGCCGCGTCGCACCGAGACGGGCGCGGCGCCCGGCTGGCCAGGCGCGACGACCGAGAATACGGCCAGTATTTGAGGGAGGAGCAACGCCGCCCGCCGGGATGCCCCGCCCGTCGAATGCAGCGCCACTTTCGCCACGGGCTCTGGCTCCAGGCAGGGCGCGACGCCCGGCGCCTCGCCCTATCGCCTCCCGGCCACGATCAGCGGCGCCGATGCGGTGGCGACGTTGTTCAGCGCATCGAAGGCGCGCACCGTCACTTCCCGGCCCCCGTTGGGATCCACGAGGATGTCGAACCGCTCATCGCGTCCGTCGCTGATGCCGTCCACGGGAAAGACGGTCTGCCACCGCTGCGCATCCACCGAGTACTCGACGCGGAGCACCGGCGAGACCGCGTCGCGCACGGTGAAGCGCAGGCGTGTCTGCGTGCCGGCCGCCACGGCCGGGGCCATCTCGATGGAGGGCGCCGTGTTGTCGACGAGGAACGTCGTGCTGTCGGCCTCGCCGCGCAGCGCGAGCGAGGCATCGTTGCCCGGCAGGTCCGAGGCGACGACCTTGATCACGTAGGCGCCGTCGGAGACGAAGGTCGTATCCCACGTGAGCAGCGGATCCCACAGGCCCTTGCGCAGCAGTTGCCACGCGTTCGACCCCTCGCGGCGATAGTACACGTCGTACTGCAGCCGGTCGTCGTTGGCGTCCTCGGCCTTCCAGACGAACGTCTGCAGCCCCTTCTGCACGCTGCGCCGGCCGAGCGCCGGCTGCGTCTGGGCGGGCGCCGCCGCGGCAATCGTCGTCAGGTTGCGGCCGTCGGAGGTGCCGGCGTCGAAGCCGGCGATCTCGAACTCGCCGCTCGAATACGGCCGCAGGAACACGGTGCCCGGCGGGTGCACGGTGATGGAGGTGACGCGCGGCCGCACGTTGCGCGGCAGGTAGGCGGCAACCACCGAGTTCACCACCGGCGATGCGCCGTCGGCTGAGGTCATCTCGAGCCGCCACTGCAGGTAACGCGCCTTCGGGCTCGCGATCTGCTCGCCTTCCGCCCGGGTGAGCGGCGCCGACCAGTCGCTCCACGTCTCGTCGGGCAGGGCGGTGTTGCCGGAGCGGGTCCGGAATTCGAGCGTCGCGCGCGCCGGCACCGACGCGTCCCAGCGCAGCGTACCCCACGAGGCGGTGACCGCCGCATCGAGCACGTCCGACGTGTACTGGCCGCGCCCGGCCGTCCGCGGTCCGAGACGAAACACCTTGCCCGGGTTGGCGCCGAGCACCCACCACTGGCCGGCGGGCCCGCGCAGCAGGCCGGTGAGCTGCTGCGCCGGCGCCTGCGCTACCAGCATCGCGCGCGCGCTGTCGGACGACAGCCTGAAGATCTTCCCCTTGTTGCCGGTGACGATCAGGATGTCGTCGCCATCGGGTGCGAGGTCGTAGGGG
>JBDIBB010000050.1:0-28179 GCA_039812685.1 Vicinamibacteraceae bacterium
TCCGCAAGTTGAAGACGATGGTGGTGGCGGCGGCGCTGATCACGTTCGCCGGGACGCAGGCGGCGTCGGCGGCCGTGATCACGATCGGCAGCTTCAGTCTGGTTGGCGACTCGAGCGGAGCCTTCATCGACGTCGAGAACAGCACCTCGGGCGACTTCTCGAGCTACTTCGGGAAAGGTGCGGTGTTCACGGACGTATCCTTGACGTTCGCCGACGACCCCAGCCTCACGACGAACGTTGAGGCCGCGCGGCTTGTCGACATGCTGCCTGGCGCGGGCACGCAGTTCCTCGGGTTCTCGCCGTCGTTCGTTGTGCCCCCGGGCGGTCAACTGCTCGCGGCATTGACGATGTCGCTGTCGTTCGTCGGCGGTGGGGCGCCAGCGGGTCTCCTCTCCATCGGTCTGCTCGATCTGTCTGACGTCGTAGCTTGCCTCGACGACCGCGCGATCTGCCAGACCGTGCCGATTCTCTATACAACCGCGCCCGGCGAAATCCCCGTTCCCGAGCCCGCCACCCTGGTGCTGTTGGCCGGCGGCCTGGGGGCGGCCGTCGCGCGTCGCGTCCGCCGCCCATAACAAGCCTCCGGAATCCGCGCCCTGTCTCCGGGGCGCCGCGGGCTGACGCGTGCCATGGCACCGTCAGCCCGTTTTCGCTTCTCCCGCTGTCACGTTTTCCATCCCACCCACTACTGATCCCCATCGCGGGGTTCCACGTGACGCGCGCGGTGCCGGTCGGACGCGAAGTGCGCCTGTCGCCTGTCGCCCTCCGTTGTCTCTCTTTCGGACTGCCATGCCTGCTCGCATCGCTCGTTTGCTCTCCCTCGTGTTGCTCACGATGCTGGCGTGGGGCGCACCCGCCGGCTCCGCACTCGCGGCGCGGATTACCTCCGTGGTCCCCGCCGCCGCTTCCGTGGACGTGACGATCCGCGTCACCGGCAGCGGGTTCGCCGCCGCGGCGGCCGACAACGTCGTCACCTTCACACCAGCGGGGGCGGGAGCGCCGGTGGCGGGCACGGTGACGGCAGTCAGCGCGCCGGACGCCACCGGCGTGCTGCGCCGGCTGACCGTGCGCGTCCCGCAGGGGCTGCCCGTGGGCGCCGCGGCCATCACCGTGAACAACACCGTCACTGGCGAGATCATCAGCGGCGCGAGCGTCGAGATCGTCTCGTTGGCGCTCACGCCGGCGTCGATGGCGGCCGGGACCACCGGCGACCTTCGCATCTCGCTGAACGGCAACGCCTCCTTCGACGCCACGGCCAACCGCGTCACGTTCGGCAGCGGTGTCACGGTGAACCGCGTGACCGTGGAGAGCGGCACCTCGCTCGCCGCCAACGTCACCATCGCCGCGACGGCTGCCCTCGGCGGGCGCGCCGTGAGCGTGCTCACCCCGGCGATGACCGCGATGGCCGCCAACGCCCTCGACGTGCGCGATCCGAACGCGCCGGCGAACCAGGCGCCGACGGCGCGGATTGCGTCGCCGGCGACGGTGGCCTCGGGGACGCCGATCACGTTTGACGGCAGCGCGTCGAGCGACCCGGACGCGGGCGATGTGCTGACGTACGAGTGGCGGTATGACGGGCAGGTGGTGGGCACAGCGACGACGCTGACGCACACCTTCACGGTGTCGAGCGAGACGGTGGTGACCGTGTCGCTGACGGTGCGCGACGGCCGGGGCGGGGAGGACACGGCCACGCGGCAGGTGACGGTGACGGTGGGCCCGCCGCCGACGAACCAGGCGCCGACGGCCGCCTTCGTGTTTTCACCGGCTGCGCCGCTCACGACCGATGCGGTGATGTTCGACGCCGGCGCCTCCAGCGACCCCGACGGCGACGCGCTCACCTACGCCTGGACCTTCGAGACGCTCGAGCCCGCGACGGGCGTGGTCGTCACGCGGACGTTCCCGGCGGCAGGCGCGTTCACGGTCACCCTCACGGTGGACGACGGGCGCGGCGGCGTGGCGACCGAGACGAAGACGGTGACGGTGTCGCCGCCGCCCAACCGGCCGCCGACGGCCACCTTCACCATCACGCCCGCAAGCCCCGTGGCCGGCGAGTCGGCGTCGTTCGACGCCAGCGCCTCCAGCGATCCCGACGGCGACGCGATCACCTTCTCGTGGGTCTTCGCCGAGGACGCGCCGGTGAGCGGCGCGCAGGTGTCGCGCGTCTTCGCGCAGCCCGGCACGTACCGCGTCCGCCTCACGGTGACCGACAGCCGCGGGGCCTCCACGGAGTTCGCGCAGGACGTCATCGTCGGCGCGCAGCCCAACCGTCCGCCGACGGCGAGCTTCACTGCGTCCACCACCTCGTCGCTGGTGGACGCCACGGTGTCCTTCGATGCGTCGGCCTCCACCGACCCCGACGGCGATCCGCTGTCGTTCGCGTGGAGCTTCGGCGACGGCATCGACGGCGCCGGTGCGCAGGTCGGCCACGCGTTCGCGACACCCGGGACCTTCACCGTGACGCTCACGGTCAGCGATGGCCGCGGCGGCAGCGCCACGGCGTCGCAGACGGTCACCGTCTCGGCCACGCCGCCGGCCAACCGGCCGCCGACGGCTGTCATCACGGGCGCCACGCGCGGCACGGTGGGCGTGGCCGTCTCGTTCGACGGGCGGGGGTCGACCGACCCGGACAACGATCCGCTCACGTACGCATGGGACTTCGGCGTCGCCGGCAGCAGCGCCTCGTCGTCCACACCCTCGTTCACGTACCCCGAGGCGGGCACCTTCACCGTCGCGCTGACGGTCAGCGACCCCCAGGGGGCGCCGGGGACGGCGACGCGCTCGATCGTCATCGATCCGGCTTCCGACAAGACGCCGCCGGTGATCACGCTGACCGGTCCGGCGCAGGCGCTGCCGGGGACCACGGTCACCTTCACCGCCAGCGCCTCGGACAACGTCGGCGTGAGCGTCGTCCGCTTCACCGTGGACGCTGGCGCGCCTGAGGATGTGGCGGCGGCGCCGTACGAGCGGCAGGTGACGCTGCCGGCCGTGGCCGCGCCCGACCAGCAGGTAGTGGTGAAGGCCGCGGCCTTCGACGCCGCGGGCAACAGCGCCTCGGCGCTCGCCGCGGTCACCGTCAGCGCGGTGCCCGACACCACGCCACCGGCCGTGCTGCTGCTGGCGCCGCCGGCCTCCGCGCCCGGTTCGCCAGTGCTGCTCTCGGCGCGCGTGAGCGATGACAGCGGCGTGGCGGAGGTGGTGTTCCTCGCCGCGGGCGCCGAAGTGGGCCGCGCGAGCGCGCCGCCGTTCACCGCGACGTTCACCGTCGCCGCCGACGCGCAGCCCGGCACGAGCGTGCCGCTGGTGGCGCGCGCGATCGACGTGGCGGGCAACGTGGCCGAGGACAGCGCCACGATGTCGATCGCCGCGTCGGCCGACACCACGCCGCCGGCGCTCTCGCTCGACGGACCATCGCAGGCGCTGCCCGGCGAGCGCGTCACGGTCACGGCAACGGCTACCGACGATGTCGGCGTGGTCGACGTGACGTTTGCCGTCGATGCGGCTGCGCTGCCCGCGCAGACCGTCGAACCCTTCTCGCTCTCGTACGTCGTCCCGCCGCAGGCGGCGGCCGGCAGCACCGTCACCGTCTCGGCCATGGCCCGCGACTTCTCGGCCAACCACACCGAGGCGTCGAAAACCATCGCCATCGTGGCGCCGCAGGCCGTCACCCGCAGCGTCATCGCCGGCGAGGCGTACGACGATGCGACCGGGTTGCCGTTGGCGGGCGTCACGGTGCAGTTGTCGGGCACCGACGCGCAGGGGCTGCAGTATGGCGAGCAGGCGACCACCGACGCGCGGGGACGCTACACGATTCGCGCGACGGGCGGCAGCGGCCGGTTGCGGCTGTCGAAGGCCGGCTACACCGTCGTGTGGCGTGAGGTGACGCTGCCGGCCGGCCAGGCCGTGGCGCCGCTCGACGCGCGGCTGACGCCGGCGGGTCCGGCGCTGGCGATCTCGGGCGTCTCCGGCGGCACGCTGACCAGCGGCGCACACGCGCTCGCGGTGCCGGCAGGCGTGCTGGGCGGCGCGCCGCAGGTGACCATGACGGTGGTGAGCGGCCAGGGCCTGCGCGCGCCGCTGCCGGCGGGATGGTCACCGCTTGGCGCCCTCGACATCGGACCGGAGGCGGTGTCGATGGCCGCGCCGGCCACGTGGCGCGCTCCCGACGTCTTCGATGTCGGCGCCGCGCGTCCGGTGATCGTGGCCCGCTACGACGAGACGATCCGGGCGTGGCGTGCGACGGGCACCGCCACGCGCAACGGCGACGGTCAGTACGAGGCGCCGGTCTCGCGCGGCGGGCAGCACGTCCTGATCGTGCCCGACGCGGCGCCGGTCGCGCCGGCGCTGCCGGCTGCCGGGACGCTGGTTGCCGGCGTCGCCGCGCCGTCGCTCGACGACGCGGCGGCTGGCGCGCTGGCGCCCAGCCCCGCCGTGCTCTTCTACAGGCCCGGCGTGTTCTCGATGATGACGAGCAGCGTGACGCCCGCGGCGGCCACCTCGAGCGGCCTCGTGCTGCGCGCGGCGGTCGGCGAGTCCTACACCTACATGTCGGGTGATTCGGTCACCACCGATCCGTTTTCGCAGGACCTGGTGTTCTACCAGGTGGGTGCGGCCGCCGGCGGCCTGGCGGCGGTCCACGTCGTGTCGCCCTCGCTGGCCTTCGATCCGATCGCGTTGAGGCAGGGCGTGATCTCGGTGGCGCTCGTCGCCTCGCCGCCCGGTGTGGGCCTGCCGCTGGCGGGCTCGGACGGCGGCACGGTGACCGGGCAGAACGGCACCGCGCTCGTGGTGCCGCCCGGCGCGCTCGCCGAGCAGACGCCGCTCACCCTCGACACCTTCGACGCCTCGGGTCTCGCGGGCCTGCTGGCGCCGCCCGGACTGAGCCTCGCCGGCGCGATGCAGCTCGGCTTCGAGGGCACGCTGCAGCTGCCCGCGGCGCTGTCGATCCCGCAGCCGGCGGGCCTCACCGATCCCTCCCGGGCCCTGCTGGTGCAGGTGCTCGAGGTGGGTGGACGCACGCGGCTGGTGTTGCGCGCGCTGGCGCGGCTCAGCGGCGGGCGCCTGATCTCGGACGTGACGCTCGGCGGCGCGCCGACGGCGCTCGAGGGCGTCCGCACGCCCGGCCGCTATCTGTTCCTCCAGAGCGACGCGCCGCTGGGCTTTGCCGCCGGCCTCGTGCGCGGGCTGACGAACGCGCCGTTTGCCGGCGCGCTGGTCACGACGGGCGCGTTCGCCGTGGCGTCGCTCTCGCGCGGCGACGGCGCCTACTTCGCGGCCGCCCGCAGCGGGCCGACGACGTTCGTCGCGGCCGACGTCGTGCGCAACGATCGCGGCACCGGGGCGGCCACGCTCCCCTTCAACGCCGTGGCGCCGCTCGACCTGACGCTGGCGCCGCAGCCGCCGGCCGTCACCTCGATCACGCCCGCCAACGGCGCGGTGAACGTCGCCCTGTCGTCGGCCATCACCGTCACCTTCAGCAAGCCGATCGACGTGGCGTCGATCACGGGCGCGAACGCGGGCAACGTGGCGCTGGCGGCCGGTACGTCGACGGTGGCGGCCACGCTGGCGCTGTCTTCCACCGGCACCGAGCTCACCGTGCGGCCGTCGGCGCCGATGGCGGCCGATACCCATCACACCTTCGCGCTGTCGGCCAATGTCACCGACCTGTCGGGCAACCGTCTCGGCCAGCCCGTCGCCATCGCCTTCGACACGCTCGACACCACGCCGCCGCCGCTGCCGCCGGCCGGCAGCATCTCGGCGTCGATTCCCGACAACGGCCTCACCACCGTGGCGGCGTCGCAGGGCACCGCGAGCCCGCGCGATCGGGTCACCATCCGCAACCTGGCGACGAAGCAGCAGCAGGTGGCGCTGGTCAACGGCGACGGCTCGTTCTCGGCGTCGATCGCCGCGGCGCTCTCGCACAAGCTGCAGATCGTCATCCGCGATCAGGCCGGCAACGAGATCCTCGTCGACGTGCCGGTGTTCAGGAGCGTGAACCCCGACGGCAGCGTGTCACAGGTCATCGGTGCCGAGGGAGGGCGCGTCGAGGCCGGCGGCGCAGCGGTCGATGTGCCTGCGGACGCGTTCGAGACGGCGACGGTCGTCACGGTCGGGTTCGTCACCGAAGCGCAGTTCCCGTATCAGCTGGCGTCCTGGGACAGGCAGAACTTCTCGTTCACCGGCGGCGTGCGCCTCGATCTCGGTGGGGTCTGGCCCAAGGCCTACCTCAACATGAGCATTCCGGCGCCACCCGGCGTGACCGTCGACGACCAGTGGGCGCTGACGCAGGCGGTGGAACTCGACGGCACCACGCGACTCAATGTCGTGGACACGGCCCGCGTCATCGGCGGCCGCGTTCAGACGTCGTCACCGCCGTGTCCGGGCGTCACCGGTTCCGGCGTGTTCGGGTTCCTGCGCTCGGCGCGCCCGCTGGGCGTCGTGTACGGCATCGTTCCGGGATCCCAGACGCTCCCGCCGGGTGTGCTGGCGCCGCTGTTCGTGCCCGCGCCCGGCGTGTGGCTTCCGAGCCTCAATCCGGTGGACTCGAGCGCACCCGTCCGGACGGGTGCCGACTACCTGTGGAACTTCGAGAGCGCCTTCGAGCCGTGGACCGCGATGACGCAGAACGCGCTCACGGCCCTGAAGGGCGTCTGCCTCCCGCTTGCGACGGGCAACGCCACGATCACCAACGCGCGCGTCACCTTCGACCTCGCCGCCGCCTCGCCCCAGTTCCTGCCCTCGGATCGCGTGCTGACGATTCGCAACCTCACGCGCGGATACACGAGGCGGTTCGAATCGGAAGTCGACGCGAGCGGCGCCGGGCGGTTCCCCGACCTGGTATCGGTGGAAGGCGCCGAGGCCGACGCCTACGCGTTGGTGGTCGAGGGCGCCCCCGGCGCACGGACGCTGGCCCTGGTGCCGCGCGCCACCCGTTACGTGCGAGTCACCGTTCCGCTCAGCGAGTTCCAGGTCGGTGACCGCGAGTTCTCGGTCCTGAACGTGACGAGGAACAACAAATTCGCCTCAGGGCTGGGCTCGGTGCAGCGGGCGGTGGTGGACCCGAGCGTGCTGCTCGAGGGCGATGCCGTCGACGACCAGTTCGCCGTGGAGATCGTCGACCAGGCTGGCAATCGCCGTGTCGTCGCGAACCCTGTCGTGACGCCGTACGCCGTCGATCCCGGGAACCTCGTGCTGAACGTCAGGCTCGGCACCATCGATCCCACTCAGGCCGAGATTGCCCAGGCCAACGCCAACCTGCCGCCGGACCAGCAGATCACGGCGCCCGGCGTGGTGCGCGTGGTCCTCTCGGTCGATGGGGCGTCGCAGACGGTGGTCGACGTCCATGGTCCCGGTGCGGCACGGCTCAACGGCGGCGGCTTGATCTACCGCTTCGATCACGTTCCCGCGAACCGGTACGAGCTCGACATCCACTACGACGACGGCAAGATCGCCTACCTGCGCATTCCAACGTTCAAGGTGCAGGTGAGCGACCCGCTGACCGGCGCCTCGTCGCTGGTCACGGGCCCCGTGCCGCCGCCGAACCAGCCGTTCGAACTGCCGATTCAGGAGGCGTCCTCGACTGCGCCGCTTCCGCCGACGCAGCCGACGGTCCTGAACCTCGATCCGGCCTCTCCCGTGAGCTTCAAGCTCCCCGAACCGGTCGATCCGTCCACGATCGGGCTGGCCACCCTCGAGGACAACACGGGCGCTACCGTGCAGGGGACGTGGACGCTCAGTGCGGATCGCCTGACGGCGACCTTCACGCCCGAGTCGCCCCTGCGGCCCGGCGAGCAGTACGAGGTGGGCCTGTCGGCGCTGCGAACCACCTCGGGCAAGCGCCTGTCCACCGCGAGCCTCACCGTCGTGGTCTTCAGGCCGTGGAAGATGTCGTCCATCCAGCTCGACACGTCGGGCCCGCCTGGAGAGCCCGACGCCGTGCAGGACGTCGTGATGCTCGACCGCCCCGGGGCGATGTCTGCGTCCATCCCGTACTGGGTGGTGGCCTCGACGGCCAATCGCAATGGCTTCAAGGCGCATGTCGTCGATACGTCCGACCCGCGGGCGCCCGAGCAGCGGTCGCGCAGCGGGGCAGGCTACCGCCAGGCCCGCCTCGCCAATGCGTCGGACCCGCGTGCCCTCTATCCCGTGTTCGTCTTCCACGACGTCCAGCTGATCCCGCAGACGCAGGCGATGTCGTGCTGGGCGGCCTCGATCGCCATGATCGCCGGCTGGCGGGATCAGCGCTACTTCAGCGACGCCGACTTCGCAGGCGGCAGCCCATACGCGCTGTCGGTGTTCAAGTCCAACAAGGGATGGGAGCGAAACGATCTGGCCCTGCTCGACGAGGTCGGGTTCGTGGCCGAGCCCGCCCAGAGCTACTCCGTCGACAAGTTCCGCGAGTTGCTCGAGAAGTACGGGCCGCTGCACGTCACGGCGTGGATGCCGGGCACGCACTCGCGCGTGGTGCAGGGACTGATTGGTGACGGCACGCCAGAGGGAACGTGGGTCTACATCAAGGATCCCTGGGAGAAGGGCATGCAGGCGTTCCGGCCCGCCAATCAGGGATCGGATTACGTCATCACCTATGCCCAGCTGATGCAGGAGATGGAGGCGCTGGCCGGGCGGGAGAATGCCGAAACCCTGCGCCGGAGGGCCGAGTGCGGTGCGCTGAGGAGCCCAGCCAACGCCTGCGTCCTCACGCCGGGCTCGAGCACGGCCGCCTGCACCCAGTCGTGCATCGACGGGTTCCCGACGGCCGATCAGCGGCTGGACTGCCTGGTGGATCGCTGCCTCGACGGCTACCAGCAGCAGTGCGGACCGCAGATGGCCGCCGCGGGCTGCAACCTCGTCGAGAGCTGCCCGGGGTGCGTCTTCGTCGCGCACCTGCCAACGCAACTGCCGCCCGCTCCGCCACCCAGCGAGCGTTACGTCGTGGCCGGGGCGTGGAACATCGACTTCTCGTTCATTTCGATTCTCGACGTCACCAACCCCGCCGCCCTGAGCCAGATCGGCGGCAAGGTCCTGGCCGCGAATCCCGAACGGGTGGTTCCCTACACTCAGAAAGGGACCGTGAAAGCCTTTGGCAGGCTGTCCGGCCTCGCGACGATTCCCGCCACCACCACGAGCCCGCCGCTCGGGTTCGTGAGCGTCGCCGAGGTTGGCCTGTTCGCCCTCGACCTGACGAAGAGCATCGACCCGAAGGATCCGGTCACCGGCGTCCGGCGTCCCCCGGATCCCCTGCAGCGGCAACTGGAGGGGTTCTTCTCGGGCGATTACAGCGACGTCGTCACGATCGCGGGCAACAAGGTCGTCGCGTTGAACGGGAACTACGGCGCGGCGTCGAGCCTCGATGTCTTCGACCCCGACCTCAGCCTGGTGTCGTCGTTCAGCCTCAACGACTCGGGTCGCCGTCTGGCCTTCAAGGCCGGCGTGCCCTCCGACCGCAACGGCGACGGCACGGTCGGCCCGGGTGAGCACCGCGACCTGCTCTTCGTGGGCGGGGTGCAGGGCATCACGATCGTCGACGCCACCGACCCGCAGTCGCTGGCGCTGCTGGGCGACGTGCCGATGCCGGGCATCACGTACGAGTTGGCGCCGCTCTCCACCGGGAAGACCCTGCTCGCGGGCGGCTACTACTCGCGGCAACTGGGCGAGGGCGACGCCATCTACATGGTGGACGTCTCCGATCTCGAGCGCACCGGCCTGCTCGACAGGCGGCCCGTGGACGGCCGCGACGATCGCATCCTGTTCACCGCCCGTTACCCCGAGGTGAGCGCGCTTCGCGCGGACAACGAGCGCGGCCTCGCCTACGTGGGGACGGACAAGCGCACCCTCGACATCTGGGGCCTGACCGGCGGCACCGACAAGTACAAGGATCAGCTCGAGCTGCGCCCGGCGATCATCCCGATGCCGGCGTTGCCCTCGACCGAACAGCTGTCGGTCTGGCTCACGCTGGGTGGCTCGCCCACGGGCGTCACGACCGATGTCGCAACCGATCCGCAGACGCAGTTCGACTGGCTGGGCGGCTCCTCCGACGGCAGGGTCGGGTTGCCGTTGCCGGGCGGCGGGCCTGGCGTGCCCGCCATTCCGGGGATGCCGGACGTCTCGTCGCTCCTGAACACGCTGATCCAGCAGCTGTCGGAGAAGGCCGGCGTCACCATCCCGGTTCAGGTGATTCCCGCCAGCAAGGTGAAGGTGGTCAACGGCATCCTGCAGGTCGAGGAGGCGGGCATCCAGGTGCTGCGCGCGCGGCGCGGAGACACCACCTCGAACTTCGCCGTGATCCTCGCGGGCTTCCAGCTCGACGGGATCGACCTCGAGCCGGTACCCGAGCTGAACCTCGCGGGCACGATGATCACCAAGGCGTTCTCGCTCGAGAACCCGCCGTTCGTGCTGTTCCCGGGCTCGGGCCAGTACAACGCCTTCGCCAGGATCGGCCAGCTCCAGCTGACCGACATGACCTTCAAGTACCTGGGCAGGGGCGAGCTGAGGGCGAGTGCGCTGCTCGACTTCGTGAAGCCGTTCGCCGAGAGCGGCGCGACGAAGATCGTCGGGAAGGCGTTCAACCTCGGCGCGCGCGGAGCGGGGCTGCTGGCGACGGTACTGATCCACGGCGCGAAGCGCGCCGCCGGCGTGGGGCTCGTGCAACTGCTCGACGATGTGAAGTCGGCCGATCCGAACGTGGCGACGATCACGTCGAGGACCGGCAGCGACGCCTGGTTCCAGGGCCTGGTCGAGGCGCAGAACCCCGGCTTCACCAAGGTCAGCGGCACGCTCGACCTCGGACGCTGGGGGAAGGGCTCCGACGACGTGCTGGTGTTCTCGGCGCCACGGCTCGACGCGGCCATGCTGGAACGTGCCGACGGTGGAGCGATGTTCACGCCGGCCGGCAGCCCCAGCCCGCTGCCGGGGATCATCCCCATCACGCGGTGCACGGAGCCGGCGCTCGTGCGCACCGACGGGCTGTTCTTTCTCGGCGGCGGGACCATCGAACTCGAGGCGGGAACCGCTGGCGCCGACGTCCTGAAGGCGCTGAACCTCGTCCTGCCTGGCGGAGCCGCCTCGTGGCCGCTCTTCGGGAAGGGCGGCGCCCAGAGGGTGGCCGGCGACAGCCCGGTGCGCTTCTACGGGGACGTCGCCGTCGACGCGGCCGCGAAGACGCTCACGCTGAAGGACTGGATCGTGCGCCTGCCGCTGCCCAACGTGCCGGCCTCGCGGATCCTGCCCCCGGGGCTGCAGTGGCTCAGCCCGTACACACTGGATTACCACCTGGGCGACTCGACGAAGGTCGCTCTCGGGCGCGGGTTCCCTGATCTCGTCTTCAAGCAGGAACTGAAGCCCGCCTCGCCCGCGGTCAAGCGCGGCGAGTCGACGATCTCCTCGCGCGCGCAGATCGACCTGATCGGGACCAGGTCGACGCCGGCGAGCCGGGTCGTCATCGACTGCGGCGACCCGAGGCTGGACCTGTCCCCGCCGGTCGTCGCCTCGGTCACCTGCTCAGGCACACGGCCGCTGGAACTGGTCTACGACCCCGTGGACGGGACCCCGAAGCAGAACGTCACGGCCGACCCCAACACCACGTGGGAATGGGGCGAGGCTGCCGTGCCCGCCTCCAGCGACCTGATGAACACGCTGGAGCAGATCCGCGAAGACCTCAGCCTCGCGCTCAACCTGCCGAGCCGCATCCCGATCGCCGCGGTGTCGGTGGGGCCGGGTGGGGTGCTCACGATCGCCGGCTGCGGCGTCAACCTCGTGCGCGGCCGCTACCAGGGGCTCGTGTCCAGCTACACGCTCGTCATCGCGGGCTTCGCCCTGGACGAGATCGACCTGGTGCCGACCTCACGGCTCACGTCCGGCGTGACGCTGCCCAGCCTCGCCGCCGCGGCGCTGCCGGGGTCGCGGAACGCGCCGCTGTTGCTCACCGCGCCGCAGGTGTCGACGATCGCCGGCACGCCGTTCGTGGGCGACGCGGGCGCCATCTCGGTCGAGAACGCGCGGTTCTCCTTCCTCGGCGGCCCGGGGCGCGTCGACATCCGCACGTTCATCCAGGCGTTGCGGCCCGCCCTGGATCGCGTGCTGCTGATGCTGGCGTGGGATCCGACGCAGGGCGCGGAGGCGATGGCCGACGTGCTGCGGCGATTGACGGACGCGAACCCGCAGGCCTCGCTCAACCAGGTGGTCTCCTACCAGGCCATGGAGCCCGTCGTACGCGTCGAGCCGGGCACGCCCAACGGCCGCATCACGTCACAGGCGCCAGGCCTGACGTTCGTGAAGGGCACGATGGACCTCGGCCCGCTGGGCCGGGCTGACGATGCCGTGCTGACGTGGGTGCTGCCGCAACTGCAGCGGGCCACGATCAGGCCGCACACCAGCATCCTCACGTGCAACACCGACCCCGCGAAGGGGCCGCTCGTCCGCACCTTCGGCGAAGCGCGCCTGAACGCCTCGGCGTCGCTGTCGCTCTCGCTGACGGCGCCTGACACCGACCGCACGCTGAAGCGCGCGATCCCCGGCGGCTACACGGCCGGCCAGGGCGGCGTGAACCTCGCGCTCACCACCGGCGGCGTCGACTTCCACCTCGAGTTCGATCTCGACGCGCTGGCGCCCACGTGCTCAACGGCTGGCGATACGACCAGTTGCACCGTCGGCCTGGCCGACGCACGCGTCGGGTTCGACGTGCCCACCCAGGCGCCGGGCGTGCAGCTGAGCTATGCGGTGGCCGACCCGGCCGTGGCCGAGGTCGTGCCCGTCACGGGCACCTACTTCGACGCACGCATCGTGCGGCGCGCGAGCAGTGCCGCCCAGACCCTGTACTCGGCCGACGTGGCGATCAGCGGCATGGGCACGGCCAGGGATCCCGACGCGGAGATCCTCGTCGAGTGCTGCGGCGCGGGCGCGCCGGTGTGCCTCGTCAAGCGCGTCACCACCGGAACCAGCCGGATCTACCGCCCGGGAGAGACGGTCGGGTTCCGGGTGTTCGCCATCAACGCGACCTCCACCGACCAGGCGGTCACCATCAGCGACGACCTGCTGGCCAACGGCGCCCCGCTCGGCTCGACGCAGTCGTTCCCGGTGAGCGTGGCGGCCGGTGGGGTCGTCTCCTTCCCGGTGACGATCCCGGCGCCGCAGATGACCGGCGTGCTCGCGAACCACGTCTACACGTCACCCGGCGCCTGCGTGCTCGGCAGTCCGACGTGCCCGTGGGTGTGGGTGGAACCACCCCCAGCGGCGGGGCAGCTGCCGAGGGTCACGATCAATGAGGTGGTAACGGTGCCGGTCACCGACTGGAACGGCGACGGCGCCGTCACGGCGGCCGATCAATGGGTGGAGGTGAGCTTCTCCGGCCCGGTTGCGCTGCTCGATCAGTGGTCACTGCGATTCACCGACGCGCTGGGGGGCACGACGACGGTCCCCATCGGGCCCACGTTCCCCGGGACGCGCGACGTGTTCGAGGCGCTTGGCCTGCTGGTGCTCAACGCGCCGGGCCCCATGGCGCCGCTCGCCACGCTCGAGCTGCTCGATCCGCTCGGCACGGTCATCGACGCGATGACGGTGACCGGCGCCCCGATCGGCGCCGCCGACGAGGCGGTCGCACGCGTGCCGCACACGGCGGACACCAGCAGCCCGAACGACTTCCAGAGGAGACCTGCCACCAAGGGCTCCTTCAACCCGGTGCAGTAGGTGGAGGCGACCATGACCGCACGCGCCCCCCGCCTCGCCATGACGACCCGCACGCTCCGCCGCCTGCCGCTGCTGCTGGCGGCCCTCGCCTCGCTCCCGCCAGCGGCGGCGTGGGCCGATCCGCCCGCCTCGCGCGTGCTCGCGCGCGAGGACATCACGGTCTACGGGCTCGGCCTGAAGGTGGAGCCCGCCCGCCAGGTGGTGCCTCGCGACATCGCCACCATCGTGTCGGTGTTCCTGCAGGCGCCCACCGACCCCGGCGCCGTGCCGCCGTTCGCGGCCGACGCCGAGGTGCGCGCCACGCTGCGCGGCCCGAGCCTCTCGGGCCCGCTCGATCTGGTGACGCGGCCCAATACCCCGTTCCAGATCCCGGCGCTGAAGATCGCCGGCATCCACACGCTCGAGAACATCCGGCTGGTCAGCGGCGGCGAGGTGCTGCTCCACGGATCGCCCGAACAGGTCGAGATCGAGGTGATCGACAAGCTGCTGGTCACCCAGATCACGGCCCGGCCGCTCACCGCCGACGAGATCCGCGAGCGCGGCATCGTCTTCGACAAGTCGAACTTCCAGGCCTACAACTTCACGGCGGCGTTCGCGGTGGCCGACGGCCCCGCGATCCCGATCTCGTTCCCCGTGGTGCTGCCCACGCTGCGCGGCCCCGCCGACGCCGACGACCCGACGGCCACGCTGGGCAGCATATCCACGCAGGCGCAGCTGCACGACCTGAAGACGATCATCCCCGACACGCTGCGCATCCAGACGCAGGTGCCCAACCTGAGCGTGGTGGGCTTCACCCTGCAGCCGCCCAGGACCCCGCAGGGCCAGCAGCTCGTGGTGCCGCCCATCCCGGGCGTCATCGTGATCCCGGGCGACATCGGGTTCCTCAACCAGTTCTTCAGCGTGCTGCTCATGGTCGGCAACGTGGCGCCCGCCGGGTCGAACCTCGTGGTACGCGATCTTTCCGCCACGATCCTGCTGCCCACCGGAAACGACGAGGTGGCCGGCACGCCCGACGACCCGCTCGCGATGGCGCGCACCACCGCCGGCGAGACGCCGCGCATCAAGGCCATCACACAGGCCGGGCCCGACGGAGCGCTGGGCACCGCCGACGACATCACGACGATCGCGCCGGGCGAGACCGGCAACGCCGAGTTCCTCGTGGAGGGCCGCCGCGAGGGCAGCCACGTCGTCGAGATGACGATTGCGGCAACGCTCGAGGGGCTGCCCGTGGGGCCGGTGCCGATCCAGGGCCGGGCGGCGGGCATGGTGAACGTGCGCAACCCGCGCTTCACGCTCACCTTCACGCATCCCGAGATCGTCAACGCCGGCGAGCCGTACACGCTCGACGTGACGGTGACCAACACGTCGGAATCGCCCGCGAACTTCGTGAGCCTCAACCTCTACCCGCGCAACATCGCCGGCGCGCGGCTGGTGGGCGACGCCACGCAGGAGATCGACGCCATCGCGCCGGGCGACGCGGCCACCGTGAGCTTCTCGCTCATCTCGGCGCTCACCGGAAAGGTCACCGCCGCGACGCTCGATGGCGATGGCAACCTCGCCGGACGCTTCGCCTTCAAGACGGCCGTGGGCGAACTCGGCATCCCGCTCTCGCCCGAGTCGCTCGTGCTGCCGGCCGAGGCGAGCGCCCTGCCGAAGGAGTTGCGCGACGCGGCGCTGGGCCTGCTCGGCCGCGCGTGGGCGCTCGCCACCGCGCCGCCCGCCGCCGTGCCGAAGGATCTGAGCCGTTTCTCGAAGCAGCTCGTGATCGATCGCGCGATCGATCTCGCCGAGGCCGGCATGCGCGTGTCGCTCGGCGAGCCGCTGCCCGACGCGGTGGGGACGCTGTGGTTCGACTTCGCCGGCAGCGACTACGCGCGCATCGGCGAGGCGCTGGACCTGCCGCGCGAGGCCGAACTGAAGGGGCTCATCGAGCGCGACTACGAGGGGTTCGACCTGCTGCGCCGACGGTCGGTGCGCGGCGACGTGCTCGCCGGCGCATTCGCATCGGTGCTGTCAGCGCGGCTCCTCGATGCCGGGCCGGCGGCCTTCCACCAGGCGCTGGCCGAGCAGGCCACCTCGCGCGCACCGCACGTCTCGGTGCTGGTCGCGGGGCAGGGCGGCGGCGCCACGCCGGTCGATCTCGAAATCCTCGACCCGGCCGGCGCCACGCTCGGTGGCCAGCCGCGCGAGGACAAGCTCACCAAGGCGATTGCCTTCGGCGAGGTCGCGGCGCTGCGCAACGCGTCGGGCGCCGTGGCCGCGCATCTGGCCACGATCGTCACGCCGCGGGCGCCCGAGTACGTCGTGCGCCTCGCGCGCCGGGCCGACGCTGCGCCCGACGCGCGCTACACGCTGAGCCTGGTCGTGCCCACCGCGGACGGGCTGCGGCGAATGGTCTTCGAGAACGTCGCGCTCGACGAGGTGCCGGTCGCCGACTTCCCGGCCGATGCGCCGGTGCGGCTGCGCGTGGAACGCGTGGACGGCGAGGCTCCCGTCACCGGCGGCTCGCCCGCGCCGACGGCCGACGCGGCGGTGGTGGATCCGCCGCCCGCGGTGCTGGGCGTGCGGCAGGTGGCCGCCGCCGACCTCGTGGGCTGCGCGGACGAAGGTCGGAAGGTGCCGGCCGGACGCGTCGTCGCGGTGCTCTTCAGCGAGGAGGTCACGCCCGCGAGCGTGCAGGATCGACGGCCGGCCGGTGACATCACCGCGTTCCTGCCCGAGGGCAACCGCGTGGTGAGCGTCGCCCTGCAGCCCGGCCGCCGCGTGGCCTACCTCGCGCTGCGCGATCCGTTGGGTCCGTTCGTGCCGCGCGCCGTGACCGTCACCGGCGCTGCCGACCGCGCGGGCCACGCCATCGCCGGGCAGAGCCTGCCCATGCAGGCCACCGTCTCCGAGCAGGCCGGCGTGCTGAGCGGCCGGGTGCTCACGGCCGAGGGCAAGCCCGTGGCCGACGCCCGCGTCCGCATGCTGTACGAGTTCAACTGCGGCAGCGGCACCGCGACGGTGGGCATCAGCGAGCAGGTCACCGACGCGGACGGCCGGTTCGGCTGGGACTACGTGCCCGTCGGGCCCGACGCGGTGAAGCTGATCGCCTTCGATCCCGAGACCGACCTGCCGCGCACCGTGCGGCTGCAGGTCACGCGCGCCGCGCAGCGGTTGAACGTCGACATCGTCTTCATCGGGCGCGGCACCGTGCGCGGCCGGACGCTGGACGAGTCTGGCGCGCCGCTGGCGTTCACCGCCGTGCGCGTCACCAGCCTCACCGACAACGCGCAGTTCGGTGCGACCACCGACGCCACGGGCAGCTTCACGATTGCCCGCGTGCCAGTCGGCAACGTGCTGATCGAGGCCGTCAACACCACCGCGCGCGCGCAGACGGCCATCAGCGACCTCGTCCCGTTCGCCGGCGCCATCCTCACGCGCGACCTCACGCTGTTCGGCCAGCGCACGCCCGAGGGCGTGACCATCAGGTACGGCGCCGTCAGGGGCCACGTGCTCCGAGACGTCACGCTTGCGGCCGCGCCGGGCGTCACGGTCTACGCCTACTACCAGAACCGCAGCCAGGCCGGCGTGCGCTGTCCACCGACCGGCACGGGCGAACCTTACGAGTGCGCCGTGGCCGCGGCGGTGTCAGGCGAGGCCGGCGGGTTCGGCTTCGATCAGCTGCCGGCGGGCGAGTACCGCGTGGCCGCTATCGACCAGGGCGGGCTCAGCCAGGGCGAGACGCGGCTGCTGCTGCCGGCCGACGCGACGCGCGAGCTCAACGTGGTGCTCGCCGGCGGCCTCGGCGTCGTGCGCGGCACGGTGGTCGATGCCGACGGCATCGCCGTGGCCGGTGCCAGGGTGGGCGGCGGTCTCAGCCTCGTCGTCGCCAACGATCAGGGCGAGTTCACGCTGCCCGACGTGCCCATCGGCCGCCGCGATATCGTCGCGGTGAGCGACGCGCTCGGCGCCCGTGGCAGCGCCACGATCGACGTCACCCGCCCCGGGGAGATCGTCGACGTGCGCATCGTGCTGCCGTCGCTCGGCCGCATCACGGGCGTCGTCTACGCGCCCGACGGCGTGACGAAGGTCGGCGGCGTCACCGTCTACGCGTTCCGCCAGCAGATCGGCAGACTCGAGGTGGCCGGCGAGGCCGTCACCGACAGCAACGGCGGGTTCGTCATCGATCGCCTGCCGATCGACCAGTGGACGCTGTCGGCGTTCCGATCCGACTTCAGCGACGGGAACTTCGCCAACGTCACCCTGCGCTACAACGGCGAGTCGCTGCGCCAGGACATCCGCTTCCGCGGCGCCGGTGGACGCGTGCGCGGCAGCGTGAGCGCCGCTGACGGTGTGACGCGGCTCGCGGCCCGTGTCGGCATCTCTGGCGATCGTCTGCTGATTGCCGGCGGGCGCGTGGCCATCCGCTACGAGTTCGTCCAGAACTTCCAGATCGTCGACACCAACCCGCAGACCGGCGAGTTCGCGTTCAATGGCCTGCTGGTCGGGCCCTTCACGCTGCGCGCGCTCGGCCAGTTCAGTCCCGACCCGATCACGTTCGAGAGCCAGATCGCAACACCCGGCCAGGAGGTGCGCGTCGACCTGCGGCTGCAGCCCACGAGCGTGATCGCGGGCGTGCTCTACCTGCCCGACGGCGCGACGCCGGCGCCGGCCAACGTACAACTGAAGTTCAAGAGCAACGCCGTCAAGGTGTTCTGCACCGAGGGCGCCAGCGGCGAGTCGAGCTGCACATCGGTGCCGCAGGGCATCCAGGATGAAACGGTCGTCACCAACGACCGCGGCGAGTTCGTGTTCCCGCTGGTCAACGCCGGTCCGTTCACACTGACGGCCGACGAGGCCGCGACCGGCCGCACCAGCGAATTGCGCGGCACGGTCCGCGCCGGCGAGCGCCTCGACCTGACGATGCGGCTGGTAGGGCTGGGCACGATTGCGGTTGCCGTGAAGGGCAGCGACGCCGTCACGCCCATTCCCGGCGCGCGCGTCGAGGTGCGCCAGTCCTGCTTCCCGTTCAAGGCGCAGACGTTCACCGCCGGGCCCGACGGGCTGGTGAGCTTCCCGAACTTCACCGAGGGCGAGTTCGTCGTGTCGGCCCTCGACCTGCGCAACGGCGCGCAGGGCCGCGCCTCGGGCGCGATCGCCGCCGACGGCGAGACCGCGGCGGTCAACGTGTACCTGTACGACCAGACGGGCGCGATTGAGGGCACCGTGCTGAGGGCTGACGGCACGCCGGCGGCCAACACGCAGGTGGTGCTCAGCCAGGGCGCGCGGCTGATCGGTTTCTCGCTCACCAGCGAGGAGGGCGCGTTCGCGGAGACCGGCCTGCCGCTGGGCCCGATCGAGGCCGAGGCCTTCGAGCCGACGACCGGCGCCCGCGGCCGCTTCACCGGATCGATCGACGTCAACGGGCAGGTGCTCGCCGCCAACTTCCGGCTCGACGCCCTCGGCCTGCTGCGCGGCACGCTGGTGGAAGCCGGCACGCTCGCGCCGCTCAAGAACTGGCGGGTCCAGCTGTCGCAGACGACGCCCAGCGGTCGCTCGCTGCCGACGCTGATCACGACGACTGGCGTAGATGGCGGCTACTCATTCCCCGGCGCCAGCGTCGGCACCTTCCAGCTCTCGGCGAACAACCCGGACGTCGTCGGCCATGCGTCGGCGACGGGCGCCATCGCCAGGGCCGGGCAATTGGTCGAGGTCACCCTGCTGGCCACGATCAGCCGGGCCGTGTTCGGCCGCGTGAGCGGCGTCGTCACGCTCGCCAACGGGCAGCCGGCGACGACGGCCGTGGTGACGCTGCGCGCGTCGGCGGGCGCAGAACGCTCGACGTCGGTGCAGGGCGACGGCAGCTTCGCGTTCGACGACGTGCCGCTCGGGCGCTTCACCGTCGACGCCGTCGCGCAGGGCTCGGGCGGCGCGGGCCGCGCGGTGTCGGAAGTGCTCTTCGAGAACGAGGACGCGCAGGTGCTCATCGCCCTGGGCGGCATCGGCACGCTGAGCGGGCACGTGTTCGGCTCCGACGGCGTCACGCCGAAGGCCGGCGTCCAGGTGACGCTCTCGGGCACCCCCGCGCTCGGGTGCAGCCCGTGCACGGTGGGCAGCGGCCCCGACGGCAGCTTCACGTTCGCCAGCACGCCCGTCCGCGTCTTCACCATCACCGCCGAGGACACGCTCACCGGCCTGAAGGGCAGCGTGAGCGACGTGCTCTCGGGCGGGCAGTCGCGCGACGACCTGCGCGTGGTGCTGCAGCCGACGGCGAGCGTCAGCGGCCGCGTGCTGACGGCTGGCGGCGCGCCGGCCTCGGCCATCGTCGCAAGCCTCGCCTCGGGCAGCCGGCGGTTGTTCATGGAGACCGACGCCGACGGATCGTTCAGCTTCGGCGCGGTCCCGCTCGGCAGCTTCACGCTCTCGCTGCAGGACCCAATCGGGCCGGGCCTGGCGCGGCGGACGGGCACGCTGGCCACGCCGGTGGACTTCGGCGACATCGTGCTCGACGAGACGCCCCCGGCCGTCGTCTCCACCACCCCCGGCTCGGGCGCGACCGGCGTGGCGCGCGGCGCCACGCTCACCGTCGTCTTCTCGGAGGTCGTCGACCTGGGCACGGTGAACGCGCAGACGCTCACGCTGTCGAGCGCGGCCGGCCCGGTCACCGGCGTGATCACGCCGGCAGCCGACGAGCGCACGTTCACCTTCGATCCGCTCTCGGACCTGACGGCCGAGACGCTCTACACGCTTCGCATCGACGGCGTGAAGGACCGGATGGGCCGGGCGATGGCGGCGCCCTTCTCCGCCTCGTTCGCCACCGAGGACGTGACGCCGCCCACGCTCATCGAGGCGACGCCACCGGCCGGTGCCTCCGGCGTCACCAGCTTCACGGTGATCCGGCTGAAGTTCTCCGAGCCGATCGACCCGTCGCGCTATGCGGGCAACCCGATCGCGCTGCTCGCCGGGGCCACGGCGCTCGAAGGCACCACCGCCTACCTGTTCGGCAACACGGTGATCGTGTTCACGCCGGCGCGGCCGCTCGCCGACGAGACGATCTACCAGGTGCAGCTCGCGCGGACCTTCGACCTGGCGGGCAACGCGCTGCCCGCGCAGAGCCTCACGTTCCAGACCACCGATCGCACCCCGCCGGTGATCACCGCGCTCACGCCGGTCGGCGGCAGCACGGTGATCGAGGGGACGGTGAAGCAGATCGCGGCCGCGCTGGGCGCCGCCGACGTGGCCGTCGTCGACTACTACGTGAACGACGTGCCGGTCGCGGCCGTGCGGACCGTGCCGTTCTCCTTCGCGTTCACCGCGCTGCCGCAGTTCGGCACGCCGGGCGATCAGGTGAAGATCTCGGCGCTCGCCACCGACACCTCCGGCAACCGCGCCACCACCTTCGCGACGACGTTCGTCACGGTGACGCCCGACCAGGCGCCCGTGGTGACCATCACCGCGCCGGCGACCGGCGCCAGCGTGCCCAACGGCCAGCGGGTGAACGTCTCGGTACACGCCAGCGACGACGTGGGCGTGGCGGAGATCGCCTACCGCGCGGGCACCGGCCACGCGGCCGACGCGGCCGTGCGCGCGGTGACGCCTGCCGCCACCGATCGCGTGGAGGCCTTCGGCTTCGACGTGCCGGCCAATGCGGCGCCGGGCAGCACCATCACCATCGAAGCCACTGCCCGCGACAGCAAGGGGCAGGTGGTTGCCGCCGCGCCGGTCAGCATCAGCGTGCTCGACGCGGTCGCGCCCACCGTGAGCATCACCGGCGCCACCAGCGGCGCGCGCGTGCGCCCGGGCCAGACCGTCTCCGCTATCGTCGTGGCCGAGGACGCCGGCCGCATCCGCGAGATCGGCTTCACGGCCAGCGGCGTGGCGTCGCTGAACCAGGTGCGCGTCATCGATCCTGCGCTCGCCAGCGTGGCCACCTCCTTCACGTTCACCGTGGCCGCGTTCGCCGGCCCCGCCGATCGCGTGTTCCTCGATGCCTATGCGATCGACGTGGCGGGCAACCGGCGCGACGCGGGCCGCGTGACGCTGTCGATTGCCGACAACGTGCCGCCCGCGATCACGCTCGTCAGCGCGACCGGACGATCCGACATGACGCCGGGGCGCCATGTGGTGGTCGTGGCCGAGGCCACCGACGAATCGGGTGTCTCGCGCATCACGCTCACCGGGCGTGGCGCCTTCACCGTGAGCGACGCGAAGTCGATCTCGCCGCCGATCACCAGCGCGTCGGCGAGCTTCACGATCGACGTGCCGGCCAGCGTGACGGAGGGCGCGACGCTGCAACTCGAGGCGCGCGCCATCGATCTGTCGGGCAACGTCAGCAGCCCGGCGTCCCTCACGCTCACGGCGCGGCCCCTGAGCGACGTGACCCTGCCGCTCTCCACCGTGCTGCTCGCGGGCGAGCGGAAGACGCTCACGCTCTCGCTCGGCACCCCCGCGCCGGCCGGCGGCGTGCGCGTCGACCTCACGGCCTCCAACGGTCGCGTCATCGTCACGCCGTTCGTGCTCTTCGCGGCCGGCGAGACCGACCGCACCTTCGACGTCGACGGCGTCACGGGCGGCACCAGCGCCATCAGCGCGAGCATCGCAGGGGTGGAGCGGGCCACGATGACGGCCACGGTCCAGGGCGGGGTGGTGCGCGGCCGCGTCGTGTCCGATACCTTCGAGCCCGTCGGCGGCGCGCAGGTGACCGTGGTCGGCGGCAACACGCTCACCACGCTCACCGGGGCCGACGGCACGTTCGTGGTACAGGGCCTCACCGGCTCGATGGCCACCGTGCGCGTGCTCGATGCCGCCACCTCGCGCATCGGCTTCGCGCAGGGCACGCTGAACACCACCGGCGGCTTCCTCGGCCTGGCCGACATCCCGCTGATCACGGCCGGCACCTTCACGGGCCACGTGCGGCGGCTGACGCCGCCGGACACGCCGGCCGGCGCCGGCGTCCAGGTGCAGCTCCTCAGGCGCAACGGGACCAGCGTGGGCGAACTCGTCGCCACCACGTTCACCGATGAGCAGTCGGCGTTCACCTTCGCGCTGGTCGGGCTCGGCGACTACTTCATCGAGGCGTTCGAGGCAGGCACCGGACTGCGCGGTCGCGCCGCCACGGCGATCGCGGCAAGCGGGGCCGAGGTGGACGTCACCGTCACGTCCCTCGCGCGCGGCAGCGTCGCCGGAACGGTCACCACGGCCGGTGGCGCGCCGGTGGACAACGTCGAGGTGACGCTCAGCGCGACCAGCATCTTCGGCGGGGCGCCGCAGCGCACCACGCGGACCGCGGGCGGCGGCACGTACCGCTTCGACGACGTGTTCGCGGGGCAGGTGTCGGTGAGCGCCCGCGACGCGGTGTCGAACACGTCGGGCATCGCCTCGGGCGAGATCACCGCCGACGGCCAGGTGGTGACGCTCGACGTCGCGCTGCAGGCCGTCGGATCGATCACCGGCCTGGTGACGCGCTTCGGCGGCGCGCCGGTCGGCCCGGGCATCGACGTGTCGCTGCAGTCCACCGGCCGATCGACGACCACCGACGACCAGGGCCGCTACCGGTTCGACTTCGTGCCGCTGGGCAGCTATACGGTGTTCGCCTGGGAGACGTCCACCGCGTCGCGCGGCAGCACGGCGGCCACCATCGGGGCCAACGGCGCCGTGGTGGTCGCCAACGTCACGTTCCTCGGCAAGGGCACGGTCGTCGTCACCGTGACCAACGCCAACGGCCAGCCGGTGAGCGGCGCCAGCGTGACCATCAGCCAGGCCAACTACCTCGACGCGCGCTCGGGCTCCACCGATGCTGGCGGGCAGGTGGTGTTCAACCAGGTGAACGAGGGCACCTACACGGCGACCGCCTCGGCCAACGGCCTCCAAGGCACGGCCTACGGCATCGTCGTGATGCCGGGGCAGCAGCGTGCGGTGACCGTGGCGCTCGAGCCGACTGGCACCATCACGGGCCTGGTGCTGCTGCCCAACGGCAGCACGCCGGCGCCGTCGGGTACCGTGACGCTGCAGGGCTACTACTCCAACCGGTCAGTGACGCTGACGGCCGCCGACAACGGCGCGTTCTCGTTCACCGGCGTACAGATGGGCACCTGGAACCTGCTGGTGAGCGACGCCAGCGGACGCCGGCGAGCCGTGGCGCGCAACGTCACGCTGACGGCCAACGGCCAGCAGGAGTCGCGCACGCTCACCTACGTGGGCCTCGGTACGGTCACGGGCACGGTCAGCAACCCGCCGCCGGGCGGCGGCGCGGCGGGCATTCCGGTCACGGTCCAGAGCCTCACGCCGGAGTTCGGGGGCAGCTACGGCGCCACCACGAATGCCGCGGGCAGCTACAGCGTGGCCAACGTCCCGGCAGGCGACGTCATCGTCACCGCCAGCAACAGCGTCCAGCAACTGCTCGGTGAAGCCACGGGCCGCATCGCCGCCGACGGGCAGTCGATCACGGTGGACGTGGTGCTGCAGAGCAGCGCCGTCAGCCTGCCGCTGGCGACGCCGCTGCAGGGCGCCTACGGCCAGACGTGGACGATGCAGCGCAATGGCTCGGTGACCGGCGGCAACGCCAGCGTGTTCAATGCCGGGGCGATGCTGCTCGACATCGTGCGCGACGGCACGCCGACGCGTTTCACCGGATCGCAGGTGGGCGTGTACGAGGATGGCCGGCGCGAGATCGCCGTCACGCAGAACGGCATCGCCGGCATCAACGTCACCCGCAAGCTCTACGTGTCGGACAGGGGCTACTTCGGCCGGTGGGTGGAGCTGCTGGCGAACCCATCGCCCGACCCGATCACGGTGGACGTCCGCGTGAGCGCGCAGTTGTCGAACTACTACGGCTCCTCCTTCGGCCCGTTGCGCGTCGTGGCCAGCTCGAGCGGAGACACCACGATCGACGCCGGCGACGTGTGGGCGGTGATCGACGACAACAACCCCGCCGATCCCTACCTCGTCGGCAACTTCCCGCCGATTGCCTTCGTGATGGGCGGGCCGGGCGCGGCCGTGGGCGTGGGCAGCGCCAGCCTCACCACCAGCAACAACGTGGTGGCCTACGAGTGGCGCCAGGTGACGGTGCCCGCGGGCGGCCGCGTGGCGCTGATGCACTTCGTGGCCCCGCAGACGTCGGCGGCGGCCGGCGCCGCGTCTGGCGAACGGTTGTCGGGCCTGGCGCCCGAGGCGCTCGGCGCGCTCAGCGCGCTCGAGGCCCAGCAGACCGCGAACTTCGTCGTACCGTCCGATCTCTCGAGCCCGATCGATCCGCTGCCGCCCTTCGGTGGATCGATCGTGGGCATGGTCTACGAGGGTGACGGCACGACCCGCACGCCCGGGAGCACCTCCGTGCGGTTCAGGAGCGACGTGGCGGTGTTCTCGCGCGAGTGGAGCGTGTCCTCCAACTACAGCACCGGCGGGTTCTCGATTGCGGAGCTCACCAACCGGCCCATTCCGCTCGCGTCCGGCAGCCTGCGTGCCGTGCACCCCGAGAGCGGCGTGATGAGCGACTGGATACCGGTGGCGCTGTCGCCGGAAACGCCGTCGGCCACGCAGAACGTCGTCTTCACCGGGACGGCGATCGTCGAGGTGCGCACGGAGCGGCCGGACGGCTCGCCCGTGCCGGGTGGGCAGATCACGTCCGGCAACCTGCAGCTCAGCACCACGCTGCCGGACAGATCCACGTTCTCGAAGCTGAAGGGTCTCGGCCCGCAGGGCGTCACCGAGTTCTTCGGTGTCCCGATGCCCGGCGCCTCGAATGGCTACGACTTCCAGAGCATCGGCCAGCACCTGCAGGGCGCCGCCTTCGTGGCTTACGGCTCCCTGGCCGGTCCTGTCGCCAACACGCGCAACGTCAAGACGCTGCTCTACGACGGCGCGACGATCCGCGGACGAGTCCTGCTCCCCTCAGGCGCGCCGTACGCCGGCGCAGCCGTGCGCCTCACCAACAGCTCGAACCTCGGCCAGATCAGCACGTTCGAGCGGACGGCCACCACCGATGCCAACGGCGATTTCGTCAGCACCGATGTCCGACCCGAGTCGATCACGGTGGCCGCCGCCTACAACGGGCTGACGGTCAGCACGCCGCGGTTCTTCGCGGCGCCGCGCCAGAGCTATACCACCGACCTGCAGTTTCCGTTCAACGGGACGATCACCGTCACGACCCGGCGAACGAACGGCACTGTGGTTGGCGGCACGGTGTTCCTGCAGCGGCCCGACGGCAGCACCACGTCGCTTGCCATCCCGACGAGCGGCGCCAGCGCCGGCAAGGTGACCTTCACCGGCCTGACTCTGGGCGACTACACCGTGTACGCCGATGCGTTGTCGCTCGTCGCCCTGCGCGCGCCCAGCCAGGTGGTCACCATCGACACCGACGGCCAGGTGGCGACGCCGACGCTGGTGTTCCCGCCCTTCGGCACCTTCACCGGCGTCTACAGGTCGCCCGGCGCCGCGGCGACGCCGCGGCCGAACGTCTGCTCCATCCAATGGAAGGCGGGCGACGGGCCGTTCACCACGTTGTGCTCGGCGCCGGCCACCGCGATCTGGCGCGTCGACACGGCGCTGAACCAGCCTGTGACGGTGCGCGCCTTCTACCCGTACGACCTCGGCGGGCCGGCCTACATCGACTACCAGTTGGGCCAGGTCACCGCCGACGGCGAGACGATCACGCGCGACATCCTGCACCCCGCCCGTGCGATGGTGCGGGTCACCGTCACCGACGCCAGCAGTCAGCCGATGCGGGTGTACGTCTACACGAAGTACCGCTACGACGGCTGGTTCACCTACAGGGGCATCACGAACGTCAACGGTCAACTCGATCTCATCAACGTGCCCGAAGGCAGCTTCGAGATGGAGTTGTACGACGCGAACACGAGCGCCAAGCTCGCAACCCGCACCGGGGCGGTGGTCCCGGCCGACGACGACGGCATCGCGCCCTTCAACGTGCAGTTGGTGCTTTACACGGGCACGGTCTCCGGCGTCGTGCGGGTGGCCGACGGTGTCACGCCGGTGGAGCCGTGGGTCGCGGTCGTCGAAGCGCGCCGCGCCGACACGCTCGACTCGATCGGCTCCCAGTACGTCTCGTCTGCCGACGGCAGCTTCTCGTTCACCGGCCTCGCGGTGCCGCCAGAGGGCGCCATCGTTCGCGCCTACTGGGCCAATGACTACAGCGTCAGCGACGAGAAGGCGGTGGTCTTCACCGCGGCCGGGCAGTCGCGCACCGTATCGCTGGCCGTGCCGATTGCGCGGGCGCGGGTGGAGGGCACCGTGCGGACCACCGGCGGGACGCCGCTGCGCAACGTCAGCGTCCGCGTCGTCGGGCCGCCACCCGGCTACTGGGACGCGCTGCCCGGCACCTACACCGACGATGCCGGCGCGTTCGCCTACGCCGAGGACTGGTACCCCGTGCCCAGCATGCGGTTCGCGGTCGAGTTGCCCGGACGGCCGCTGACGGTGGTGGAGGCGCCGAACGTGGACGGCGTCGTGCGAGCCGACATCGTCGTGGACGTGCTGGCGGTGGACATCTCCGGACGCGTGCAGGCGGGCGATGGCAGCGTCGGCGTTCCAGACGCCGAGGTCCGCGTCTTCGTCGCGGGCGAGGGCGATCCGGAGACACAGCCACTGGCCGTCGTCCAGACCGACGAGGAGGGCGAGTTCCAGATGCAGTTGATCGCCCCCGCCGGAGACGTCGACTTCGTCGCGACCTACTCTCCGGACGGCGAGACCACGTTCACCTCGACGGCGATGCGGACGGTCACGACGGACTCGACCAGCGAGTTCGTCCCGGTCCTGCTCGACATGCCGGTGGTCCACGGCTGGGTGTACCTCGACGAGGCGCGGTCGACGCCCGTCCAGAACCCGAACGTCTTCGTCGAGGCCGCCGACGGTGGAAGTTACTACGCGCAGGTGATCTCGGGCGGACGCTACCGCGTGTTCGCGGTACCCGAGGGCACGTTCTCGGTGCGCGCGCGGTCGGACTCGGGCCTCGAGGGCCTGGTCCAGGACGCGGGCACCATCACCTCGCCCAACTCGGCGATCCAGGTGGACGTCGTGCTGCCGCCGTCCAACGACGTCACCGTCACCGTGCTCGACACCGGCGTCCCCGCAGTGGCCGACGTGGCGCTGACCTTCACGGCAGCCGGAACGGCCCAGACCGTCGGCGGCCGGACCGGCAGCGACGGGGTGACGTTGTCCGGCGTCGGCGTCGGTCAGGCGGTCCTGCAGGTCAAGTACGTCACCGGCGGCCGCCTGCTGCAGAGGGCCGTCGAGATCGTCGAGCGCGACGGCAGCGGCGTGCCTCAGGCCGTCGTCGTGGACATCGCGGACGAGCCGAGGGTCGACGTGCGCGTGGTGCTGAAAGCCCCCGACGGCACGCCAGCCGCCGGCGAGGTGACCGTGGAGGCGCTTGGCGCCGCCGGGGCGCTCGGGCAGGAGACACGCACGGTGACGGCTGGCGCGACCGGCGAAGCACTCGCCAGCGGTCTGCCCCCGGGGCGGATGGTCGTGTGGGGGCGGACCAACGCCGGCGCCTACGGCAAG
>JBDIBB010000051.1:0-27560 GCA_039812685.1 Vicinamibacteraceae bacterium
ACCAGCCGCGCGAGGTCGGCCGAGAGCGCGTCGGAGGTGAGCGGGCCGGTGGCCACCACGAGCGGGAACATCCCGCTCCCGGGCGCGGGCAGGCCTGCCACCTCCTCCCGCACCACGGTGATCAGCGGGTGCGCCGCGATGGCCGCCGTCACGCCCTCGGCGAACCGCTCGCGGTCCACCGCCAGCGCCGCGCCGGCGGGCACGCGCGTCGCGTCCGCCACGCGCATCACCACCGAGCCGAGCCGCCGCATCTCCTCCTTGAGCAGGCCGACCGCGTTGTCGAGCTTGTCGCCGCGGAACGAGTTGCTGCATACCAGCTCAGCCAGGCGATCGGTCTTGTGGACCGCCGTGGCCCGCACGGGGCGCATCTCGTGGATGGTGACGGGCACGCCGCGGCTCGCCGCCTGCCACGCGGCCTCGCACCCGGCAAGCCCTCCGCCGATGACGTGGATCATGGTCGTCGATGGCGCCGCGCGTCCGCGGGTTCGCGGGCGAACCCCGGGAGCCTGGAGGCTCCTGACTCCTCGAGACGGCCCCGCGAAGGCGTCCTACCCTGCCCGCCGCCGCACGCCCCGCCGTGGCGCCCGCCGCGGCGCGCCCTCGCGCTCCTTCAGCAGCGCGACGGCATCCTCCAGCGTGATCGCGTCCGCCTTCGTGCCCTTCGGCAGCGAGGCGTTGGTGGTGCCATCCGACACGTAGGGCCCGTAGCGGCCGTCGAACAGCTTCACCAGGGCGCCCGACTGCGGGTGCGCCCCCAGTTCGCGCAGCACCGTCTTGGCGGCCGTGCGGCGCGCGCGCGATCGCTTCGGCTGCCGCAGCAGTTCCACGGCGGCCTCGAGCGCGATCGTGAACACCTGCTCGTCGGACTCGAGCGAGCGGAACTCGTCGCCGTGCTTCACGTACGGGCCGAACCGGCCGAAGTTCGCCGTGATCGGCTCGCCGTCGTCGGGATGCGGACCGATCTGGCGCGGCAGCGAGAGCAGCTTCAGCGCGACGTCGAGCGTGATGGTGCGCTCGGTGACGCCCGCCGGCAGCGACGCGCGCGGCGGCTTCACCGTGCTCCCCTTCTCGGGCGAGGCGCCCAACTGCACGTAGGGTCCGAAGCGGCCCGTCAGCAGGAAGACCTGCTGGCCGGTGGCGGGATCGGCGCCGAGCGATCGCGGTCCCGCGGCCTTCGCCTCGAGCAGCGCCACCGCCTTCTCCACCGTGAGATCGGCCGGCGCCGTGTCTTCCGGCAGCGACACCGTGTTGCCGTCGCCGCCCTCGCCCCGCTGCAGGAACGACCCGTAGCGGCCGATGCGCACCACGATCGGCGCGCCCGAGACCGGGTCGGCGCCCACCTCCACGGCCGGGTAGTCGATGGTGTCGCCCGCGCCGCTCACCTTGCCCCGCAGGCCCGGTCCCTCGCTGCCGCCGCCGTCGTAGAACTCGCGGAGGAAGTCGAGCCAGTTCTTCTCGCCGTTGGAGATGTCGTCGAGGACTTCCTCCAGCCTCGCGGTGAACTTCACGTCCACGTACTCCGTGAAGTGGCTGCGCAGCAGGTTGGTGACCGCAAACGCCGTGAAGCTCGGCACCAGCGCCTTGCCCTGGCGGAACACGTACCCGCGCCGCTGGATGGTGGCGATGGTGGGCGCGTAGGTCGACGGGCGGCCGATGCCTTCCTCCTCGAGCTTCTTCACCAGCGACGCCTCGGTGTAGCGCGGCGGCGGGCTGGTGACATGCCCCTTGGCCTCGAGCGACTGCAGCGCCAGCGTCGCGCCGCCGGCCGACGCCGCCTGCACCAGGTCGCCCACGCGGCAGGCCGGCAGCAGCGTCTCCTGATCGCCGAGCTCGGCCGCCGGATCGTCGCTGCCCTCCACGTAGGCGCGCAGGAAGCCGGCGAACCTGATGGCCTTGCCCGTGGCGGTGAACGCGCACGGCGTGCCGTCGCCGGTGGCCGCCGAGATCTCGAGCGTGGTGCGCAGCAACTGCGCGTCGGCCATCTGCGAGGCGATGGTGCGCTTCCAGATCAGCTCGTAGAGCCGCAGGTCGTCGGCGTCGAGCACGCCGCGCCGCTCCAGTTCCAGCGGCGTGAGCGTGAAGTCGGTGGGCCGGATGGCCTCGTGCGCTTCCTGCGCGTTGCGCACCTTCGTCTGGTACTGCCTGGGCCCGCGATAGTACTCCCCGCCGAACAGCTCGCGGATCACGCGTCCCGACTCCCGCAACGCCTTCTCGCTGAGCGTCGTCGAGTCGGTGCGGTGGTAGCTGATCAACCCCTCCATCTGCCCGCCGCCCACCTCAACGCCCTGGAACAGGCGCTGCGCGATCGACATGGTGCGGTCGGCCGGGAATCCCAGCTTGCGGTTGGCCTCCTGCTGCAGCGTGGACGTGGTGAACGGCGCGTAGGGCCGCTGCGAGGCCGGCTTCTCCTCGACGTTGGTGACGCGCCACGGGAGCCGCCCGGCCAGTTCCGTCGCCAGCCGCCGCGCCTCGTCGGGGCCGAGCAGCCGGACGTTACGGCCCGAGAGCCGCCCGGTGGTGGCGTCGAAGTCGCGTCCTGAGGCGACGCGCTGCTCGCCGATGCGCACGAGCGTGGCGGCAAACGGGCGCTCGCCTCCGATGCGCGCCTCCAGGTCCCAGTACTCGCTGGCGAGGAAGCGCCGCCGCTCCTCTTCGCGCTCGACGATCAGCCGCACCGCGACGCTCTGCACGCGCCCCGCGCTCAGGCCCGTCTGCACCTTGCGCCACAGCACCGGCGACACCATGTAGCCGTAGAGCCGGTCGAGGATGCGCCGCGCCTCCTGCGCCCGCACCAGCGGCTCGTTCACGTCGTGCCGCTCGCGCAACGCCTCCTTCACCGCGTCCTCGGTGATCTCGTGGAAGACGATGCGGCGTACCGGCAGCGTGCGCGCGGGCTTCAGCAGTTCCTTCAGGTGCCAGCTGATCGACTCGCCCTCGCGGTCGGGGTCGGTGGCGAGGATGAGCTCCGACGCCCCCTTCAGCGCGGCGCGCAACCGCGTGACGTGCTTCTTCTTGTCGGACGGGACGATGTAGAGCGGCGCGAAGTCGTTGTCGACGTCCACGCCGAGCCGCCCCACCTCCTTGTCCACGTGCTTGGGGGCGTCCTTGGCCGACTCGGGCAGATCGCGGACGTGGCCGAAGCTGGCTTCGACCGTGAAGGCACTTCCCAGGAACCGTCCAAGGGTCTTGGCCTTGGCGGGCGATTCGACGATGACGAGAGGCTTGGCCATGAAAACGCGAAGATTACTCGAAGAACGGAACTCACATTACCACTTTCGTGCCACGCGCAAGATCCGGCCCCCCGGCAGCCGCTCGATCCAGCCGTCGAGTTCGAGGGCCGACAGCCGCGCCAGCAGCGCCGGAACCGGCCAGGGCAGGCGTCGCGCAAGCGCATCGATTTCCTCGGCAACGCCGGGCGTGAGGACCCGCAGCACCTCGTCGTCGGGCGCGGTGACGGCCGGGCGCGCCGCCGCCGGCGGATCGGCGCGCGGGAGCAGGCGCAGGGCCTCGAGGACATCGGCGGCCGACTCGACCAGCAACGCCCCGTCGCGGATGAGCAGGTGCGCGCCGCGATTGCGCCCGCCGGCCACCAGCCCCGGCATCGCCATCACCTCCCGCCCCTGGTCGAGCGCCGTCCGCGCCGTGATGAGCGCTCCGCTCCGCTCGGCGGCTTCCACCACCACCGTCGCCAGGCTCAGGCCGCTGATGATGCGGTTGCGCAGCGGGAAATGGTGGGCCCTGGGCGAGGTGCCCGGCGGGAACTCCGCCACGGAGGCGCCGGTTTCGGCCACCCGGGCGGCCAGCGCGTCGTGCTCGGCCGGGTAGACGACATCGACGCCGCAGCCCAGCACCGCCACGGTCCGACCCGAGGCCAGCGCCCCTTCGTGCGCCGCGGCGTCGACGCCCCTGGCCAGCCCGCTCACCACCACGACGCCCGCCGACGCGAGGTCCTCGCCCAGCGCACGGGCGGCGCGCAGGCCCTCGGCCCCCGCCGCCCGTGAGCCGACCACCGCCACGGCGGGCAGCGCCAGCACGTCGGGCAGTCCCCTGATCCAGAGCACTGGCGGCGGATCGGGGATCTCGGCCAGCAGGCGCGGGTACGCAGGCTCGCCGAACGCGACCACGCGCAGCCCGCGCGGCAGCGCGCCATCCAGGAGACGGGCTGCGCTCCCCGACAGCCCGGAGGCCAGCCGCGCCGCCTCGCCGGCGTCCTCCAGCAGGACGCCAAGCGCCTGGCGCGCCGTCAACGGTGGGGAATCGTGGGAGCGATCGAGCGAGCGCAGTCGCCGCACGGCGGCGAAGCGCAGCCGGCCGGGGGCGAGCGAGATGGCAACGGCATCCAGCAGGTGGGCGAACATCGCGAGCACTCCCCGAGCGCCGCGCCCACGACCTGCCTTGACGCACGAAGGCCGGGCGCGACGGCACCGGATGCCGCATCGCCCGACCTCGCCGGCGACTATAGCACGGCCAGCCCGCCTGCCTGCTTGCGCGGGTGCGGGGTGTCGCTTATAGTCGGAACGGAACACACCATGTCGGCCACGAGAGTTCTCCTGATCGTCTGGCTCGTGGCAGTCGTGCCCGGGGCCGCCTTCGCCGACGCGCGTTCCGACGCGCGGGCACAGGTCGAGTTCGGCATAGCCGTCGCCCAGAAGGGCCTGTGGAAGGAAGCGCTCTACCGCTGGGAGCGCGCCACCCAGATCGACCCCGGCTACGCCGCGGCGTTCAACAACCTGGCGATCGCCTACGAGCAGTCGGGTGACTTCCAGCGGGCGCGCCAGGCCTACGAACGCGCGACCGAACTCGAGCCCGACAACCTGCAGATCCGCCAGAACTTCGATCTGTTCAAGGAAATCAATGACCGGACGAGTCGCCCTCAGGAGCGCTAGCACGATCGTCGCCGCGCTGCTGGCGGGCGGCTGCACCACCTTCTACGAGGTGCCGATCGAGACGCCGATCCAGCCCAAGCTCGACGTCACCGCGTTCCAGCGCGTGCTCGTGGCCGGCTTCATCGCCGGCGGATCCGACGAACTCGACGCCAACCTCGAGACCGTTCGGCTGCTGCGCAGCCAGTTGCGGACCCGATCGAGCATCCGGGTCATCGAGGCCGATGTCCTGCCGCTGATCGAGGTGGCGCAAGGCGAATCGGGCGAGGCCAACGGCGGCACGACCGGCGGCGCCACGGCGTTGCCCGAGCACATCCGCGACGAGAAGGACCTGGCGTCCTACGAGCGGGTCTTCGCCAACGTCGACTACTGGAAGCGCATCGGCGAGGAGTTCCAGAACCCGCTCATCGTCACCGGCACGGTGCTCTTCACGCCGCACCAGCGGTCGGGCTTCGTCACGCGGGAGCAGGAGGTGTACGACTCCTTCGGCCGGCGGCGCGTGGTGCCGGTGCGCACCTACCTCGAGCGCAAGGGGTTCATCCTGCGGCCGAAGTTCATCTTCATCGACGGCCGCACCGGGACGACGCTCTATTCCGAGTCGTTCCGCGAGGAGGTTCTCTACAACGCGGCGCAGAACACCCCGGCGCTCTCCTCGTACTTCGAACTGATGGACCGGCTGGTGCCGAGCTTCCTGAACACGCTCAGCGCCCAGAAGATCCGCGGCACGCGCGTCCTGCTGAAGTAGCGCCGGGACGGCGCGGGCGCCGCGCCCGGCCACGCCGCGCGGAGCGCGACCCGGCGACAGCGGCCGCACCCGGGCTCGCGAGTCGGGTTGTGGGGCCGTTTGCCGGATATCGTCCGCGCGTGGTATCCTCATGGGCTTTCGCGCGTGGCGCGGGGCCCGGCGTGGGGCCCGCGCAGGAGGTCGAGTCGTGTTCGCGATCATCAAGAGCGGCGGCCGTCAGATGAGGGTCGCCCCCGGTGCGGTGGTGAACGTCGATCGCTTCGCCGGCACACCCGGCGAGCAGGTCACCATCGATCAGGTGCTGCTGGTCGGCACCGACGGCGGCGAGTGCGTCGCCGGAACGCCGTTCGTGGCCGGCGCGCGCGTGGTGGGCGTGGTGGCCGGCGAGGTGCGCGGCGAGAAGCTGCGGGTCTTCAAGAAGAAGCGCCGCAAGCAGTACCGCCGCACGAAGGGACACCGCAGCACCTTCACGCAGGTGCGGATCCAGGACATCCTGGTCTAGCGCGGCAGGGACACGAGTCATGGCACACAAGAAAGGTCAGGGCAGCTCGCGCAACGGGCGAGACAGCCAGTCGCAGCGGCTCGGCGTCAAGAAGTTCGGCGGCAACAGGGTGACGGGCGGATCGATCCTCGTCCGCCAGCGCGGGCGGCGATTCCAGCCCGGGCTCAACGTCGGCCTCGGCAAGGACGACACGCTGTTCGCCAAGGTGGGCGGCATCGTCAAGTTCGAGGATCACGGCGCGCGCGGCCGCTTCATCAGCATCGTGCCCGCCGAGTAGCCGCGGACACCGGGGCCGCCCTCCCGCGGCGGCCTCTTCCTCGATGTTCGTCGACGAAGTCGAGATCCAGGTCACGGCCGGCGACGGCGGCCGCGGGTGCGTCGCGTTCAGGCGCGAGAAATACGTGCCCCGCGGCGGCCCCAGCGGCGGTGACGGCGGTCACGGCGGGTCGGTCCTGCTCGTCGCCAGCGCCAGTTACAACACGCTCGTCAACTTCCGCTATACGCCCACGTTCCGCGCCGAGCGCGGGCGGCACGGCGAGGGATCCAACAGGACGGGACGCTCCGGCGGACACCTGTTCATCCCCGTGCCCATCGGGACCGTGATCCACGAGCGCACGCCCGATGGGGACCTCGTGCTGCTGGGCGATCTCACGGAAGACGGCGTCGAGCTGCTGGTCGCCCGCGGCGGCAAGGGCGGCTGGGGCAACGCCCGGTTCGCGACCTCGACCAACCGCGCCCCGCGCCGTGCGCTGCCCGGTCTGCCCGGCGAATCGCGGGCGCTGCGCCTCACGCTCAAACTGCTGGCCGACGTCGGCCTGGTCGGCTTCCCCAACGCGGGCAAGTCGACGCTGATTTCGCGCATCTCGGCCGCACGGCCCCGGATTGCCGACTACCCGTTCACCACGCTGGTTCCCAACCTCGGCGTCGTGCGTCTCGACGATCTGCGCAGCTTCGTCGTGGCCGACGTGCCCGGCCTCATCGAGGGCGCACACCGCGGCCACGGACTCGGCCACCAGTTCCTGCGGCACCTCGAGCGCACACGCGTGCTCGTCCACCTGGTGGACGTCTCCTCGCTCTCGGGTCGCGATCCGGTGGACGACTTCGAGGTGATCCAGCGCGAGCTGGCGCTGTTTCCCACCGACGCCGAGCTGGGGTCGGTGCCGCTTGGCGAACGTCCGCAGGTCGTGGCGGCCAACAAGGTGGATGCGCTCGACGAGCCGGATCGCCTGGCGCGCCTGCGCGCCCACGTCGAGCGGCGCGGCCTGCCGTTCCACGAAATCTCGGCCGTGACGGGCCAGGGTCTGCCGGCGCTGCTCGAAACCCTCTGGGCCCACGTCGCCCAACGCCCGGCGCCGCCGCTGATCACGGCCGGCCCGATCGAGTCGTCATGACCATGACCGGGCGCCTGGGGCTGATGGGCGGCACCTTCGATCCCATTCACCGCGGCCACATCGACGCGGCCGCCGCCGCGCGGGATCGGCTCGGCCTCGACCGGGTGTGGCTGCTGCCCTCGCGCGTGCCGCCGCACCGGACCGCCCAGCCCCTCGCCTCCGGCTATCACCGCTTCGCCATGGCGGCGCTCGCCGCGCAGGAGATCGAGGGGCTGGAGGTCAGCGACCTGGAACTGATGTCGGCTGGTCCGTCCTACACGGTGCGTACGCTCGACGCGCTGCGGGCCGCCGGCTTCGCTCCCTCGCAGTTGTTCTTCATCATCGGCTCGGATGCCTTCGCGGAAATTGCCACCTGGTTCGACTACCCCAGGCTGCTCGACGCCGCCCACTTCGTCGTCGTGTCACGGCCCGGCCACTGCCACGACGAGGTGCTGGCCCGGACCCCGGCGCTCGCCGGCCGCGTGCGCGACCAGCGCAGCGGCGGCACCTTCTCCACGGATGCCGCCGGAACGGCCGTGATCCTCATCGCGGCCGCCACCGCCAACGTCTCCTCCACCGCGCTGCGCGCGCGCCTCGCGGCAGGCCTGGACGTGGACGACCTCGTCCCGGCTCCCGTCGCGCGGCACATTCAGCGACACCACCTCTACCAGCCGTCCGCCGCGGCAGTCTCCTTGCATGAGTGACATCGTGAGCAAGCGACCGTCCGAGAGTCCGCTCGCCGGGGTTCCCGATAGCCTGCGCCTGGCGCTGCGGGCCGCGTTCTCGAAGAAGGCCGAAGACGTCACGCTGCTCGACCTGCGCCGGAACGCGGCGTTCACCGACTTCTTCGCCATCTGCTCGGGGCGCAACCCACGGCAGGTGAAGGCGATCGCCGATGCGATGGAGGACGTGCTGCGCGGGGCGGGGGTGAAGCCGCTGCACATCGAGGGCTACGACCGGGCCGAGTGGGTCCTCATCGACGGCTTCGACTTCATCGTCCACGTGTTCACGCCGGACACGCGCGAGTTCTACTCGCTCGAGCGACTCTGGGGCAGCGCGGCGTTGCAGGCGGTGACCGAGGCCGACCTGGCGTAAGCCCGGGAGCGCGCCGCCGGGAGACGCCGCCGCGCCGCGTGCGCGCCGGCCATGGGCGTGCCGTGATCCACTCCCCTGCCACGACGCGTCGCACCCGGCTCGCCGGCTGGGGCGATGCGCTGATTGCGACCTGTCTCGCGCCGTCCTGCGCGGTGTGCCGCGGGTGGCTGCCCGCGCCCACGCGCGGGGCCGTCTGCGAGGCGTGCTGGGCGACGATCGAACTCTTCACGCCGCCGCTCTGCCACGTGTGCGGCGCGCCGGTGCAGCAATCGACGCGCGGGGACGCGGCCGGCTGCGCGCTGTGTGCGCGCGCGCCGCTGCGCGATCTCGATCGCGCGGCGGCCCTCGGCCTGCACGACGGGACCCTGCGCCAGATCGTCCACGCGCTGAAGTTCGGGCGGCGCCATGGCCTGGCGGGCCGGCTGGGAGGGCTGCTGCGATCGGCGCACGCGGACCTGCTCGATGGCGTCGATGCGCTCGTCCCGGTCCCCCTCCACCGGCGGCGCCACCGGTGGCGGGGCTTCAACCAGGCCCACGAGCTGGCCCGCCATCTGCGGCGACCGATCTGGCCGGTCCTGCGCCGGCGCCGTCACGGGCCGCCGCAGGCCTCGCTCGACGCGCACGCGCGTGGCGCCAGTGTCGAGGGCGTGTTCGCGCTGGCGTGGCGCGCACGCTGGGGCGTGATGCGCGGACGGCCATCGCCGCGCGGATGCGGCCCTCAGCGCCGGCCGCTCGAAGGATGCCGGCTCCTGCTGGTTGACGACGTCTGGACCACGGGCGCCACCCTGTCGGCCTGTGCGCGGGTGCTCAGGTCGGCGGGGGCGCAGCACGTCTCGGCGCTGGTCATCGCCCGAGCCGTGCCATCACGGCTGCGGTAACGGCCGTCTCGACCTCGTCGCGCGGGCGCTCGCCGTCGATGCGCACCCAGTTCGATGCCGTCGCCTGCCTCAGGTAGCTGGCGCGAACCCGGCCGAGCAGGTCCAGGTCGCGTTCGAAGCGGTCGCGGTCGTGCGCCTTGCGGGTCATCGCGGTCTCCGGCGCGATGTCGAGCAGGACGGTGAGCGTCGGCTGCGGCAGCGGGGCCTGCACCGCCGCGAGCCAGTCCGGATCGAGCCCCGACGCCTCGCCGTAGGCCACGCTCGACGCGAGGTAGCGGTCGCAGACGACGACCGCGCCGCGCGCGAGGGCGCCCTCGATGTCGGGCCGGTACTCGAACCGGTTCGCGATGTAGAGCAGTTGCAGCACGTCCGGGGCGTAGGGTCTGGCCCCCGCGAGCGCGCTCGCGACTTCCTGTGCGATGCGCGTGCGGTAGCAGGGAAAGGTGAGTTCGAGCACCTCGCGGCCCGCCGCGACGAGGCGCTCGCGCTGGCGGCGCGCCTGCGTCTCCTTGCCGCTCTGGTCGAGCCCCTCGAACGCGATGAGCACGCCACGTGCCGGCATGACGCTCACGCCTCCCCCACCAGCATCTCGTCGATCGTCTGCCGGCGGCGGACGATGCGCCAGGTCCCGTCCTCGACCAGCACCTCGGGCGGCAGCGGCCGGCGGTTGTAGTTGGAGGCCATCACGGCGCCGTAGGCGCCCGTGTCGAGCACCGCCACGAGGTCGTCGACCTCGGGCGCCGGCAGCGGCCGATCGACGCCGAAGGTATCGCTGGACTCGCACACGGGTCCGACGACGTCGCACGACACCAGGCTGGCCGCGCGCGGCGCGAGCGGGACGATCCGGTGAAACGCGCCGTAAAGGGCGGGCCGCAGCAGTTCGGTCATGCCGGCGTCGAGCACGACGAAGGTGCGCCCGCCGGGATGGGTCTTCACGTCGACCACTCGCGCGATCAGCGCTCCGGCCGGGCCCATGAGCCAGCGGCCGGGCTCCACCAGGAGCGTGACGTCGAGGCCGCGGGTCGCCTCGATCATCGCGCGGCCGTAGTCGGCCACGTCCACCACCGCGCTGCCGTCCTCGTAGGCGATGCCGAGGCCGCCGCCCACGTCCAGGTGCTGCAGGCGTATCCCGGCATCGCGCAGGTCCCGGGCCAGATCGGCCAGCCGCCCGGCCGCCTCGCGCAGCGGTGCCAGCGTGGTGATCTGGGAACCGATGTGCGCGTGCAGTCCGACGAACTCGAGACCCGGCCGCGCGGCGAATTCGCGCGCGATGCCGGCGGCCGCGTCGATGGCGACGCCGAACTTGTTCCGCTTGAGCCCGGTCGTGATGTTGGGGTGGGTCCGCGCATCGACCTCCGGATTTACACGCAGCGCGACGCGGGCGCGCGTGCCCAGGGCGCGTGCGATCCGGTCGATGCGATCGAGTTCGCCGGCCGATTCGGCGTTGATGACCTTCACCTCCAGCGCGACGGCCCGCTCGAGTTCGTCCCGCGTCTTGCCGACGCCCGTGAAGACGATCTGTCCGGGGATGAACCCCGCCCGCAGCGCCACCTCGATTTCGCCGACCGAGTTGGCGTCGGCCTCCAGGCCCAGCCGGCGGATCAGGCGGAGCAGCGAGAGCGTGGAGTTCGCCTTGAGGGCGTAGTGGATGCCGTGCGGGACCCCGTCGAGGGCCGCCTTCAGCGCGGCGGCCCGCGCGGCGACGATGGCGGCCGAGTAGACGTAGCAGGGCGTGCCGGCGGCGGCCGTGACGTCGGCGACGCGCACGCCATCGGCCCACAGGGTGCCGTCGAGGAAGTGAAAGCCGTTCACGATGGGTCCAGATCGGGTCGCGTGGAGGATGTCCCGCCGCTCGCGCGTCGCGCGCGTGCGGCGTATTGTAAGTCGAAGGCGGCGCCCCCCGACCCGTCTCTGCGGTGGCTGACGCGCACCGCATGCGGTTTGACCGCCCGAAAACGCGTTTGTTATCATCCGGCACGTCCCGCCGAAGGCTCCAGCACACTGATGTCCCCTGAGTTCACCGGCCCGGCGCCGGCCACCACGACCGACGACCTGATTGCCCGCTGCCTGGCCGGCGATCAGGCCGCGTGGGAGGACATCGTCCGGATCAACTGGCGGAAGGTCTTCAACGTGGCCTACAAGTTCGTCGGCAAGCACGACGAGGCCGAGGACCTCACCCAGGACATCTTCCTGAAGATCTTCCGGTCGCTGCACACCTTCGACCGCCGCGCCAACTTCGTGACGTGGCTGATCAGCGTGAGCCGCAACCTCTGCATCGATCACTACCGCTCCGTGCGGAAGGAGCGGGAGACCATCAACCGCGACGTCGATGCCGGGACGCTGTTCCCGGTGTCGCGGGAGGTGACGCCCTACAAGGCGCTGGAATTCGCCGACCAGCGCGAGATGCTGCGGCGCGCGCTCGAGTGGCTCGCGCCGACGCTGCGGTCGGCGGTGCTCCTGCGTGACATCCGCGGGCTGTCCTACCAGGAGATCGCCGACCAGCTCGACCTGCCGGAAGGCACCGTGAAGTCGCGGATCAATCGCGGCCGGCTCGAACTTGCGCGGCACGTCCGTCGTCTTCAGGACGCGGGCACGGGCGCGGCCGCAGGCCGGCTGCCGCCACGACCGGCAGGCGGCCCGCACCCGGAGTGACGGAATGAACCTCACCACCGAACGCATCAAGGACATCGTCGTCATCCGCGTGAAGGAGTCGCGGATGATGTACCCGCTGCTCTCGGACTTCTCGGCCACGACCTCGGAACTCATCGCGGGCGGCGACCGCAGGTTCCTCGTCGATCTGGCGTCGGTCGGCTACATCGACAGCGCCACGATCGGCTGCTTCATGGATCTCTACCGGCAGGTGAGCGCGATCGGCGGCGCCGTGAAGCTGTGTGGCGTCCAGCGGCGCGTCGAGACGATGCTGACGATGACCGGTGCCCAGAACTTCGTCGGCATCCACGCCGACGAACAGGCGGCCATCAGGGCATTCGAGGGCGCCGATGCGAACGATTAGGACCACCAGCGGCGCCGAGCTGGCGCTCGACAGCGACATCATGACCATCCTCGAAACGCTGTACGAGGAGGTCACGGTGCGGCTGGAACTGGAACGGACGTTCGAGGACATGATGCGCGAGATCGCGGGCATCGTGGACCAGATGTCCGACGGGGAACGCCGCGCGTACCTGGTCGAGAGCCTCTTCCTCAACACCGTCACCTACGAGAACGAGCGGCTCGGCGCCTACATGCGCCGGCTCGCGCAGGACGCCGCCGGCGACACCGAGGCCTGAGCGGCGCGGGCCGCGCGGCCCGCAGCGGGGCGGTCCGCAGGCCACGGCGCCGGACCGGGGCGCGCCGAACGGGCCGGATAGAATGGTTGCGTCCCGATGGCCGACAACCACCTCGCAACCCGATTCACCTGTTCGTGGCCCTGGTCCACGCTCGTCCTGCTGTGCGACGGGCGCCTCGTGTGCGGCTGCGCCGATCCGTACGGCACGCGTGTGCTCGGCGACGCACGCCGCGAGCGCGTCGCCGACGTCTGGCAGGGCGCGACGATCCGCGCGCTGCGCGACGATCTCAACCGCGGCGGGTCGAGCTTCTGCGGCGACTGCCCGCTGAAGCTGCCGCTTGCCGAAGACGAAGCGCCGCCGCAACGGCCGCTGCCCGACTCCACGCTGCCCTCGCGCCTCTACGTCGAGTGCACGGCCGCCTGCAACATCTCGTGCTTCCAGGCCTGCTGCGCGCCGGAAACCGGCATCGCCCGCACGCGGCAGGCGGGCATGCTCGACTTCGACCTCTTCACGCGGGTGATCGACGAGGCGGGCCCCGCGTTGGGCCGTGTCGACTTCTTCAACTACGGCGAAGCGTTCCTCCACAAGCGCGCCGTGGAGATGTGCGAGTACATCAAGAGCCGCTTCCCGCGGATCTACCTCTACACGAGCACCAACGGCCTCGCACTCACCGAGGAGAGCACGCGCCGGCTGGTGCGATCGGGCATCGACGAGATCACGTTCTCCATCGACGGCGCCTCCCAGGAGACCTACGCGCGCTACCGCCAGCGCGGCAACTTCGCGAAGGCGACCGCGCACCTGCGCGCGGCGGTCGACGAGAAGCGCCGGCTCGGGCTGGCCCTGCCCTTCATCAACTGGCGCTACATCCTGTTCACGTGGAACGACAGCGACCGCGAGATGCAGCGGGCGCGACAGATGGCGGCCGGGATCGGCGTCGACCGGCTCTGCTGGGAGATCACCGACCATCCAGAGGACAGCTTCTCACGGCGGTTCGCGCCGGGCGAACCCGCGCACGCGCGGATCCTCCACGAGATCTGGGACGTGAGCGGGCTCGGCAACGCCATCCCGGGGGCGACGCCGCGGGCGCGCGTCGAACTGCGGGGCGTGGATCGCGGGGCGGCGCTCGAGGCCCAGGCCGGCGAAACGATGCGCGTGCAGACCCGGGTGCGGAACCTGTGCCAGCGACCGTTCCCGGCGCAGTCGCCGCACGGACGCCGGCTGGTGCGCCTCGGGGCGCAGCTGGCCGACCACGACGGCACGGTGATCGAGCGCGACCATGCGCGGGCCTGGCTGCCGGCCACGCTGCCCGCCGGCGGGCGCACCGACCTCGCCATCGACGTCCCGGTTCCCGCCGCGCCCGGCCGCTATCAGCTCCGCTTCGACCTCGTCAGCGAGGGGATCGACTGGTTCGAGACCTCGGGATCGGAGGTCACCGTGCGGGATCTGATCGTGCGCTGAACGGGGCCAGCGCGCGTACGCGCGAAGCGGGCGACGGTTGGTTCGAGCCGCCGCCCGCCTGGCGCATCGGAGGGAGGGAGTCGACGTCGAGGGTTATCTCGTGACCGGCGCCGCCGCTCCCATCGGCGCCTGGGTGAGAACGCCAGCGGGCACCGGCGCTTCCACCAGTTCCCACGCATCGCGTTCCTCGAGCAGTTTCGCGGCAAACGCCGTGTGCAGCGCGTGCCCGCCGCGATCCACCACCAGGTGGCCGATCAGCGGGTAGCCCACCAGCGCCAGGTCGCCCACCGCGTCGAGCACCTTGTGCCGGACGAACTCGTCGTCGAAGCGCAACGTGTTGAGGGGGCCGGTCTCGCCCAGCACCACCGCGTTGTCGAGCGACCCGCCCAGGGCGAGGCCGCGCTGCCGCAACATCTCCACCTCCTTCAGGAAGCCGAAGGTGCGGGCCGGCGCGATCTCCTCCGCGAAGACGTCCTCGGCGATTCGCGTCGTATAGGTCTGGTGGCGCAGCAGCGGATGATCGAACGCGATGGTGTAGGTGACCTTGAACTCGTCGGCCGGGTAGAAGGCGATGCGCTTGTCACCCTGCGAGAGCGACAGCGGACGCCGCACGCGCAGGAAACGCCGGGGAACGTTCAGCTTCCGCACGCCCGCCTCCTGGATGAGGTAGACGAACGGTGCCGCGCTGCCGTCCATGATGGGCACCTCGGGGTGGTTGAGTTCCACCACCACGTTGTCGATGCCCTGGCTGGCCAGCGCGGCCAGCAGGTGCTCGATGGTGTCCACCGAGGCCCGATCGGTGGCGAGGCCCGTCGCGTAGTGAAACGCGGCGAGGTGCGAGACGTTCGCGGGGATTTCAACCCCGCCAAGGTCGCTGCGCCTGAACCGGATGCCCGAGTCCGCCGGCGCCGGCCTGAGCGACAGGGTGACCTTGCGCCCCGAATGCAGTCCGATGCCGGCACACGAAATAGCTCGACGAAGAGTCCGCTGAGAAGTCATCTATGAGGGTCCGGCGCTGGATCGACAACGCCGGGCGCTTCAAGCTAAGAAAAATCCGTACCAGACACGACAGGCCACGTTGCATCCATACAACCAATTGCATCGAAACGACTTACGTGCAGCGTCATCAGTGGGCCCCCTCCCCTTCATGCGTGTGATGTGGCTTCTCGACCACGCCAGGCCGATGACGAGCGTGGCTCAGGAACCACAGTCTGAAGCTCCTGGCGGCCCGGACGGCGCCTCGAACCATCGTCGCCCGGCAAGACGTCCCGCCCACTGAATCCAGATCACACCTCGAATGCCGGCCCGGCGCCGCTGGCCTCGCGCCGGTCCCGCTCGGTCCGGCACGGTCACCACGCACGACTAAGCGACGTGGGCCGGCCGGCCGGTGAACGCCTCGCGCAGGCAGGCGCCGGTCACCGACTCACGAACCCGCGCCACCTGCTCGGGCGTACCGGTGGCCACCACGCGTCCCCCGTCGTCGCCGCCCTCCGGGCCGAGATCGATGACGTGGTCGGCGGTCCGGATGACGTCGAGGTTGTGTTCGATCACCACGACCGTATTGCCGTGGTCCACCAGTTGTCCCAGCACGTCGAGCAGTTTCCGGACGTCCTCGAAGTGCAGGCCCGTCGTCGGCTCGTCGAGGATGTAGAGCGTCTGGCCGGTGCCGCGTCGTGACAGCTCGCGGGCCAGCTTGACGCGCTGGGCCTCACCACCCGAGAGCGTCGTGGCCGCCTGGCCGAGCGCGATGTAGCCCAGCCCCACGCGCTGGAGCGTGCGGAGCTTGTTGGCGATCGACGGCAGGTTCTCCATCAGCGGCAGCGCCTGGTCGACGGTGAGCTCGAGCACGTCGGCGATCGACTTGCCGCGGTACTCGATGTCGAGCGTCTCGCGGTTGTAGCGGCGCCCCTTGCACTGCTCGCACGTCACGTAGACATCGGGCAGGAAGTGCATCTCGATGGCGATCACGCCGTCGCCCTGGCACGCCTCGCAGCGTCCGCCCTTCACGTTGAAGGAGAAGCGTCCCGGCTTGTAGCCGCGCGCCCGCGCCGCCGGCACCATGGCGAACAGCTCGCGGATGAACGTGAACAGGCCGGTGTAGGTGGCCGGGTTCGAGCGCGGCGTGCGTCCGATCGGCGACTGATCGATCTCGATCACCTTGTCGATCTGCGCGATGCCCTCGACGCGGTCGTGCGCTCCGGGCTCGTCCTTCGCGCGGTAGAGCGCGCGGGCGAGCGCGCGGTAGAGGATCTCGTTCACCAGCGTCGACTTGCCCGATCCGCTGACGCCCGTCACGGCGATGAACCGGCCCAGGGGGAACTCGACCGTGAGGTTGCGCAGGTTGTTGGCGCGCGCGCCGGTCACGCGCAGGCTCCCGCGGTCGGCCGTGCGTCGTGCGGCCGGCGTCGCAATCCTCCGTGTGCCGTTGAGGTAGTCCGCCGTGAGCGAGCCCTCGGTCACTCGCGCCAACTGTGACGGCGTCCCCTGGAAGATCACGCGGCCGCCGTGCTCGCCGGCGCCCGGGCCGAGATCCACCACGTAGTCGGCCGAACGGATGGTCTCCTCGTCATGTTCGACCACGACGACGGTGTTGCCCAGGTCGCGCAGCCGGACCAGCGTGTCGAGCAGGCGGCGGTTGTCGCGCTGGTGCAGCCCGATCGACGGTTCGTCGAGCACGTAGAGCACGCCGGTGAGGCCCGACCCGATCTGCGTCGCCAGGCGGATGCGCTGCCCCTCGCCTCCCGACAGCGTCGTCGTGCCGCGTCCGAGCGTCAGGTATCCGACGCCCACGTGCGTGAGGAACCGCACTCGCTCCTGCACCTCACGGAGGATGCGGCCCGCGATCAGCGTCTCGCGCGGAGACAGCCGGATGCCGTTCACCACGTCGAGCAGCGTCGCGACCGGCATGCCGACGCAGTCGCCGATGGTCTTCCCCTTGACGCGCACGCTGCGGCTGTCGGGCTTCAGGCGCACCCCGTCGCAGGCGGGGCAGGTGCGCAGCGCGCGGTATTCCTCCAGTTGCTCGCGCTCGGCCCACGTGCCGGCGTCGTAGCGGCGGCGCAGGTTCGGCAGCAGTCCCTCGAAGTCGGCGCCGAACGGATCGCCCGGGGGGCGCCGGCGCTTTCCGCGAATGCCGGGTCCCTCGGTCCGTGCCGTGCTCCCGGCGCCGTGCCACAACAGGTCCCTCGACTTCTTCGGCAGCCGCGCGAAGGGCGTGTCGAGGTCGAGCCCGAACACCTCACGCAGCCGCTCGAGCGCCTGCGTCACGAAGGTGGCGTCGCCGCGTGCCCATGGCTCGATGGCCCCTTCGCGCAGCGATCGCGACGGATCGGGCACGATGCGCGCGGGATCGAAATCGTAGGTGGCGCCCAGGCCCTGGCACTCGGGGCACGCGCCGTGGGGCGAGTTGAAGGAGAAGGCACGCGGCGTCAGTTCGGGAATGCTGAGACCACACTCGACGCACGCCATCTTGCGCGAGAAGAGCTGGTCGCCGTCCGTGGCTCCGTTCACCAGCACGACGCCGTCTGCGAGTTCGAGCGCCACCTCGAGCGACTCAGCCAGCCGCCGCTCGACGCCCGACTTGACGGTCAGCCGGTCGACGACGATTTCGATGGTGTGGTTGCGGCGGCGATCGAGCGTGATGTCGTCCTCGAGCGCGCACAGCCGGCCGTCGATGCGCGCGCGCGTGAAGCCCCTCGCGCGCCAGCCGGCGAGGTCCTTGCGGAACTCGCCCTTCCGCCCGCGCACCACCGGCGCGAGCACGGCGATCCGCTCGTCGTTCGGCGCGCACATCACCAGATCGACGATGCGCTCGACCGACTGCGCGGCGATCTCGCGGCCGCAGCGCGGGCAGTGCGGGACGCCCACGGTGGCGAAGAGCAGCCGCAGGTAGTCGTAGATCTCGGTTACCGTGCCGACGGTCGAGCGCGGGTTGGCGGCCGTCGTCTTCTGTTCGATCGAGACGGCCGGCGACAGCCCGTCGATCAGGTCGACATCGGGCTTCTCCATCTGCTCGAGGAACTGGCGTGCGTAGGCCGACAGCGACTCGACGTACCGCCGCTGTCCCTCGGCGTAGATGGTGTCGAAGGCCAGCGACGACTTCCCCGAACCCGACAGCCCCGTAATCACCACGAGCCGGTCGCGCGGCAGGTCGACGTCGATGTCCCTGAGGTTGTGCACGCGAGCACCGCGCACCGCGATCCAGTCGTGGGTCATGGGTCTCGGAGACGGGCCCGCGCCCGATGGCGGCGCGGGCGGACCGGTGGCCAAACCCACATTGTATATCACGCGATCCGGTGCGGCGCCGGACGCCGTCCGTCAGACGTCGAACCCCGACAGCCGGTAGAGCGTGTCGCTCGAGGTGAGCCAGAGATCGCCGTCACGCCCGAACGCAAGGCCCACGAGACCCGCCGCGGCCACCACCAGGCGCCGGCCGCCATCGGAGTCGACCCGATGGACGCCGCAGTGACCGGCAAGCGCCTCCACCACGTGCAGCCGTCCGAACCGGTCGACGGCCACCCCCTGGGGGCGACCGAACCCGCCGGCGAACTGCTCGACGCCTCCATCGAGACCCACGCGATAGACGACGTCGGTGCTCGAAAGCGTGGGGCCGGCCACGAACAACGCGCGCTCGCCGGCATCCAGTGCCAGGTGAAAGGCCGCGACGCTTGGCGGCAGTTCGGCGAGCGGGCGCGGATCCTCGCCGGCGGCGACCCGAAACACCGTCCCGCTGCGATCGCCGACGAACATCGTGGCGTCGCTGGTGAAGACCAGGCCGCACGCCACGCCCAGGTCGGTGGCCACGACCTCGACGCGGCCGTTGGCGTCGACGCGCGACACCGTACCGTCGAACCGGCTCGTGACGTGCAGGCGCCCGCGCGGGTCGAAGGCGAGCGAGGTCGCGTTGGCGATGCCCGAAGCGAGGATCTCGCGACGGCCATCCGCCGTGCACCGGTAGATCGACACGGGGGTCTGCTGTCCGCGGCTGCCGCTGCAGGTGACGTAGACGTGGCCCTCCGCATCCAGCGCGGGGCTGTCCACGGCGTGGATGCCCGGCACGACGATCTCGGCCACGTCGAGAAACGCCGTCTCTCCCGCGATGCCGTCGACCCGGACCGGCAGGCGCCCGCTGCCGGCTGCCAGCGGCACGCGGCACGTGAGCGTGTCGTGCCGCGCGAAGGACAGCGGGGCCACGACCGCCCCGATCCGCACGACGGGGAGCGCGTCGGGACGCACGTCGAACGGGCCGCCGCGCAGGGTGACGCGGCCGCCGGGCAGGGCAAAGCGGGGCTCGAGCGCGGTCAGGCGGGGAGCTGCAGTCACGTCAGGGCAGGATCGCACGAAACCGCTGCCGGCGCCTCAGGGCCCGTCGTCGAGCTCGACGTTCCAGTAGAGGTAGTCGCGCCAGCTCTCGGGCGTGTGCCGCAGTCCAATCGTGATCCGCAGCGCCGGCGCACGCTCGGGCCGGCGCGGGTGCCGGATGAGGTGCATGCCCGCCTGCTCGGGCGTCCGGCCGCCCTTGCGCCGGTTGCACCGGATGCAGCACGTGACGATGTTCTCCCAGTCCTTGCGGCCGCCCTGGGCCACCGGCACCACGTGATCGAAGGTGAGATCGGCGGTCGGAAACGCCTTCCCGCAGTATTGGCACGTGCTGTGGTCGCGGGCGTAGATGTTCGCCCGCGAGAACGGCACGTAGTCGAACTGCCGCTTGATCCGGATGTGGCGCAACAGGCGGATGACCGACGGCAGCTTGATGCTGAAGGAGACCGCGTGCACCTCGCGGTCGTAGACCGAGATGACCTCGACCTTCCCCTGGCACCACAGCGTGATCGCCTTCTGCCAGTGGACGACCTTGAGCGGCTCGTAGGTGGCGTTGAGAAGGAGCGTCTGCTCCATAGGGACCTTCGCGACAATTCTGGAGGGAGCCCGATCGGGGTGTCAAGGCGCGACCCGTGATAACGGCCCTGTCACGAAGAGGTTACGGGGCGGATCGGCCGGCGGCGCGGCCCGGCGGCCGCGACTCGCTTACACTGGCGCGATGCCGAACCCCTCGTTGCGCGCGGGCGTGCTGACGCTGGCGATCGCGATGGCCGCCGGCGGCTGCGCCGCGAGGTCGGCACCGCCGGCCACGCCGCGCGGCGTGGGCCCGCCCGGCGTGCCGCCGGCCGGCGCGCTCACACCGCCCGCGCCAGCGCCATCGGTGGAACCAGAAGCGCCCGCGGCCCTGCGGGCCGTGCTGGCCACGGCCGTCACCCTGGTCGGCACGCCGTATCGGGATGGTGGCGCCGACCCGGCGGGATTCGACTGCAGCGGCTTCGTGCAGTACGTCTTCGGCCGGCACGGGTGGCGCGTTCCGCGAACGGTGTCCGAGCAGTTCCAGGCGGGATCTCCTGTCGCGCCGGGCGAGGTGCGCGCCGGCGATCTGCTGTTCTTCGCGACGCTGGGCTCCGGCCCGACGCACGTGGCCATCGCACTCGCCAACCACCGGTTCGTGCACGCCCCGAGCGGGCGCGGACAGGTCCGCGTCGAGCGCCTCGAGGGGCGCTACTGGCCGCCCCGCTTCCTCGGCGCACGCAGGCTCGACAACGGCTCCTGACGGGGGACGGCCAGCCGTCAGCGCACCCGTGTCCGGCTCACGCCACCTTCCGTGAAGACCCGCACGCAGAGGTCGGCATCCTCGAACTCGCGCTGTCTCTGGCGCCGGCTCAGGGGCACCACCGCCACCTCGGGTCCCTCCGGCTGCGTGCACAACGGCTCCTGGTAACGCTGGGGGAACGACGGGAACTGGCGGAACGTCGTGGCCGACACGCCGCCGTGACGCGCGACGAGCGTCTCGAAGTCGTGGCGGATGAAGTCGATCACCGACGCCTCGGGCGCCGTGGCCAGGTAGGCGTGCACGAGTTCGGTCACGCGTTCGAAGAACATCGGGCTGTGCAGCCGGGCCCCTTCCGAGCCGTCGCCCCGTGTCAGCCGGCGGATGCCGGACTCTCCCGGATCGATGTGGAAGAGTTCGTGGACGATCGTGTCGAGCTTGGCCAGCCACGGCTCCCCGTCGGCGTAGCGGTGCCGCTTGTTGGCGTGGTCGAGCGTCTGGTCGCAGAAGCGCGGCAGCGCGAAGGAGATCAGGTAGTTGATCCGGATGCCGCGCACGCGCACGCTCGGCGACTTGGTGACGAACCACTCCGATCGCCGCCGCACCTCGCCCGTCTCCCGGTCGCGCCAGAAGTAGTAGCCCGGATCGCTGGTCGGCATGTTCAACGAGTGACACGTGGCGTAGGGCCCGTCGGCGCCCACACGACCGAACCTCGCGAACACCAGGACCTGCGACAGATCGATGAACGCCAGGGCCGGCACGCGGCTGACGATGTCGCGCATCAGCGCCGTGAGTGCGTCGGTGTAGTTGAGCATACGGTCAGCGACATCGGCGCGCGCGCTCAGCGGCGCTCCACGAACCCACCCTCCGGCGGCTGTTCCGGCGCTGGAGCCACCGGCGCCGGCGGCGTCACCGGTTCGGTGCGCTCACCCGCCCGGGCCGCACTCCCTGTATCGGGCGGAGGCGCCGCCAACCCCATCCTTCTCAGCAGCAGCCGCTGGCGACGCAGCAGCCGCGGCGAGGGCCTGGCGGGATCCAGCACGCGCGGGTTGATGATGGCGGCCGCCAGCAGCGCCGACTGTTCGGGCCCCAGTCCGCCGGCGCTCACGCCGAAGTAGGTCCGTGAGGCCGCCTCGGCGCCGAAGACGCCGTCGCCCCACTCGATCACGTTGAGGTAGATCTCCAGAATCCGGCGCTTGGACAGCTCGGCCTCCAGGCGCCGCGCGAGCATCACCTCGCGCAGCTTCCGCAGGGGGGTCCGCGCCGGCGACAGGTAGAGGTTCTTGGCCAGCTGCTGCGTGATGGTGCTGGCACCGCGCGCGAACTCGCCGCGCTCGAGGTTGTACTCCATCGACTCGCGGATCTGCGCGAAGTCGAGGCCATCGTGCTGCCAGAACGCGCTGTCCTCGGCGACGAGCACCGCGCGTTTGAGCTGGGGCGAGATGCGGGCGTACGGCAGCCACTGCTGGCGCGGTCGCAGTTCCCGGCCGGCGTCGCGCGCCTCACGGATCCGCCGCTCGATGAAAGCCGTCGTCGACGGGTTCCGATCGACCAGCGGGCGCACGTCGGGCAGCGTCACGTAGAGATAACCGAGACACCAGAACCCGAACGCAGCCAGCGCGGCGATCCGGCGTCGCCAGGCACTCATCGCGGGATTATAGCCACCGCAGATCGCTGGTCGGGAGCGCCGATCCGCGGGTGGGGGAACCGGCGGCTCGCCACCGGCAAGGCCTCTGGCCCGTGACGACGGGCGCGGGCGGCGTCGCGGCCGGCCGGCGCGCGGCGGCCGGGCGTGCAATCGATGCGCAAGGCGGGAACCATCGCGCCCGGCCAGACGCCTGGCGCGCCTGACGCGTGAGGTCCGGTCACCCGCGGGGGCCGGCCAGCGTCTCGATCATCGTTCGCAACTCCGCCTCGACGGCCGGCGATGCCGCCTCGAGCGGGGCACGCGGGAACCCGCCGCGGTACCCCGCGATCGTCATCGCGGCCTTGAGGCCGGGCACGCCGTGGACGCCGGTGACCGCGCGCGCCAGCGGCGTCAGCCGTCTCTGCAGGGCGAGCGCCTCGTCGTGACGGCCGCCACGCGTCAGTTCGAACAGCCGCACACACACCTCGGGGACGACGTTGGCCACGGCCACCACCCCGCCGGCAGCGCCCACGCAGAGGCTGGCGTAGAGCGTTGGCGCCGATCCCACCACCACCTCGAAGGCTGCCGGCGTGGCCGACACCTGGTCGGCGATCTGGGCGAGATCGCCGCTTGATTCCTTCATGCCGGCGACGTTCGGATGGTCGGCCAGCGTGGTGATGGCCGCCAGCGGCAGCGTGAGCCCGAACGACTGCGGGAAGTCGTAGAGCAGGATCGGCACCGGCGAGGTGTCGGCCACCGCGCGGTAGTGGCGCACCAGGTGCTGCGCCGTGAGGTGCGGCTTGAAGGCCGTGGGCACGCGCACGAGCACGAAGTCGGCGCCGGCGCGCGCGGCGCGCCGGCACGCGGCGATCGTCGCCCGCGTCGCGTCGCGTCCCGTGCCGGCGATCACCAGGCGTCCGGCCGGCACCTCGGCGCGCACCTCCGCGACAATGCGCTCCGCCTCGTCTTCGTCGATGAACGCCGCCTCGCCGTTGGATCCGAGCACGACGAGCCCGCGAAGACCCGTGGTCATCCAGCGGGCCGCGTTCGAGCGCAGGGCGGCGTAGTCGACCTCGCCGTCGGCGTCAAACGGCGTGGCGATTGGCGGGTAGATGCCGGCGATGGTCACGGGGGGATTCTCCGGGCCAGCCTCCGGGGTGTCAAGACGCAAGGCAGGCGCAAGCCAGGCGCCCCGCCCGATGGGCGATGCGACGGGGCCCGCTCAGAGGCGGTCGCCGGCCGGCGGGATGTCACGGCCGTCGGCCATCAGCGTGAGCGAGAGCACCGTGAGGGCGATGGCTGCCGCCGGGGCGAGCACCCAGGGGTACTCGGCGATCGCCCGGACGTTGGCGGCATCCTGCAATGCCGTCCCCCAGCTGGGCGTCGCGGCGTCGAAGCCCAGGCCCATGAACGACAGCGTGGCCTCGGCGAGCACGAAGGCGGGGACCAGCAGCAGCGCCTGCGCCACGACCGTCTCGCGCGCGGCCGGCAGCACGTGCCGGAGGAAGATCGCGAGCGGATGTCGTCCCGTGGCCCGCGCCGCCATGACGTAGTCGCGGTCGCGCTCGGTGGCGGCGACCGCGCGCACGGCGCGGGCGACCTGCGGCGTCCCGGCAATGGCCAGCACCGCCGACACCGCGGTGAACAGCGCCATGGGTGCCAGCACCAGCGGCAGCGCCGACCGGAGGGCCAGCACCACGTAAAGCCCCGGCAGGATGAGCACCAGCTCGCAGGCGCGCATCACGAGGCTGTCGGTGAGCCCGCCCGCGAAGCCGGCGACACCACCGGCCACGATGCCGAGCGCCAGGGCGCCCAGCGCGGCCAGCGCCGCGATGCCCAGCGACAGCCGCGCCCCGGTGACGAGCCTCGACCAGACGTCACGTCCGAGCGCGTCGGTGCCCAGCGGAAACCATGGCACGTCGGCCGTGGCGCGTGAGGTGGCCCCCACCAGGGGACGCGTGCCGGTGGCGTCTTCCTCGTAGGTGCGCGACAGCCGGTCGGTGACGACCAGCCGCCTGACGAACGGCCATCGCCAATGTCCTTCGGCGTCGCGGACGTGGACGCGCATCGGCGGGGCGAGCACGTGGTCACGGTGAACCGTGGCCGGATCGTGGACCCGCAACCACGGAGCGGCCAGCGCCAGCAGCGCCAGCATCACGCCCAGGACGACACCACCCCGGCTCATCGTCGGCCGCGCAGTCTGGGATCGGCCCAGGCCGACACGAGGTCGGCGCACAGGGCCCCGAGCGACACCATCACGGCGGTGGCCAGCGCGCATCCGGCCACCAGCGGAGCATCGCGTGCCGTGAGCGCCTCGAAGGTGAGCCTGCCGAGACCCGGCCACGCCGTCACCACCTCGACGGCCAGCGCGCCGCTGAGCACGGCCCCCGCAATCACCCCGCCCACCGAGGCGACCGAAGATGCCGACAACCGCCAGGCGTGCCGCCAGCGCACGCGCGACTCGGGAATGCCACGCAGCAGCGCCGCGCCCAGGCAGGGTTCGCCGGCGACGCGGCGGAGGGCCCGTGACTGGATGCGCTCGAAGGTGGCGGCCAGCGGCAGTGCGAGCGATGCCACCGGGACCAGCAGCACGCGCCAGGCGTTCCCACCAGCCACGCCGTCCCCCCCCACGCTGCCGCCAGGACTCACGCGCACCATCAGCCACGAGAGCAGGATGGCCAGGATCAACGGAGAGAGGGAGAGCAGCAGCACCGACGCGATGCGGATGGCCAGACGCCGCCAGTCGCGGCGCGACGCCGAGACGACGCCGAGCGGCAGGCCCGCTCCCATCCCCAGCAGCAGGGCCACCGAGGCCAGCAGCGCGCTGTTGGCCGCCCGCTCCGCCACGAGCGGACCGACAGGACGCTGGAACCGGATCGAACGACCGAAGTCCAGACGCAGCGCTGAACGCCACCATCCAGCCAGGCCCGCAACGACCGGCGTGTCCATCCCTGCCTGCGCCCGGTCTGCCGTGCTGGCCGCCGCGCTCGTCGCCTGGCCAAACGCGTCCGCATCCGCGCCCGGCGCGGCCCTGGCGAAGAGCCAGGCCAGCGACGTGGCCAGCACCAGCAAGCCAGCGGAGACGGCGAGACGTCGTGCGAGGAGCCTGGCGTACTCCATGTTCCAGGTGTCGTGGTCCCTCAGGGGACACCGGTTGCGAGCGACGTGGATCGGCGCGCGGAGGGGTCAGCCCGAGAGCCAACCGGCCAAGATCTTGCCCAATTTGGCCCTCGAGGTGGCCAAGATCTTGGCCACCGATGTTTACTCGTGGCTAGACAAGCACTTACGAGCTTGCAACCCCATCCACAGCGCCTGCGGATGGGAACCATTGGGCAAGATCTTGGCCGATCGCGCACGTCGGCCGTCTCGACGGCACATCCGCATTACGGATATCGGCCAGTCGCGACAAACCTGCAGAACAGGCCGGAATCCGGCCAGTCAACGCAGGGGAGACCGACTGAATCCAGGCCGATTCGCGTGGCCTGACCACCTGGCACGGGTCATGCGTCTTATGTGCGCGAGATTTCGACCGGGAACCGCGTGCCCGGCCGCAACCGTCGGGGTTCTCCAACCATGACCTGCCACGAACCCGTTCCTCACGGCACCGTCTCGCATCGCGTCGTCGTCGTGGTGCGCATCGCCGCATTGCTGCTGCTCAGTGCCGTCCTGCTCTCCACTGCCGCGTTCTCCGGACCGCGCCGGGCTCGGCTCTCCGGCGATCTCGATGTCGCGCTCCGGGCGGGCGGTGATGGTCAGGTGCGCGTGATCGTCTCCGGGTCGGAAGCGCTCGCACGCCGGCTGGCGGCCCGTCACGGCCTGCGTCTCGAGCGGCTGATGCGCAGCGGCGCGGTCCTGACCGGACCCGCATCCCGGATCGACTCGCTCACCTACGACGGCGAACTCGACACCCTGTCGATCGATCGGCTGGTGTATTCGATGATGGCGACCACGACGGCGGCCATCGGGGCCGACCAGGTCTGGACCGGCGTCGAGGACCTCGCCGGCCGCAGCGGCCGAGGCATCGGCGTGGCGGTGGTCGACTCCGGCATCACCGAGCACCGGGACCTGCGGAACCGCGTGGTCGTCACCGTCGACTTCGTCAACCGCCTGAACTTCGGTCTCGACCTCTACGGCCACGGCACGCACATGGCCGGCATCATCGCGGGCAACTCGCGGCAGCCCGACGGCGTGAAGGGTGTGGCCCCCGGCGCGCACCTGATCAACCTGCGCGTGATGGACGCCCGGGGCGTCGGCCGCACCAGCGACGTCATCGAGGCGATCGACTGGGCGATCGCCAACCGCGCGCGGTACAACATCCGCGTCCTCAACCTCTCGCTCGGCCACCCGGTGACCCAGTCGTGGCGCGACGACCCCCTGTGCCTGGCCGTGGAACGCGCCAGCGCGGCCGGCATTACGGTGGTGACCGCCGCAGGCAACCTCGGAAAGACACCCGACGGCCGGGCGGTCGTGGCCGGCATCGTGTCACCGGGCAACGCGCCGTCGGCCATCACCGTGGGCGCCACCAACGCGAAGGGCACCGCCGCCCGCTCCGATGACGTGATGGCGACCTACAGCTCGCGAGGCCCGACGCACATCGATCGGATCGTGAAGCCCGATCTCGTCGCGCCCGGCAACAAGGTGCAGTCGCTGGCGGCCCCCTTCTCGAAGCTGACCCGCGATTACCCCGCGCTGGTGTCGGGCAGCGGCCTCTGGCGCACGCTCACGCTCAGCGGCACCAGCCAGTCGGCGGCCGTCGTCGCCGGGGCCGCGGCCCTGCTGCTCGAGGCGAACCCGGCGCTGAAGCCCGCACAGGTGAAGTTCGCGCTGCAGGTCACGGCCGGCCGGCTGGCCGGCGCGGGCGTCATCGAACAAGGCGCGGGCGAATTGAACGTGGCGTCAGCGGTCCTGCTGGCCAATGGCCGCGCCCTGCACTCCCTGCCCACCACGACGATCGCCGGCGAGACGATCGCCTCGTCGGCCATCGCGTTCAACGCCAGGCCGTTCAGCCACACCGAAGGTCAGACCCTCGTCTGGGGCGACACGCTGGTCTGGGGCGACACGCTCGTCTGGGGCGACACGCTCGTCTGGGGCGACACGCTCGTCTGGGGCGACACGCTCGTCTG
>JBDIBB010000052.1:0-27224 GCA_039812685.1 Vicinamibacteraceae bacterium
TCACCAGCGCCCGATGTACTCGCGCAGCTGGCGCTTCCAGAACGGCCAGTCGTGCCCGCCGAGCGGCCCCCAGTCGTCGAGCGAGTGCGGGATGTGCTTGGTGGCAAGGATCTGGGCGAGGCGCAGCGCCGGGCCCTTGTCCTCGTAGGGACCCGATCCGGTCACGATGTGGATCTCGCACGAGCGATAGTGCTCCCAGTACCAGCCGTCGGAGAGGTTGGGCAGGTAGTCGACCGGGTTGTTGAAGTAGAAGTTGTCGTCGTACTGGCCGTCCATGAAGCGCTTCATGTCGTACAGCCCGGAGATGGCGTAGCAGCGCTTGAAGATGTCGGGGTGCTTGAGGACGGCGTTGGCGGCATAGAAGGCCCCCAGCGACATGCCGGCGGCGCTCAGGCCGATGCCAGGCGACTGGCAGTTCGCCCGAACGAAGGGCGCCACTTCCTGGCACAGGTACTCGTCGAACATCCGCAGCATCCAGCTCCGGTGCAGCGGGTGCGCGGCCTTGTTGTAGAGCGAGTCGCCGCTGTTCGTGTTGCAGGCGAACAGCTTGACGCGCCCGGCCTCGATGTCATCGGCCAGCGCGCCGACGATGCCCATGTTCTGCATCTCCCACTCGTCACCGCCGCTGGTGGGGAAGGTGAGCAGCGGCGGGCCCCAGTGGCCGTAGACGACGATGCCGAGTTCGCGGCCGAGCCTGTGGGAATACCAGCGGTGATAGTCGGTGCGCATGGGCAGGCGGGATCTGGCGCCGGTCACTGTCCGTACGACGTCTCGGCGTCGAGCAGGGTGAGCGCGCGGGCGTAGAGCGCGTCGGCTTCCTCACGGCTGTTGGCGATGGCCGTGATCCCGAGCTTGCCGTATTCCGAGAGCGCGCCGATCAGGTGGAAGAGCACCCCCGACTCGGTGCGGTGACTGTAGTGCAGCCCGTTGTCGGTGGCGATGTCGATCAGGTCCTCCGGCAGGATGCTGCGGTAGCGATCGGCCCGCAGGTTGTCGGTGGCCCTGTAGAACTTGGCGCGGCCGCCCAGGGAGAGGAATTGCCCGGTGTGGGGATCCAGCTCGCCGCCGGTGAGGAACCGCAGGGCGAGGAAGGGGTGCGTGGTGCCCACGACCCGCAGGTTGATCTCGAGCGCGACGATGCTCCACGGCGCGCCGGGCTGGTGCCGGAAGGCCAGGAAGTCGACACCGTAACGCGACACCACGCCCTTGCTGGCCAGCACGTGCCCCACCCGCTGCCCCATCTCGGTGATGGCCATGCGGTAGCCGTCATGCGCCGGGAAGCTGCACCCGAGGTAGATCTGCCCCGAGCGCCCGCCCAGAATCTGGTCGTGGGTGGAGATGCTCACGACCTCGCCCCGTGGGCTGGTGCGGAACTGCGCCGACGGCGAGGTCTTCTCGGGCGCCTCGACGAACTCCTCGACGACGCCGCCCATGTGCCGGTATTTCTCGAAGTAGTGATCGACGGTTTCCGTGGAGACGGCCACCTCCAGGCCTGACAGCGCCGGCCCGAGCGGGCTCTGCTCTCCCGGCGGATAGGTGAAGATGGCGTTGCCTTCGCCCGAGAAGCTGTCGTTGAGCTTCACGACGGCGCGCCGGATGCCGGGCCGCCGGCGCCGCAGATCGACGAGCGCGTGTTCGACGTCACGCTCGTCACGCAGGTCCTCGAATCCCTCCGGCAGCGGGACGCCAGCCTCGCGGAACACGCGGCGGCTGCCCGACTTCGTGCCGTGGTAGGTGAGGGCGGGATCGAGCCCGTTGAGCGGGATGCCGAGCAGCACCGACAGCTTGCGCTCGAGCGGCGTGGAGTTGAAGACGGTCAGGAAGGCGCGCGAGGGATCCGGGATGGCGTTGCGGATGCGCTGGACGAGGCGCGGGCGCTCGAGGATCTTCTGCGTGAGCGCCCGCGGCGAGGCGTCGAAGGCGCACAGCATGGTGAGCCGGGCGCGCGCGTGGCTGGCCGGCACGCCGGCCAGCAGGTGCAGGTAGTACTCGAGCACCACGGGGTGCAGCGGCTGCGAGGTCACGTAGACGACGTGCGCCCGCGGGTTGCGCAGCCGGATGAGCAGGAACAGCAGGCGCTCCTCGTAGAAGCTCGCGCCCTCGAGCTTGCGCAGTTCATCCTGGTCGAGCGTGAGCGACGGCACCACGACGGCGGTGCAGTGCGAGTCCTCCAGCCCGTTGATGTTCGCCCACACGTCCTGCAGGCGCGGCTTCAGCGCCTCGAAGGTCGCCAGCTCCTCTTCGAGCGTGAGATCGGAGGCGAACGGCGGCTTGGGAATCATGGCGCGGTCAGGTGCATGCGGGGATCGAACCCATCGCGGACGAGGCTGTAGGTGAGCGGCAGCGCGTCGAGCCCGTCGAGCAGCGGCACGCCGAAGGCCGCGGCGCGCCGGCCGGCTTCGCGATAGAGGTGCACGCGCAGCGGCGCCAGCAGCGTGTAGCTGGATGTGAGATAGAGCAGGCGGTCGCCGAACTCGTCCTCGATGGGCTGCTCGAGCGTTCGCATCCGCTCCTCAGCCCACTCGGGGCTGACGCCGCCGCGCGCCAGCTTCTGGCGCAGCACGACGAGCTGGCGCTGGCGGTTCACGACCTCGGGGTGGTGGTTGACGCCGAGCACGCGCGGCACCACGTCGCTCCGCCGGCCGACGTCGATCATCGTGAGCGCCTCGCCGGCAGGTCCGCCGCGCCCGATCGTCTCGTGGGCGATCGCCGTCACGCCGGCGGGCAGCGGCCGGCCGGGCACGAGGTCGTAGAGCCGGTTGTCGAGGACGCGAAACCGGGGAGCGGCGGGCAGTTCGGCGGCGAAGCGCGAGAACCACGGGTGGATCATCGCCTCGCCGGTGAGCATGTTCTCGACGATGCCCGCGCTCTTGCCGCCCTTCGCGGGACCGCGCAACCGCACGTCGGCGATGCCGAGCCAGCGGCACATCACGCCGAACGTGTGGCACACGGCCAGCAGCGAGGCGGTGTGGTCGGCGAGGATGGCGTCGAAGAGCCGGAACAGCGGCGACTCCCACGCGGGATCCTCGACGATGCCCTGGGAGCCGGGATCCACGCCGTCGTTGCGCCGCGGATCGAGGTGTCCCGGCCCGCCGGTACCCAGGTAGATGGTGTGGCGACCGCCGGGCGGCTCGGGGATCATGTGCCCCTGCCGCACCTCGTAGGACAGCACCCGCACCGAGAGCCCCGCACGCGCCAGCAGCGGCCGCATGTCGCACACGGCGTTCTGCACCGCGTGCACGAGGCAGTCGTGCCCCAGGTTGGGCCAGCCGTGGTGCATGTCGAGCAGGGCGATGTCGATCAGGCTCGGATCGGCCGGTGGCAGGTCGCCCGGCCGCTCCACCCGCGCGAACAGGAACCCTCCCGGCCCGACGCGCGTCGGGCACGAGACGAGGCACGCCCCGGGCCCGTGCGTGACGCGGTACTGGCAGTCGAAGGGCATGGCGCGGCTCGAACCTCAAACGCGAAAAGCGGCTGGCCGCCTCACTCGCCACTCCCCGGCAGGGCCGATACGACGAAGGACGGCACCTGCCCGCCCCCCGATGTCACGTTGGCGAGCCCGGTGGCGCTGAGTCGCGTGAGGAAGCCGGCCACCCTGCCGCGGAACAGGTAGGGCGCGAAGTCGACGAGCATCTCGCGCATCACGACGCGGAACGGGGTCTCGACGATCGGGAACACCTCGCGTCGCACCGGGATGCGGCGCTGCGCGATCCAGGGCGCGGGCGAGGCCAGGGCCCGCTGGATGGCATCGTCCCAGTCGCCCGGGCTCGTCTCCCATCCGAGGGTGACGCCGGTACCGCCATACTCGTCGGAGGGCTTGAGCACGAAGGTCTCGCGGTCGCGCCGCACGAAATCGAGCAGGCCGGTACGACGCCCGCCGGCGGTGACGGGCACGTCGGCGACCACGCGCGTCCACGGCACGCAGGCCGCGATCACGGCGCGCTGCTCGCCGGTGAACAGCGCCGCGTAACGCTCGTCGGTGAGCACCGCGAAGAACGCCTTCTTGTGAGGGATCTTGCATCGGAGGCTGTTGGCCATGCACACGGCGCCGGCGCGGCAGGCCTCGACGAGCGCGCGGCAGTCGTCCGGGCGCGCGACGATGTCGTTGATCAGCACGCGGCGGTAGACGAGATCGATGCGCCGCCCGCCGGCCGTGAGCTGTCGCCCATCGAACTCGAGATCGCGGGGATCGGCCACGACGGTCGGCACCCCGAGGCCCTCGAAGCGCGCCTGGAGGATCAGGAACTCGTTCCAGGTGGGCACCTCGCGCCAGTCGGTGATCAGCACCTGTGGCGGTGAGGCCGTGCCGCCCCACTCGCGGTAGCTCGCCAGCAGCGCCTCCAGGATGCCCTCGCCGAGGCGGTGGTAGCGCGCGGCGAACCGCTCGCGGAAGCGCGCCATGATCGGCAGCGTGTCGAAGATCTCGGCGAGGTTCTCGGTGTAGCCGAGCCCGGCCGGCGCCTCGGCGTTGTACTCGGCGAAGGCCAGCGTCTCCGGCAGCAGGAACGCGTCGACGCGCGACGAGGTGCTGGCGCGCGGGTAGCCCGGGTCGATGGCCACCAGCCGCCGCTCGGCCTCGTTGAGCCCCACGGCGTCGAGCAGGTCCGGCATCGAGGAGACCGCGGCCGCCACCACCGTCTCGCCGACGCCCGCGATCGTCTCCGAGGCATGGGCGATGCGTGCGGCATCCTCCTCCGACAGGAAGAACGGCCGCAGGAACGGGCAGTTCAGGCGATCGCCGAAGGTGAGCTTCGCCTCGCGCATGCGGGCGGCCAGCGCCAGCCAGTGCGCCTCTCCCAGCTCGACGTCGGGCCGCAGCAGTCCGTGCCAGGTATCGATGGCGGTAGCCACCTCGCCCCCGATCACTGCGCGGCCGGCTGGCCGACGAAGCCGGCCACGCCGGGCTGGCCCAGCATCTGCTCCCAGCGCGGCCACGGCCCGGATCGCTCGCCGTTGAGCGCCCGATCGATCACGAGCCTCGACATCCTGTCGAGGACGAGCTCGAAGTAGTGGTCGGTGATCCGGTCGCGCTCGAAATCGGGCGCGGGGTTGAGGAAGTCGATCGCGTAGGGCACACCATCCTTGATGGCGAACTCGATGGTGTTCATCTCGTAGCCGAGCGCCTGGTTGATCGTCTGCGCGTCGCGCACCACCCGCTCGCCCACCTCGGGCGACAGGTACTGGTGATCGACGTGATACCGCCGCTCCCGCACGTCGTAGCGGACGGGCGTGATGTCGGTCTTGCCGAAGGTGAAGCAGCGCACGTACTGGTCGAAGTCGATGAACTGCTGCAGCGTCATGCAGTAGGGTGACGTGCCGTCGTAGGCCGCGATCAGTTCCTCGACGTCGTGCACCTTGTAGACGTGCTTCCAGCCCCCGCCCGAGAACGGCTTCAGGATGGCCGGCCGCCCGACGTAATCGAGCAGGGCCTCCCACGCCACCGGATACTCCAGGTTCCGCAGGGACTCCGGCAGGATGTCGACGTCGGCCGGGTAGCCCTTCTGCGGCAGCAGGACGGTCCGCGGAATGGCCAGGCCGAGCCTGGAGGCGACGGCGTAGTTGAAGAACTTGTCGTCGGCCGTCCACCAGAACGGGTTGTTGATGCAGTAGGTGCCCTGCAGTGCGGCATGCTTCAGGTAGCCGCGGTAGTACTCCACCTCGTGCGAGATGCGGTCGACGATCACGCGGTAGCGGGCGGCCTCGCCCATCCGCGTTCCGCCCAGCTTCACGAACTCGGCGGTGATGCCGTGCGGCGCGCCCAGCCGGTTGACGCGGTCGATGAACGCGGGCGGAAAGCTGTACTCACGGCCAACCATCAGTCCAACGATCATGGGAACCTCTTGGGGCCTGGGGCCTGGGGCCTGGGGCCTGGGGCCTGGGGCCCGGCGCCAGCCGGGCCCCCTCCATCACACCGCTCAGGGCGCGTCGCCGGTCTTCACCGGGTAGCCTGCCTGCACCCAGCCGAGCCAGCCGCCCAGCAGCGCGCGCACGTCCCTGACCCCGCCCTGCGCCAGCATGAGCGCCGCACGGGCGCTCGTCTCCTCGTTGGGTCAAGCACAATAGGCCACGACGGGCTTGCCGGCGGCCTTGAGTTCGGCCAGCCGGGCCGGCACCGCGCCCTGCGGCACGAGCAAGGCTCCCGGAATGTGGCCGAGACGATAGGACTGCGCGTCGCGCGTGTCGATGACCACGAGCCGGCCGGCATCGTGCAGTTTCTTGAATTCGGCGAGGGTGATGCGTCCCGCGTTCGCCTGGGCGTGGACGACCGCCGGGATGCGGGCGGTCGCCAGGCCCGCGACCGCGAGGGCGGCCAGCGCGAGCGCGGCCGTGACTCGGCCTTGGAACATACGATCTCCTTTCCGTCGCGAACGCGAAATCGGAGCGGCGATTGTACTCCGGCCGGGTGAGCTATCGCATCAGGGCACGGAACAGCGACCGGGTCCGGGCCTCGACGCGGTTCTTCCCGCGCCGCTTGGCGTCGTAGAGCGCCTCGTCGGCCCGCTTGACGATGGTATCCGGGGAATCGCCGGCGGCATATTCGGTGACGCCGCCGCTGAAGGTGAAGGTGAGGAACCGGCGCTCGCCGGCGAGATCGTATTCGTAGGCCGGCGCGACTCGCTGCTGGACCGCGGTCAGCCGCGCGCGCGCCTTCGAGGCCTGCGGCGAGGTGAGCAGCAGGGCGAACTCCTCACCGCCGTAACGGGCCGCGATCTCTCCGGCCTCGATGCTGCCCTGCAGCAGCCGCGCGGCCGCCATCAGGACGCGATCGCCCACCTGGTGCCCGTGGGTGTCGTTGATGCGCTTGAAGTCGTCGAGATCGACCATCGCCAGGGTGAAGCCGGCGCCGCCGGAGGCCGCCCGGGCCAGCCACTCCCGCAGCGTCACGTCGAAGGTGCCGCGATTGGGGATGCCGGTCAGCGCATCGGTGGCGGCCTCGGCCCGCGCCTTGGCCAGCGACTCCTCGAGCGTGGTGACGCGCTGGCCCAGCCGCTCGTAGTGGGCGGCTTCGGCGGCCTGACGTTCGACCACCACCTGCTTGAGTGCGCGGACCTCGCGCGTCAGCTCGCGCTTCAGCTCGCGCAGATCCTCGATCTCCACCATGCGTTCCATCGCCGAGGTGGACCGCATCAGGTCGTTCTCGAACTGCCGCGCCTCGCCGCGCACGGTGTCGATGACCTCGCGCAGCACGCGCACCAGGTCGAGGAACTCGGCCTCGCGGTCGGCGCGATGCCCGCGGGATCGCGCCAGCAGGCGCTCGCACTCCTCGGCGATCCGGTGCGACAGCTCGCGCAGGCGCCGGGGATCGGTTTCCGCGCGCAGCGCCTCCCGCCATTCCGCGATGCGCAGCCGGAACGCCGGCGCGTCGACGCCAGGATCGTCCTCGGCCTGATCGGCGAGCAGGGCCAGCAGATCCTCGCACAGCGCCAGCAGGACTTCGGCCCGCCTGACGTCAGGCGATGCAGTGAGAGCGAGTTCGATGATCTCCGATGCCAAGGGCTCCCCCGGGAACCTGCGGTTGCCCGGGAAATCGGCTGGCGACAGGTGAGCTTGAACGGGACGGTCGGCGGCGTGAATGGCCGGAGTCCGGACCGGCGTGAAGGCGGCCGGACCGACCCGGGAGGCCCGGCTGGCGCGCGAGCGCGCCTGCCGGACTTCCCGGGCGGCGCTCACCGGGTGAGAGCCGGTTCGGGGACGGGGACCACCACGCCCCCTGGATCCCGCCCCGCGTCGACCATCGCCGCGTTGATGGCCGCGAGGTTGACGACGTCGGCGACCGTGGTGCCGTGCTGCAGCGCCGCGACGGGCCTGGCCATGCCCATCAGGATGGGGCCGATCGACTCGGCGCGGCCGAGCCGCTGCACGAGCTTGTAGCCGATGTTGCCGGCGGCGAGGTTGGGGAAGATCAGGACGTTGGCGTCGCCCTTGATGCGCGAGTGCGGGTAGTTCTCACGCACGATCTCCTCGACGACGGCCGTATCGAGGTGCATCTCGCCATCCACGACCAGCTCGGGCCGCCGGTGCCGCACCTTGGCCACGGCCTCGGCCACACGGGCCGCATCCGGGTGCACCACCGATCCGAAGCTGGAGAAGGAGAGCATCGCGATCCGCGGCTCCACGTCGAACAGGCACGCCGTGTCGGCCGCCAGGCAGGCGATCTCGGCGAGTTCGTCGCTGCTGGGCTCGATGTTGACCATCGTGTCGGCGAAGAAGAACAGGCGATCTTTGAGCACCAGCAACTGCAGGGCCGAGACGCGCGAGACGCCGGACCGCAGGCCGATGATGCGCAGGGCGGGCCGGATGATCTCCGGGTACGGCTCGTCGAGGCCGCCGACGAAGCCGTCGGCGACGCCCTCGCGCACCATCATGAGGCCGAAGCGGATGGGGTCCCGCATCCGGATGGCGGCGGCGCGCGGGGTCAGACCCTTTCGCTGGCGGATCCGGTAGAGCTCGTCGGCGTATCGCGGCGCGTCGGGCGAGGTCAGCGGGTCGACGATGTCGAACTCGGCCGGCGGGATGCCCATCTGCGCCGCCTTGTCGGCGATGAACTCCGCGTTGCCCAGCAGCATCGGCCGCGCGATGCGCTGGTCGATGATGCTGCGCGCGGCACGCAGAATCGTGTCGCGTTCCCCGTCGGAGAAGACCAGGCGGTGCGTCGGCGTCTGCTGCGCCTTGTGGACGATGAGCTGCATCACCTCGCGGCTGCGGCCGAGGATGCGCTCGAGCGACTCGCGGTACGCCTGCATGTCGGCGATGGGCCGCCGCGCGACGCCCGAGTCCATGGCCGCCTGGGCCACGGCCGGCGCCTCCCAGAGCAGCACGCGCGGGTCGAACGGCTTCGGGATCAGATAATCGCGGCCGAAGCTGAGCGATTCCAGGCCGTAGGCCTTCAGGACCTGTTCGGGCACGTCCTCGCGGGCCAGCGCGGCCAGTGCCTTGACGGCCGCGATCTTCATCTCGTCGTTGATCGCGCTGGCGCGCACGTCGAGCGCGCCGCGGAAGATGAAGGGGAAGCCGAGGACGTTGTTCACCTGGTTCGGGAAGTCGGATCGGCCCGTCGCCATCACGACGTCACGGCGCGTGGCGATGGCCACGTCGTAGGCGATCTCGGGATCGGGGTTGGCCATGGCGAAGACGATCGGATCGCCGGCCATCGACTTCAGCATGTCGGGCGTCAGCAGGTCCTTGGCCGAGACGCCGACGAACACATCGGCGCCGCGCATCGCCTCCTCGAGCGTGCGCAGCGGCGTGGGCCGCGCGAACCGCTGCTTGTACGGGTTCATCTTCTCGGTCCGGCCCTCGTAGACCACGCCGGCCGTGTCGACGAGCAGCATGTTCTCGCGCCTGACGCCGAGCGTGACGCACATCTCGGCGCAGGCGATGCCGGCCGCGCCGGCACCGGCAAACACCACCCTCACCTCGTCGATCTTCTTGCCGACGATGTCGAGCGCGTTCAGCAGCGCCGCGCCCGAGATGATGGCCGTGCCGTGCTGGTCGTCGTGGAAGATCGGGATGTTGCAGATCTTCTTGAGGCTCTCCTCGATGTAGAAGCACTCGGGCGCCTTGATGTCCTCGAGGTTCACGCCCCCGAACGTGGGCTCGAGCGCCTTCACGATGCGGATGATCTCGTCGGCGTCCTTCGTGTCGAGTTCGATGTCGAACACGTCGATGTCGGCAAAGCGCTTGAAGAGGACGCCCTTGCCTTCCATCACCGGCTTGCCGGCCAGCGGACCGATGTCACCCAGGCCGAGCACGGCGGTGCCGTTGCTGACGACGGCGACGAGGTTGCCCTTCCCGGTGAACCGGTAGGCGGCCTCGGGATCCTTCTCGATGGTCAGGCACGGGCGCGCCACGCCTGGCGTGTAGGCCAGCGACAGATCGCGCTGCGTGAGGCAGGGCTTCGAGGTGGTGACCTCGAGCTTCCCGGGCCTCGGTCGCTCGTGGTACTCGAACACGTCTTCGTCGCGGATGATCATGGATACGCTCCTGGGGCGTTGGTGTGACCGGAGATGATCGCGCCGGCCGCGGCCCACCCGGTCGGGCCGGCTCGGCGGTTCGGGTGCGGTCGCGGTCGCTGGCGCGCTTGGTCAGGGACGCACCAGAGGCCTTGAATGGAGAAGCAAACCAGACGCCAGGGCCACCCCACTCCGGCGGATCGGCCTCGGCTGGCCTCAAGTCGCTTGCCGGAAACGACTTGCCGTCACCGACGCACATCCGAACCACGGCTCGACCGTGGCCGGCTGTCGCGGAGTTCCGGCAGTACGACGGGCTCTCGGCGGCGGGATCCGCGGACGGAGGACTCGTCGACAACGAATTGTCGCACCGTGATGTCCGATCCTGACAGCCTGACGAAGGGCCTCCACCCTCGACACGATGCGGGTCGGCGGGGACTCCCACGGCAGCCTCCGGCCGCCCCTCTCCTCTCACGGCGCCCCGCGCGTCCCCCGGCAAGGCCTCTTCAGCCAGGACCGCGCCATGGACGCCAGGTCCCGCGGCACGCCACGGCCGGCGGTACGCGGCCTCGCATGAGCCGGATAGAATCGGCTGGTGCGGATCCGTCTCAGGCGTCCGGCCAGCATCATCGTCCTGACCCTGGTGACGGTGTCGATCCTCGTGGGCGCAGCCCACCTGCCGGTCGTGCGGCAGGCCGTGGCGAGGGCCATCGAGGGCCGCATCGCATCGGACCCCGGTGGCGCCCGCCTCATCATCGGCCACCTCGACTACAACCTGCTGGCGCTCCGGGCGACGCTGCACGACGTGCGGCTGTCGGCGGCCAGCGGCGGCGCCCAGCCCTTCTTCGAGGCACGGACCGTCGCCGTCCAGGCGCCACTGGCGGCCCTCACCGGCGCACGCGAACTCACCTCTCTCGAACTCGACGGGCCGCTGGTACGGCTCGATCCGCTTCGCGCGTGGCTCGATAGCCGGCCGCCCGGCGACGGCACCCCCTCCTCACCGTTCTTCCTCCGTCGACTCCGCGTCACCAGCCTCGACATCGTCGGCGCCGATCGGGCCGACACCGGCTTCTCCCTCGACCTCCGTGAGCTGGCGCTCGACTCCACGCCTGACGGCCGCGGTTTCACGACGCCGATCTCCGGAGGCCAGGGAGCGCTGCGCGCCGGTGCGTACCGCACCGTCATCCGCGAGGTCTCGGGCCGGCTGACCTTCGATGGCGAAGACCTCGGGTTCGCGCCGTTGCGCGTCGTGACCGGCGACCACGACGTGCGCGTGACCGGCCGCCTCGGGCTGCTCACATCGGCGCCGTCCTGGGATCTCGCCTTCGAATCGGTGAGCGACCTGAGCGGTGTCCACGCGAGCTGGCCCGCGCTGCCGATCAGCCGCGGCCGCGTGATCACGACGGGGACGGTGAGCGGCGCGCTGGACGCCCCGCGCATCCAGTTGCGGGCGGAAGCCGCCGAGCTGATCGTGGCCGGAGTTGCCGCGCGCGGGCTCACCGCAGAGGCCGCGGTGTCGGCAGCCACCGGTGAGGTGACGGTATCAAGGGCGGGCGGCGAGATCTTCGGCGGCAGGCTGACGCTCTCGATGCACACGGGCGGGGATCGCCACGACGCCAACGGCACCGTGGAATTCGAGGACGTGTCGCTGGACGCCGTGCTGGCGGCGGCAGGCTTCGACGCGCCGGTCGCCGGCCGCGCCCGCGGCCGGCTCCGCTTCGACGGCGAGCTCACCGACCCCGCGGGTTGGGATGCGACGGGCGAGATGACCGTTCGCCCCGGCCGTGGCACGGGCGTGCCGGTCGAGGGCCGCGTGAACCTCGGCCTCCGGGGTCGGGACTGGCAGGTCGCGATCGCCGACGCCGCGGTGGCGGGATCGGCCGTTGCGATCCGGGGGCACGGCCGGCTGCCGGGCGATGGATCCTCGCCGGGCGGAAGCAGCCTCGGCGGACGCGCGACGCTGCGCGTCCCCAGCCTGCCGGCACTGTTCGACGCGCTGCGCCAGCTTCGCATCGACGCGCCGGAGGATGTCACGCGGAGGTTCGACGGCGCGGTGTCGCTTGACGTCGCGCTCGAGGGCACGATCGCCGCGCCCACGCTCCGCACCACGCTGGACGGAACGACGCTGCGCGTCCAGGGTCTCGGCGAGGTCACCGTCAGCGGACGCCTCGCGCTGACCGGCGGCCGCAGCCTGCGGGCCGACGACGTGGCCCTGGCTGCCGGCGTGCGACGCCTCTCGGTGAACGGATGCCTCGACACGAGGTCGCTCGTCGCCGACGCGACGCTGGCGGCGACGGGCTGGACGGCCACCGACCTGCGCGCGCTCGGCCTCGAGCACGACTACCTGCCGGCCGCGGCGGCGCTGGCGGCCAGGGGCAGGGTCTCGGGGCCGCTGTCCTCCCCGTCCGTCGACGGCGCGATCGAGGCGGCCGGCGTGTCGTGGTTCGGTCAGACCATCGATCGCGTGACCGGGCGGCTCGCCGTTGCGGCAGCGGGATCGACTCCCGCGGCTGCCTCGCGTTCGGCGCGGTCGGCCGTGACGTGGCCCGGCCGGCTCCAGGTGACGGACCTCGTCGCCACGGCCGGGGCCGGTCGCATCGAACTCGACGGCGAGTGGGACGCCGCGGCGCGCACGGCGCGCGTCAACGCCACCGCGGCACGGTGGCCCCTGCGGCCGCTGCAGGTCCCCGCCGCGGACGGGGACACGGAGACGATCGATGTCGAGGCCGTCGTCGATCTCTCGCTCGAGGCGAGGGGCCGCCTCGAGGCGCCGGCAGGCACGGGGCGCCTGACGATCTCCGGCCTCCGGTTCGGCCCGTTGCGCCCGGGACAGCTTCTCCTCTCGCTCGAGGCGGCGGGCGATGGCACGGTGCGGACGCGCGCCTCGGCGCCGGCGCTGCCGGCGTCGGCGGAGGCCACCGTGCGCGCCACCACGCCATTCGCGTACGACGCATCGGTGGCGCTGGCCGACATCGATCTCGCGAAGCTCGACGATTTCGGCATCCTCAGCTCCGGGATCGGAGACACCGTGCGCGGCACGCTGACGGCGCGTGTGGCCGCAGGCGGGACGTTGCGCGAACCGCTCAGCTCGACGCTGACGATCCATGCCGACGCGTTCAAGGGCGAGGCCTACGGCCTGCCCGTCGCCCTCGAGGCGCCTGCCACCGTGCGTGTCTCTCCCTCGGAGTTGAGCACCGAGGGCATCGCGCTTCGGGCAGGCGCGACCCGGGCCGTCGCCAGCGGCACGCTCGGCGGCACCGGCGGCGGGCGGTTCGCCGTGGACCTCTCGGGCCGTGCCGGCGATCTGCTTCCCGCGCTGACCATCGCCACCGGACGCGGCGGGGTCGGCGATGGCCTCATCACGGCGTCGCTCGTTGCCGAGGGAGGTCTCGACGCACCGCGCCTCAGCGGGCACGTGACGATCGAGGGCCTGTCGCTCCAGCTCGATCGCCTGCCCGGCCTCACCGGGTTCTCTCTCGACGCCGGGCTCGCGGAGGGCGCCATCGCCCTGCGCGCGGCGCGCGGCCGCCTTGGGAGCGCGACGGTCACGGCAACCGGCGCCATCCCCCTGCGCCTGCTCGAAGCCGTCGTGCCGGAACGCGTGCTGCGCGCCACCCCCGGTGCGGGCGCCGCTGCCCTCAATCTGCAGGCGAACGGGTTGTCGGTGGCCACCATCGGACAGCTGGCAGGTTCGGAACCCGGCGAGGACATCTCGGGCGACTTCGATCTCCGGGCCTCGCTCTCGGCGTCGCGGCCGGCGGTCGATGCGCTTGCGGGCCGCGTGATCGTCGATCGGGGACGGTTCGCCACCAGCGGGATCGCCATCGCCCAGGTGGGCGCGACCGAGATCGAGATACGCGACGCCGCGGCGCGCGTCGAGCAGTGGCGGTGGGCCGGGGCCACGACCGACGTGGCCGTGCGCGGCGCGCTCGACTTCGGCTCGTCCCCGGCCGGATTCGACGTCGAGGCGCGCGGGCCGCTCGACCTGGGCATGCTGGGACCGCTGCTGCCCGGCCGTACCGCGGGGACGCTGCGCCTGGACGTGCGCGCTCAGCGCGTCCGGGGCCAGGACACTCTGACCGGCGATCTCGTCCTGCAGGGCGGCACGTGGATCGATCGCGCGATGGGGATCGCGCTCACCGGCGCGGCGGGCACGGTGCGGCTGCGCGGCGATCGCGCGGTGTTCGAGGGCCTCACGGGACGCCTCAACGGCGGCGAACTGGTGGTGACCGGGGCCGTCGGACGAGGCACCGCGGACCGCGCGTTCGACGGCGCCATCGACATCACGGCCACGGGCGTCACGCTCGAGTACCCGCCGCGCGTGGTGAACGATCTGGACGCGGCCCTGCGGCTGGCGGCGCCCGGGCCGCACGCAACGCCCGTCGGGGTCACCGGCAGGGTGCTGGTGCGCCCGGGATCGCTGCGGGCCTCGCTGATCGAACTGGCGGGGTTGTTCGCCCCGGCGGCGCCGCTGCCGCCGACGCCGGAATCCGAGCGCCGGCAACGCCTGATGGCGGGCGTCGGCCTCGACGTGGCCATCGACACCGCCGACGACCTGGTGGCCGACAGCAACAACCTGCGCGCCCAGATGGGCGCTTCCGTACGCCTGACCGGCTCGCTGGCGCAGCCGGGCATGCTGGGCCGCGCCGACATCCGCGATCAGGGAGAACTGTTCCTCGCCGGCCGCCTCTACCAGTTGCGGGGCGGCCGCATCGACTTCGTCGACGCGACGGGGATCGAGCCGCGACTGACGCTGCTCGGCGACACCACCGTCTCGGATTACGAGGTGGAGATGCAGCTGACCGGCCCCGTCGATCGGATCGACGTGCGGCTGCGCTCGAATCCGCCGCTGAGTCAGGCCGACCTGGCCTCGCTGCTCACGACCGGCCAGACGCTGAAGGAGCGCCGCGAGAACGTGGGCGGCCACGCCGACCAGGCCGCGCGCACGCAACTGCTCTCCCTGGTGTCGGGCGAATACCTGGGCGTCATCGGCCGTCACCTCGGCGTCGACACCGTGCGCATAGAGAACACGACACGGGATCTGTCGGCCGTCGATCTCGATCCCGTCGCCAGGCTGACGGTGGCCAAGAGCCTCGGCGCGTACCTCGAGCTGACCTACTCACAGAGCCTGCAGGAGAGCGACGACCTGCAGTGGATTCTGCGGTTCAAGCCGGGATGGCGCAACGTCGAGGCGAAGTCGTCGTTCGCCTCGGGCCGCGGCGAGACCTACGAGGTGCGCCAGGAGCTGCAGTTCGGCGGCGGATACGTGCCGCGGTCGCGGCCCGCCGCATCGCGCCGCGTCCAGGCCCCGCGCATCGCGTCGGTGGCAATCGAAGGAGTCCCCGACGCCGAGGCCGCCGACCTGCGTCGCCGGCTTCGCCTCGGACCGGGCAAACGGTTCGACATCTTCGGCTGGCAGCGCGATCGCGAACGGATCGAACGCTTCTACCAGGCTCACGACCGGCTGCGGACGACGGTCTCGGCCTCTCGCACGCCAGCGGCCGGCGGCTCGCTGGCGCTCGTCTACCGCGTGGATCGCGGCCCCGTCGTCTCGCTGCGCGTGGAGGGCATGGAGACCGACGGCGCGATGCGCGACGCCCTGCGCGCGGCGTGGATCGATGCCTCCATCGACCTGTTCGTGGAGGATGCGCTGCGGGAGGCGGTCCGGCTGGCGCTGGCGCACGGTGGATACCTGCAACCGTCCGTCCGGGTGCGGGTGACCCACGGCGACGATCGGACCGAAGCGGCAATCGACGTGGACCGCGGCCCCCGGACACACGCCCGCCGGTTCGCCTTCACCGGCAACCGCAGCGTGCCCTCCGACGTGCTCGCCGCCCTGATCGTCGAGGCGGGGCTGGCCGATCGCGTGTGGATGGCGCCGGAGGAGAGCGCCGGTCCCATCGCCGCGCATTACGCCGCCGCCGGGTTCCTCAACGTGCGCATCGACCCCGGGGCGCCGCTGTTCGATGGCGATGCCGCGACGCTGCCAATCGACGTTCGGGAAGGCCGCCAGTTCATCGTCTCGGACGTCGAGCTGGCCGGCGTGCGGCTGGAACCCGACGCGAGCGTTCGCCGGGCGTTCGGCCTCGCCGCCGGCGACGGCTACACCGCCGCGGCGACCGCCGACGGCGTCGAGGCGGTCCGCACGTTCTACGCGCGCCGCGGGAACGCTGATGCCATCGTCCGGATGGAGACCACCTACGAGAGAGAGCGATCCACCGCCAGGATCAAGCTCTCGATCGAGGAGGGGACACGCCGGACGATCGCCGGCGTCAGGCTGGCCGGCGACATCGCCACGCGCCCCGCGATCGCCGTGCGGGCATTGACGCTGCCGGCATCCGGCCCGGTGGACACGCGGGACGTCGAGGAATCGCAGCGCCGGCTCTACGACCTCGGCGTGTTCCGTTCGGTGGAGCCCCGGTTCGAGCCGGCCGGCCAGGCGGTCGAAGCCGCGCCGGGCGCCGTGGTGCAGCCGGTGGACGTGGTGTTCGACCTCGAGGAGTACGCGCGTTACCGGCTCCGCTACGGCTTCCAGTTGACCAACGACACGCTGTCGACCAGGGAGTTCACGAGCACCGGCATGCGCCCCGGCCTCACCGTCGACCTGCGGCGCAACAACCTCTTCGGCCTGGGCTTCGACGTCGGCGGCGGGGCGTTCGTCACCAGGGATCGGTCGCGGCTGCGCGGCCTGGTGCAGTCCTCGACGCTCGGCGGGCGGCCCGTGCAGACCACCCTCAGCGTCACGCGCGACGACACCCAGGGACGTTCGGGCCTGTTGACGGTCGAGCAGCGGCGCACGCTGCTGGCCGCCGAACAGCGCTGGCGCCCGACGCGGCACACCGAGTTCACCTACGGCTACGACCTCGAGTACGACGACGCCAGCCTGGTGCTGGGCGCCGACAGCGCCGAGCCGCTGTTCCTGAGCCTCCTGGCGCGACTCGCCTCGACCAGCGTCACCTTCACGATCGACACGCGCGACAACGTGGTGAACCCGGTCCGCGGCATGTTCCACTCCGCGCGCATCGAGGCGGGCACGGGCTGGCTCGGGTCGCAGCTCCGCTTCGCGCGCTATCTCGGCCAGCACTTCGTCTTCGTTCCCGTGGGACGCGTCACCTGGGCATCCGGACTGCGCTTCGGCAGCGTGGGCATCGACGACGCGCAGAAGGAGTTCCTGGAGTCGGTGCTGGTGCGCTTCAGCACGGGCGGCGGCACCAGCGTGCGCGGCTATCGCCAGGACGCGCTCACGCCCGAGATCATCGAAGGGCTGAAGCGTGGGGGCGACGTGCTGCTGGTGCTCAACCAGGAGGCGCGCGTCCGTCTCACGCCATGGCTCGGCGTGGCCGGATTTCTCGACGCGGGCAACGCGTTCGCCCGCTGGCAGGACGTGTCGTGGTCGGCGCTCGCGGTCGGGGTCGGCGGGGGGCTCCGGCTGACGACGCCGCTCGGCGTGGTGCGGCTCGACGTCGGGTTCCCGCGCCCGCGACCGGTCAACCATCCGCGGGCGGTCTGGTACTTCTCCTTCGGCCACGCCTTCTGATCGGCGGGCGGCGCGGTCCTGCCTGCGCCGCCGCGGACGTCGCGGCCCCCGATGTCTGTCTCCGGCCGGAATCCTGCGCCCAGGGTGGCGAGTCGCCGCCAGCGGCGGCCTATTCGCCCCTCACGCGCGCGACGGCCCATCCGTAAATCTGCTGGTAGGCGTGGGCCGAGGTGAGCCACGAGGAATCGTAGGCCATGCCGTTGCGCTGGATGGCGCGCCAGCTGCCGAGATCGGTGCGGCACACGAAGAGCGCGCGACAGAGCGCCGACCAGCACGCCTCCACGTCCTGCTGGTGATAGGTGAAGCCGGTGACGCCGTCGCGCACCGTGTCGGCCAGCCCGCCCGTGGCGCGCACGACCGGCACCGCGCCGTAGCGCATCGCGATCAACTGCGCGAGCCCGCACGGCTCGAACAGCGACGGCATCAGGAAGGCGTCGACGCCGCCGTAGATGAGCGGCGCCAGCTCGGCGTCGTAGCCGAGGACGGCGGCGGCCTTCTCGCGGTGGTAGCCGACGATGTGCCTGATCATGTCCTCGTAGTGGCTCGCGCCGGATCCGAGCAGGACGAACTGCACGTCGCCGGCGGCGCCGCTCATGAGCAGGTGCAGGACGTGGCCGAGCACGTCGATGCCCTTCTGCCAGTCGAGGCGCGACACCATCCCCACCAGCGGCACGTCGTCGCGCTGCGGGAGCCCCATCCGCTGCTGGAGTGCGCGTTTGTTCCCGATCCGCTCATCGAGCGTCCTGGCGTCGAACCGCTGCGCGAGGTGCGGATCGGCCGCGGGGTTCCAGGTATCGTGGTCGAGGCCGTTCAGCACGCCGTGCAGGTCGAAGCTGCGGTGGCGCAGCAGTCCGTCGAGGCCGTAACCACCCTCGCGGGTCATGATTTCGCGCGCGTAGGTCGGGCTGACGGTGCTCAGCATGGTGGCGTGGTAGATGCCACGGGCCATCAGGTTCACGCCGCCGTACGGCTCCTCGACGAGGCCGTGCGTCACGATGCCCAGATAGTCGGTGAGCCCCCACGGCGCGTGGCCCTGGTGCATGAGGTTGTGCACGGTGAACACGGTGGGGATGGCGCGGTACCGCTCGTCGGCGTTGCCCGCCGTGGCGAGCCACCACACCGCGGCGGCGGCGTGCCAGTCGTGCGCGTGCACCACGTCCGGCCGCCAGCCCTTGGCGGCGACCTCCGCGTCGAGCGCGGCCCGGCTGAAGAACGCGAACCGGTACGGATCGTCGGGATAGCCGTAGAGCTGAGGGCGCGCGAACAGGTTGCGTTCGGCCACGAAGGTGACCGGGACGTAGGTGCCCGGCAGGAAGCTCTCGAAGAGGCCCGCCGTCACGTGCCCGCCGTCCACCGGCACGCGCAGCGTGAGGTCGCTCACGCGGATGTCGCTGCCAGGCTGCTGCGCGCGCGCCTCGATCGGCGCGCAGGCTGGCACGACCAGCCGCACGTCGTGCCCGAGGGCCGCCATGGCCTTGGGCAATGAGCCGGTGACGTCGGCCAGGCCGCCGGTCTTGACGAACGGGGCCGCTTCCGACGCGAGGTACAGGATCTTGAGGCGCGGCGGCATCGTGCGGGGATCTTACCTTGGGGGGGCCGGGGCCCTGCCAGGGCGGGCGGCCGGGACCCCGGCCGTCCGCCCTGGCCCGCGCCAGCCGTTTACAGCCCGTGCTGCTGTCTCACGCCGTCCAGCGTGCGGGCGGGCATGGTCTCGCGTCCCTCGAGCAGGGCGCGCACGGTGCCCTCGATGGCGTCCTCGATGGCGAGCCGCACCTGGCACTCGTCGAAGGCCGGGCGCCGCTGGGCGGCCAGCGCGGCGCGCGCGCCGGGCGCGTCGCAGGCCTGCTCCACCTCGAGGTAGGTGGTGACGATGCGGCCGGCGTCGGCCTTGGTGTCGCGGACGAGCCGGCTCACGAAGCTGATGCCGGCGTGATTGATCATCGAGTTCACCGCGACGGTGGCGATGATCTCGCGCTTGAGCGGGTGCGACGGGAGGTGCGCGGCGAACTCCTCGCGCAGCCGCCGCGGGAAGTACGCGTCGAGCAGGGGCCTGGCGGCCTCGCTGTCGGGCATCTGCGTCTGCAGCGCCTGGGCGAACACCCAGTTCTTGACGTGCCCCATGAGCACGCAGAGCACCGGGCGCGGCAGGCCGCGTTCGCGCGAGGCGCTCTCGAGCAGCGTCTCCTTGGAGGGCAGTGCCGCGTCACGCCGGTTGACGATGCCATCGGCGACGAAGGACTCGACCAGGTTGACCCACGCCTCGTAGCCGGCGGCGCTGCGCAGGCCGTCGAGCGTGAGCGCCATCGACTGGCCGATGTTGTCGGCCAGGACGAGTTCGGTCACCTCGCCGGTCATCTCCGCGATGATGGCGTTGCGGGCGGCCCGATCCTTCACGACGCCGCCGCGCAGCAGCACGTCGAGCAGGATCTTGATGTTCACCTCGTGGTCCGACATGTCCACGCCGCCGGAGTTGTCGATCGCGTCGGTGTCCACCAGCCCGCCGGTGTGCCAGTACTCGATGCGCCCGCGCTGGGTCGCGCCGAGGTTGCCGCCCTCGCCGAACACCCGGCAGCGCAACTGGCCGCCGTTGACGCGCACGCGATCGTTGGCACGGTCGCCGACGTCGCTGTGCTCCTCGCTCGAGCCCTTGACGTAGGTCCCGATGCCGCCGTTGTAGAGCAGGTCGACGCGCGCCGCGAGGACGGCGCGGATCACCTCCTCGCCGCTCGCCTCGTCCTTGTCGAGATCGAGCAGTTGACGCACCTGGGGCGAGAGCGGGATGGCCTTCGCGCTGCGATCCCAGACGCCGCCGCCGGGACTGATGAGCGACTTGTCGTAGTCCATCCACGAGGAACGCGGCAGGGTGAACAGCCGCTTGCGCTCCTGCCAGCTGACGGCCGGGTCGGGATCCGGGTCGAGGAAGACGTGACGGTGATCGAAGGCGGCGACCAGTTTCGTCGCCTTGCTGAGCAACGCGCCGTTGCCGAAGACGTCGCCCGACATGTCGCCGATGCCCGCCATGGTGAAGGGCTGCGTCTGGATGTCGTGGCCGAGCAAACGGAAGTTGTGCTTGATGCACTCCCACGCGCCGCGCGCGGTGATGCCTTCCTTCTTGTGGTCGTAGCCCACGCTGCCGCCCGAGGCGAAGGCGTCACCCAGCCAGAAGCCGTACTGGCTCGACACGCTGTTGGCCGTGTCCGAGAGGTGCGCCGTGCCCTTGTCGGCGGCGAGCACGAGGTACGCGTCGTCGGCGTCGTGCCGTACGACCTCGGGCGGGTGCACCACCTGCCCGTTCACCAGGTTGTCGGTGACGTCGAGCAGGCCCGACACGTACTGGCGGTAGCGATCGATCAGCAGCGCGTCGAGCGCGGGCCGCGGCGGCAGCTGCCCCTTGAGCACGAAGCCGCCCTTGGACCCCACGGGGACGATGACCGCGTTCTTCACCTGCTGCGCCTTGACCAGGCCCAGCACCTCGGTGCGGAAGTCGTCGTGGCGATCGCTCCAGCGGATGCCGCCGCGGGCGACCTTCCCCTGCCGCAGGTGGATGCCCTGGACGTGGCGCGAGTGCACGAAGATCTCGAACAGCGGCCGCGGCGAGGGCATGCCCTCCACCTTGCCGCTTTCGACCTTGAGCGAGATGACCGGACGCTCGGGGTGCTGGTAGGCGTTGGTGCGCACCGTCGCGCGAATGAGGTTCTCCATCGCGCGCAGGATCTCCTCGTCGAGCAGCGAGGCGACGCGCCTGGAGGCGGCGCGCAACGCGTCGTCGGCCCGGGCCGCCGCTTCGTCGCGCGAGCCCGGCAGCGACGGATCGAATCGCGCGTCGAACAGGTCGAAGAGCGCCCGCGTCATCGGGCTGTTGCGGAGCAGGACGGCGTTGAGCGTCTCGGCGTTGTAGTGCGGCCGGATCTGCAGCAGGTGGTTGCGCACCGCGCGGAGCACCTCCACCTGACGCCAGGTGAGCCCCTCGAGCAGCACGAGGCCGTTCAGCTGGTCGTCGGTGGCGCGCAGTTCCTGCAGCGCGCGCAGCGCGTCGAGCAGCCGTTCCTCACCCTGCAGCATCGCGGTGATCACCCGCGGCTCGGCTTCCACGAGCAGGCGCGCGAGATAGGCCCGGCGATTCTCCGGCAGGACCAGCGGAACACTCAGCTCCTCGCGGACGCCGAGGTTCAGGTTCTGCAGCGTGCGCAGCGTCTCGGTGAGCCCCAGCGGCGTCGGGGAGTACAGCTTGAGCGTCGCCGACTCGGCGTCCTGCGGAATCAGCGCAAGTTCGAGACGGCCCTCGAGCTGCTCGAGCCGCACGAGATCGGCAGGCACCTCGCCGGGCGTCGTGCTCTCGCGATAGAGCCCGCTGCGGCTCTCCGAGCGAACGTACTTCCTGAAGAGGCGCCGTCCCTCCAGCGGTCCGAAGGCCTGCTCGAGGGCGATGGCCGCCTGGTCCTCCCAGGTGGTGATGGTCCGCACGGTGATGTCGCGGGCCACCGCTTCGTCGACGGGCCGCTCCAGGGTGACCGCGTCGAAGTAGAACACCAGCACGCCGGTGGTGCCGCAGTCGGCCCACGTGTGCGACGAGATGGGCCCGAAGGCCGCCGAGAGCGCCCGTCCCAGCTCGTCCTCTCCCTTGCGCGAGTAGCGGGTGTCGCTGAAGGCGATGCGCAGCGCCACGTAGCCCCGGCCGTGCCGCGTGCTGACCGCCACCTCATCGTCGCCGGTCATGTAGGCCATGCGGTCGATGACGGTCTTCAGCGAGGGCGCGTCGCTGTAGAGCAGCTCGCGCTTGGGGAAGTGGTTGAAGATGGCGCGCATCTCGCGGTAGGCGTGCGAGTTGACCAGCGCGCCCGAGTTGGCGAGCAGCCAGGAGAGCTTGGTCTCGAGCAGCGGGATGTCCTGCGCCCGCATCGCGAAGGCGCTCCGCGCCAGCCGGCCCAGCACCAGCGTCGCGCCGGCCAGCGACCCGTCGGGCGCCCATTCGCGCACGACGATGTCGTCGATCGGCTCGAGGTGATGGATGGCGTGCGCGTTCGAGCAGTAGTCGATGTCGATGACGCGGTCGTCGGCCGCGTCCACCTCGAGCTGCCCGGCGATCCGCTCGTTGAGGCCCGGGAACACCGTGGGCAGCAGCGACGGATCCTTGAAGGCGCCGAGCGCGTTGTCCTGCTCGGGGTGCAGGCGGCCGTCGGCGCCGCGCCGGAACGACAGCACGCCCAGGTGCACGTAGTTGTCGTCGGTCATCCACCGCAGGAACGCCTGCGCGCCCTCGGCGTTGGCGGCATGGCGCGGCTGCACGCGATCGGCGAGCGCGGTGGTCGCGCGCATCATCGCCTTGTGATCCTCCACGGCAAGGAACACGCTCTTGAGCAGCGAGTGTATCTGGTGTTCGAGACGGCGCAGCTTCTCGCGCGCCTCCACGCGCTCGACACGGAACTGACAGTAGAGTTCGCGCGGCCCGTCCTCGGCGGCGCCGCCAATCCAGGCGATGCGCTCCCACTGCCGGCGCACCGTGAAGATCGGGTGAATCGCGGAGAAGACCCGCAACCCCTCGTTCTGGAAGAAGTTCTTCAGGCTCTCGAAGATGAACGGCGCGTCGGGCGTGTGGGTCTCGACGATGGTGACTTCGTCGTAGGGCCCCGTGGCGGTGCCGGTCGCGATCCCCTCGGCTTCGTCGGGATTGCGGACGCTGACGTGCAGGCCCGGCAGCCCCCGATAGAGCTGGTGCTCGGGCGGAATCGACTTGGCGACGAACTGGAAGTAACCTGCCAGGCGGGCGGCGAGCGCGGCCGGCTCCAGCCGGAAGGCCATCGTATCCGGGATCTCGGGGAACACGACGCTGGCGAAGGCGAGCAGGCGCTCGCGATCCTCGGGCGCGGCGTCGTGGGCGAGGCGCTGCTGGAGATCACCGAGCAGCGCGGCACGGCGAGCGGGATCGGCTGTGATCATGTGGCACCGGCCTATGCGGGGAGCAGATGACGACGCATGAGTGGATCGAACGCTTCCATGCGCACCGAGGATGCTACTGCACCCGCCTGGGAAAGCCAAGGGACGCCGGGAGGCGCAAGGACGCCCGCGCGCGGTCAGGCCACGCGCCCCGGCAGGTCGTCCAAACTGGGTCGAGGAGACCGCCCCGCGTGCCCCGCGTCGCGCCACTGCCGTTGGTCCTGCTCATCCTGACCGCCACCGCCGTGGCGCAGCCTGCCGGGACGTCCGCCGGGCGCCCCCCGGACCCCGACCCGCCGGCGGATTCCTCGCCCGCCCCCGCGGCGGTCGGCCTGCCCGTGTCGCTCGATCGCATCCGCCGCGATCTCGCCCGCGCCGACACGCTCGCACGCGCCACGGTCACCGACTGGCAGCCGATGTTCCGCGTGGAGGTCGACGGGCAGCTGCCCAGCTTCTCGGTGTTCATCGGCGAGGACGAGTCGCTCTCGGGCCCCGCGCCGTGGGGCGGCATGACGCACGCCGAGTTCATGGCAATGGTGACACCGCCGCAGGCGCGGGCGTTCGGCGCCTCCACCAACGGCGCCCTGCTGCAGGTGCTGGCCTCGTCGCTGGCGACGGCCTACGGCGTGCAGGGCCTGACCGCGCTCGCCAGGGCGGCCCCCGACGGCATCCGGAGGGGACGCGAGGCGGTGGCCCGGCGCGAGGTGCAGCGAACCCTGGCGGAACTGGAACGACGGCAGCGTGAGGAGCGGGCGCGCGCGCAGGCCGCCGAGGCCGAACGGCGCAAGGCCGAGGAGGCGGGCCTGCTCGCGCCGATCCCGCGACGCTGACCCGCCGTGGCCGCCGGCCTCCGGGGAGACCCGCGCGAGGCCCCCGGCCTACGGCTTCTTCCTGGGCCGGGACGCCGCCTCGGCCGGGTGCGCGGCATCGGGCGGAATCACCGGCGGGGGCCCTTCCTCGGTCGGGTTCGGGTGCCCGGGCACGCCCACCTGCAGCGGCGGCGGCTCGCTCTCGATGAGCGGCGCGAATTCCGCCCGGAACTCCTGCAGGGACATGCCGGCCGTCGCGGCGAACTTCGCCAGCTCGTGCGGATCGTCGAAGTCGTCGCGCCGCAGCCGGATCATGTAGCGGCGGGCGATCGCGTAGCGCGTGGAGTGGACGTCCACCAGCCGGATGCGGGCGCGATTGGTCTGGGGATCGAGCATCTCCTCGAAGGGCACCGGCACGAAGTGCCCGCCCTGCATCGACACCATCACGCCGTTGCCTCCGGCGAGCAGGAACTTCGCCGCGCAGTAGCCCAGATCGCGCGTGTACTCCATGTCGAACGGAATGGGATCGGCGCAGCGCAGTTCGTAGCCGATGTTCTTGGCGACCAGCGTCGCCTTGATGCCGAAGGTCTTCAGGCGCCTGGCGACCTCGCTCTTGAGGATCTCCCCGATGTTCACCTCGGCGATGCGCACGTTGCCGTGGGCGTCCTTCTCCACGTCCTCGAGCTGCGCCAGGTCTTCCGGGTCGAGATCGAGCACGAGGCCCTCGGCGATGATGGCGACGCCGTCGCGGCGCCCGTAGCTCAGGCGCTTGATGACGGCGCCCACCAGCGTGTCGACGATCGACTTCAGCCGGATGCGGCGCCCCTCGAACTCCTCGGGGATGAGCGTGAGCGTGGCGCCGGCCGACTTGCCGATGCCGAGCGCGAGGTGGCCGGCCTTGCGCCCCATCGCGATCACGAAGTACCAGCGCGAGGTGGTCTTGGCGTCCACCATCAGGTTCTTGACGATCTCGACGCCGTAATGCCGGGCGGTCTGGAACCCGAAGGTGTCGACGTAGGGCGGCAGGTCGAGGTCGTTGTCGATCGTCTTCGGCACGTGCACGACGTGGATGCGCCCGCCGGCCTTCTGCTCGAGGCGCATCGCGGAGAACGCGGTGTCGTCTCCCCCGATCGTGATCAGCATCGCCACGTTCATCCGCAGCAGCGAGATCACCGTGTTCTCGAGATGCTGCGGGTTCTTGGTCGGGTTGGCGCGCGAGATGCCGATGTAGCTGCCGCCCCGGAAGTGGATCCGGCTCACGCTCTCGATGTCCAGCGGCAGCGTGTGCTCGATGTTGCCCTCCATGATCCACTCGAACCCGTCGCGGATGCCGACGACGTCCACGCCCTCGAGCTGGGCGCGGATGGTGGCCGCGCTGATGACGCTGTTGATGCCCGGCGCCGGTCCGCCGCCGACCAGGATGGCGAGCTTCTTGTGATGCTGACTCACGACACGATCCTCCGAGGCGCGGGCTCGCGGGCCCGGCCGCCGTTCATGGTCTCCCGCGCAGCACGGCCGCGCTGGTGCCCGTTCCGTGGCTAGCGGAACTCGATGGTGACCCTCGGCTCGTTGACCTTGAGGCCCTTGACGCCCGCGCGCTCCATCGCCATGCGCACCTCCGTGAGGCTCGCGTCGGGCCCGAGCGGCAGCGCGTCGAGCTTCTCGAGCGCGGCCGGATCGGCCAGGAACTGACCGAAATCGATGTCGAGCAGCGTCACGCGGTTACCCTCGACGTACGGGCTCGAGCTCCTCACCAGCGTGCCGTCCACGTCGACCGCGATCGTCACCCGCATGCCCTTGAAGAGCCCCGCCACCATCTTCATCATCTCGGGGTTCGGCTTGGCGGCCTCGCGCGCCTTCGGCTGGTTCTGCCGCGGCTGGTTCTGTGGCGCCCCGGCCCCGGCCACGGCCTCGCCGGGCTTGTCCGGGAACTGGACCGACAGCAGCGAGTGGCCGCCCGGCAGCTTCGTCAGCGCGAACTTCACGTCCTTCCCGGGCCCGGGCTTGAGCTCCTTGCCCGGCAGGTCCTCGCTGACGGTGATCTGGTTGATGTCGTCGAAGGCCAGCACGACCTTCGCGCCCTCGAGCCCGTCACGCGCGATGGGCGTCTGCGACACCAGGCGCACGCCCTTCATCCGCGACAACCCCTTCGTCAGCTCCTCGGGCGAGGGCATGCTGCTCCTGCTCTGGGTGGTGCCCTTTCCGCCCATCAACTGCCCGACTTCGTTGAACACCTGGGTGTTGACCAGCATGGTCATCTCCAGGGTACCAGACCCGTTGGGCTTCACCGTGAGCAGGGTGTCAGCCGTGATGCAGCCGGCGGTGAGCCAGCCGGCGAGCACGATCGCCGTGAACTGCAGCGCACGCATGCGCATCTGGGAGCCTCCGCGGAGAAACGAGCCTGGTGATCATATCCGGAACGACCGGGCGCCGGCTGGCGGCTATCAGTGGAGGCGACGGCCGGAGGAGATCGCTTCGGCCGCCGCCGCGGCGGCGATGGAGGAGACACCGACGATCAGGCCCACGGGGTGCAGCGACAGCCGGACCAGCATCAGGTACGCCAGGACCCCGAGGATCAGATAGCGTCCGACGAAGCGGAGGACATGGCGCGCCGCCGTGCGCTGGCGGGCCCGCGCGTCGGGCGTGACGGCGCCGGGCTCCCCGTCGGCGGGCGTGGCCGCGCCCGGCAGCAGTGCCGTCAGCCCGTCGATGCTCGACCGGATCGCCCAGTAGCTGATGCCGATCAGCAGGCCGCCGCCCAGCACCCCGAGGGCGACGTCGGGTGCGCCGCGGCGAGCGGCCAGCGCCACGCCGGCCGCCAGCGCGCAGAAGATCGCGGCACGCCGCTCCAGGCGCCGCAGCAGCAGGTCGGCCTCGGGGGGCGGTGTCTTCACTGATCCTTCAGCGCCGCCGACGTGATGCGATAGACGTTCAGGATGCCCGCGGCCAGTCCGAGGACGAAGCCGGCCAGGAACCCCCAGGGCGATGTGCCGA
>JBDIBB010000053.1:0-27194 GCA_039812685.1 Vicinamibacteraceae bacterium
GTAGCCACCGGTGACCGCGGCCGCCAGCGTCACCCGGCCGGTGACCGGGTCGAGCACGTGCACGCCGTAGGTCGATCCATCGGCCGGCAGCAGCGTGCGCGAGGCCGACGCGAAGGCGACGAACCGGCCATCGCGGCTCAGCACCGGGGCGCTGCCGCCCACGGCCGCGCCATCGGGGCCGGCGCTCACGAGCACGCGAGCGCCGGAGACGGTGTCCTGCAGGTAGACGTCGAGGTCGCGGTTGGTGTCGGCCGGCAGCAACGGACGCGACGAGGCGAAGGCGACCCAGCGGCCGTCGAACGAGATGGCGGGCCGTCCGGCGCCATCGTAGTCGTCACTGGGGTCACCGAGTTGCGCGAGCACGCGGTTGGTCCCCGTGGCACGGTCGTGAATCCACAGACGATCGTCGTAAAGGTCACCCGGAACGCCGCCCCGCCAGTAGGTGGCGAAGGCCACCACCGCGCCATCGCCGCTCACCGCGGGACGACGGGCGCGCCCGACGTCGATCTCCGTCATCTGCCGGCTGGTTCGATCGACGACGAAGACGTGGCCGTGGGCGACCAGCGGATCCACGGTGGTATCGAACGCCAGGATCCCGCCGTCCTCGCTCAGGCTCGGTGAGCCCGCGTCCAACCCGCGCCACACCTGCCCGGGAGCAACCCTCACGCGCTCGGTCAGGTGCAGGTCGCGATCGTGGACGAACACGTCCTGGCGGCTGGCGGGCACGCCGGGCGCTTCCTCCAGGCGCGCGCCGAAGGCGACGAGCCGGCAGGCGGCGCTCACGGCCACCGGATTCCAGATGTCGGCAGCGCCGGTCGGTTCGAACCCCCCGGCCAGCCGCGCCCGCACGAGGGTGGTCACGCCGGCCTCGCGAACGAAGACGTCCGGCGCATCGTTGACGTCGCCGTCGACCAGGTTGCCGGCCCGCGAGCCGAATGCCACGCACACCTGGCCCGACGGCAACGCCTGGACCACGCCGCTGTAGCTGACGTCGTTGCCTGCCTGGCTCGCTGGCGTCGCACTCGCCAACTGGACGACATGGCCGCTGACCACGCCCGTGGTCTGGGCGAGGACGGCGGCCGGCCCGACCGCGAGGACGAGCCACGAGAGGAGAACCGACGGAAGGATGAGATGACGGTCACGCATGGCGCTGCCTCCGGGCCGATGGCTCGCACGGAGCGAGGGCGGACGCGGCGTTCCCGGTCGGGGGCGTGACGAGGACGGTCCGTGGAGACCAGCCGCGGATGACCGTCGAGCCAGTGCCGGTCGCGGTCGTGCGGCGCCGTGAGGACAGCGGGGCGCGACGGCGGCTCGTCCCGTGATGATACAGCCGTTGGGCGCGTACCGGCTCAACCATGGATGCGACTCGCCGCCGGCGCGAACCGACCTGGCGCCGATCCGCGGCGCGGGGTCGTTGACAGCCTCACGGCCTTCGGCCAGAGTTGGAAGCTGGTTGCCAGACAGCGGGACGAATCCGAAAGCCCCTGGAGGATGTTCGTGCGACGACTCTCGTTTGCCTTCACGATGCTGGCGGTTGTGGCCGCCGGCTTGTATCTCACGGCGCAGGCGCCGCCGCCGGCCGCTTCGCAGGCGCCCGCGGCGCGACAGGGCTCGGCGCCCGTGCCGCCCGTCGAGGGCGAGTGGCGCCTTCGCAACGTGCGCCAGCTCACCTTCGGCGGCGAGAACGCCGAGGCCTACTTCTCGTCCGACGGCACGCGGCTCGTGTTCCAGTCGACGCGCCAGGGTGTGGAGTGCGACCAGATCTTCTCGATGAAGATCGACGGCACCGACGTGCGGCGCGTCAGCAACGGCGAGGGCCGTACGACGTGCGCCTACTACCTTCCCGGCGATGCCCGCATCATCTACGCCTCGACGTTCCTCGGGGGCAAGGCGTGTCCGCCCAAGCCCGGGTTCGAGCGCGGCTACGTGTGGCCCATCTACCACTCCTACGACATCTTCAGCGTGAAGCCGGACGGCAGCGACCTGAAGCGGCTGACATCGACCGACGGCTACGACGCCGAGGCCACCGTCGGTCCTGATGGCCGCATCATCTTCACCAGCGTGCGCGACGGCGACATGGAGCTCTACTCGATGAACGCCGACGGCAGCGACGTGAAGCGGCTCACGCACCGCGTGGGGCCCGACGGCGGCGCGTTCTTCTCGAAGGACGGGAAGATGATCGTGTGGCGCGGCAAGGAGCTGAAGGACGAGAAGGAACTGGCCGACTACCGGGCGCTGCTGAAGGAGGGCCTCTGGCGGCCCACCGACCTCGAGATCTTCGTGGCCAACGCCGACGGGACCAACGTGCGCCAGGTGACCGACTTCAAGGGATCGAGCTTCGCGCCCTACCTGCACCCCGACGGCAAGCGGCTGATCTTCTCGTCGAACATGGAGGACCCGAAGGGCCGCAACTTCGATCTCTACCTGATCAACATCGACGGGACCGGCCTCGAGCGCGTCACCGTCAACGAGAGCTTCGACGGGTTCCCCATGTGGTCGCCCGACGGGAAGTACCTGGTGTTTGCCTCCAACCGGCACAACGTGAAGCCCACCGACACGAACGTGTTCATCGCCGAGTGGGTGGATCAGAAGTAGGTTCGGAGCGAGGCGGGCCCGGGGCCGCAAGCCCCGGGCTTCGCCTCGAGGTCCTGCTCGCAGGCTCATGGATCCCCTCCGCTCCCTCCTCGTCGACCTCGTGGCCATCGACTCGGTGAACCCGTCGCTGGTGCCGGGCGCACGTGGCGAGGGCGAGATCGCCGCGGCGCTCGCCGCCGTGTGCCGCGACGCCGGCCTCGCGGTCACGATGCAGGAGGTCGCCCCGGGACGTCCCAACGTGATGGCGCTGCTCGAGGGACGGACACCAGGCCGCACGCTGATGTTCTGCGGGCACATGGACACGGTGGGCGTGGCCGGCATGGACGTGCCGTTCGCGCCGCGCGAGCGCGAGGGGCGGCTCTACGGCCGCGGCGCGCAGGACATGAAGGGCGGCCTCGCGGCGATGGTCGACGCCACGCGGCACCTGGCCGCTTCCGGCGGCCTCGAACGCGGCCGCCTCGTCCTCGCCTGCGTCGTGGACGAGGAGCACGGCAGCCTGGGCGCCGACGCGCTGGTGAAGGACTGGCGCGCCGATGCCTGCGTGGTGACCGAGCCCACGGACCTCGCCATCGGCATCGCGCACAAGGGGTTCGCCTGGATCGAGGTGGAGACGGCGGGCGTGGCCGCCCACGGCAGCCGGCCCGAGGACGGCCGCGACGCGATCCTGGGGATGGGGCGCGTGCTGGCGGCGCTGGCGAGCCTGGACGCCGAGTTGCAGCAGGGTGCGCGCCATCCCCGGCTCGGCTGCGCGTCGCTGCATGCGTCCACCATCGAAGGCGGCACGGAGTGGAGCACCTATCCGGACCGGGCGGTGCTGTGCTACGAGCGCCGCACGCTGCCGGGCGAGGCGGCATCGGCGCCGCTGCTCGAGGCGCAGGGCATCCTCGACGCCGCACGGCGCCTCGATCCAGGCCTCCGGGCCACGGCGCGGCTCGTGTTCGCCCGCGCCGCGTACGAGATCGACGAGCGCGCCGAGATCGTGCAGGCGCTGCGCGCCAGCACCGTCGCCATCGGGCGGCCGGCGCCGCTCACGGGCACGTCGTTCTGGACCGACGCCCAGATCACGGCGGCCGCCGGCATTCCCAGCGTCGTGTTCGGGCCGGGCGGCTCGGGCCTGCACTCGACCGAGGAGTACGTCAGCCTCGACGAGGTGGCGGCGTGCCGCGACGTCCTGGTGGATCTGGCGAAACGGTTCTGCTGAGGACGGTCGCCGGCCCCCCGTGCCGCGTGGGCGCCGTGCCGTCCTACCGGTCGAGCAGTACGCCGCGCAGCACGAACCCCACGTTGGCCGGGCGCTCGCCGAGCCGGCGCATGAAGTACGGGAACCACTCCGTGCCGAACGGCACGTAGACGCGCATGCGGAAGCCGTCGGCCACGAGCGAGGCCTGCAGGTCGCGCCGGATGCCGTAGAGCATCTGGAATTCGAAGCGGTCGTGCGGGATGCCGTGCCCGGCGGCCACCTGCTTCGTGTAGTCGATCATCTTCACGTCGTGCGTCGCGATGGCCGGGTACGTGCCTTCGAGCAGCAGCGACTGCGTCATCCGCTGGAAGCAGGCGTCGACCTCCGCCTTGCTCTGGTAGGCCACCTCACGCGGCTCCCGATATGCGCCCTTCACCAGCCGCACGCGGGCGCCGAGCGCGTTGACGCGCGCCAGGTCCTTCTCGCTCCGGTGCAGGCACGACTGCAGCACCACGCCCGCGTTGCGGTAACCCAGGCCCCACAGGGTCTCGAAGATGTCGAGCGTGAGGTCGGTGAAGGGCGAGTCCTCCATGTCGATGCGCACGAAGAACTCGTGGCGCTGCGCGGGATCGAGGATGCGCCGCAGGTTGTCTGTGGTGTGCGCGCGATCGAGGTGCAGCCCGAGCTGGGTGAGCTTGAGCGAGATGTTGCGCTCGATGCCGGCGGCGACGATCGTGTCCAGGATCTTCAGGTAGTTCTCGACGGCGGCACGCGCCTCGTCCAGCGAGGTGACGCTCTCGCCGAGCTGGTCGAGCGTGAGCAGCAGGTTGCGGGCGGCCAGCGCCCGCGCGGCCGGGATCGCCTCCTCGACGCTCTCGCCGGCGATGAACCGGCGGCCGAAGCTGGTGGTGCGCCGCATCCCGTAGCGCGAGGCGAGCGACTTGATCGACTTGCTGCCGGCGAGGGCGTGGAAGAAGCTCTTCGACAGGGCGTCCAGCATCACGGGGTCCGGAGCCGCCGGGGCGGCGTGCGCAGGTGTTCGAGGGTACGGGCGTAGTAGCGCAACACCAGGCGGTCGCGCACACGCAGGAGATGGCGTTGCTCGACGATGACGTCGCGGGCCGCCAGGACGGCGACGCCCCGTTGGGCGATGAGCTCGGGATCCTCGATGTCGAGGTTGGCGCCCGCTTCCTTCAGCGTCGTCACGAGGCCCGCGATGTGGCCGGGCAGGTCGGCGACGGGCAGCGACGGGCGCATCACGCAGGCCACGATCGCGCTCGGCAGCACCTTGTAGAGCCGTCCGATCGCCTCGCGCACCGTGTAGGCCAGCGTCATGACGTCGCGGCGCGATCCCGGATCCCATCCCGCCAGCGGAATCGGCTGGCCGAAGCTGGTGAAGGACCGTGACTCGTAGCCGACGGCGGTGCCGATCATCTCGGCCAGCTCGCGCGAGAAGGGCCGCTGCCGCCGCTTGGTGCCCTGGCGGGCGAGGACGCGGTCCTCCAGCACCATGTCGTAGGAGACCGCGCAGGGGATGATGACGATGTCGTCGCGGCCGGCCTGCAGCGCCGCGTGCAGCAGCCCGGTCTTCGGCGACTTGATCTCGCCGCTGTAGCTGCGGCCGCCCTCCAGGTAGAAGAGCAGGTCGTGGCGCTTCAGCAGCTCGGCGATGTACGCCTTCAGCGTGACCAGGTAGGCGGGATCCTTCGCGTCGCGCCGGATCGGGACGGCGCCGGTGACGTGGCGGTGCAGCAGCCCGAGGGGGCCGCCGAACAGGTTGATGCCCGCCGCGATGATCGGCGGCCGCAGGCCATGGTCGTCGAGCGCGAGCGGCTCGACGAGGTAGTCGAGGTGGCTCTTGTGGTTCGAGATGAAGATGACGCGCCCGGCGGCCTGCGCGCGCCCGACGATCTCGATGTGCTCCACGCGGCGATCCACCTTCCGGAGGATCGGGTAGAGCGGGTGCTTCAGGGCCCGGTAGATCGGATATCGCTGCGTCGTCCGCAGTTCGTCCAGGTAGGCGTGGATGCGCTCCCTGGCCTGCGCCTCGGTCTGTCCGCTCGTCGCGCGAAGGTATTTCGCGACGTCCTCGCGTGCCAGCACGGCCTGCGTGACTTCGTCCTGCATCGCGGCGGATTATACCCCTCGCCCGCGGCGCCGGCGGCGGAGGGGGAAGCCGGCGGCTGGCGTGGACCTGAGGACCCGTCCGGGCCGGTCAGGCCGGCGGCCCGGCCTCGCCCGACGCCTGTGTCCCGCGCTCGATCTCGCGGCAGATCGCGTCGGTGTACTCGCGCGTGCTGGCCTGGCCGCCGAGATCGCGCGTGCGCACCTCGCCGCGCGCCAGCACGCGGCCGAGCGCGGCGGTGATGTGGTCGGCCACCTCGTGCTCCTGCAGGTGGCGCAGCATCATCAGGCTCGACAGCAGCAGCGCCGTCGGGTTCGCGATGCCCTGATCGGCGATGTCGGGCGCGCTGCCGTGCACCGCCTCGAACACCGCGTTGTCCGTGCCGAGGTTGGCCCCCGGCACCACCCCGAGGCCGCCCACCAGCCCCGCGCAGAGATCCGACACGATGTCGCCGTAGAGGTTCGGGAGCACCAGGATGTCGAACCGCTCGGGGAACATCACCAGCTGCATCGACAGGGCGTCGACGATGCGTTCGTCGTACTTGACGTCGGGGTAGTCGAGGGCCACCTTCCGGACGCTGTCGAGGAACAGCCCGTCGCTGAGCTTCATGATGTTCGCCTTGTGCACGGCCGTCACGTGCCGGCGCCCCGCCTGGCGGGCGTAGCGGAAGGCGAAGTTCGCGATGCGATCGCTGGCCCGCGCCGTGATGATCTTCAGGCTCTCCACCACGCCGGGGACGACCTCGTGCTCGAGGCCGGAGTAGAGATCCTCGGTGTTCTCGCGGATGATCACCAGATCCACCTGATCGAACCGCGTGTGCACGCCCGGCAGCTTGTAGACCGGACGCACGTTGGCGAACAGGTCGAGCGCCTTGCGCAGCCCCACGTTGACGCTGGTGAACCCCTCGGCGATCGGCGTGGTCACCGGGCCCTTCAGCGCCACGCGGTTGCGGAGCACCGAGTCGATCACGCCGCGCGGCAGCGACGTGCCCTGGCGCTTGAACGCCAGCATCCCGGCGTCGTGGCGGTCCCACTCGATGTCGAGCCCCGCGGTCTTGAAGATGCGCAGGACGGCCTCGGTGATCTCGGGACCGATGCCGTCGCCAGGGATGAGCGTGATGCGATGGGACATGAGAGGGCGCAGGGATGTGCCGCCGGGTCCGGCGGCGGGTGCCGGCGGTCCGGCGCGCGGCCGGAACCGCCGCAATTATACGCGCGGATGGCTCGAGAGGCCGGAGCGCCGGGCCAGGGCGTAACATGGCGGCCATGCGCGTCTGGGAACTCGTCTCGCCCACCGGTCCCGACGGCCTCGCGCTCGCCAGCCGTCCCGACCCCGTCCTCGGCCCCTTCGACGTGCGGATTCGCGTGCACGCCGTGTCGCTGCAGTTCCGCGACCTGCTCATGATCAACGGCCGGTACGGGCGCGTCTCGCCCGGGCTGGTGCCCTGCTCGGACGCCGGCGGCGAGGTGGTGGAGGTGGGGCCCGGGGTGCGATCGCTGGCCGTGGGCGATCGCGTCACGTCCACCTTCGCGCCCGAGTGGCGCGCGGGCGGGCTGACGCTGGCCGCCGCGAAGTCGGCGCTGGGCGCCGGCGGCCCCGGCGCGCTGGCCGACACGCTCGTGCTGCCCGAACACGGCGTGATGCCGGCGCCCGCTCACCTCTCGCACGAGGAAGCGGCCACGCTGCCCTGCGCGGCGCTCACCGCCTGGCACGCGTTGTTCGAGGAAGCGCCGCTGCCGCCAGGCTCGACCGTGCTGGCGCTCGGCAGCGGCGGCGTCTCGGTGTTCGCGCTGCAACTGGCGACGCTCGCCGGCGCGCACGTGCTCGTGACCACGCGCACGCCCTCGAAGGCCGGCCGCCTGCGCGAACTCGGGGCGACCGAGGTGGTCGACATCCACGAGGACCCGGCCTGGGGCGACCGCGTGCGACGGCTCGCCGGCGGCGAAGGGGTGGATCACGTGATCGAGGTCGGCGGCCACGGCACCTTCGATCAGTCGGTGCGCGCGGTCCGGCCGGGCGGCACCATCAGCCTGATCGGCGTCCTCGCGGGCCCGGCCGCGGTGAACCTCACGCCCGTCCTGATGCGCAACATCCGCGTGCAGGGCGTGCTGGTCGGCTCGCGCGAGATGTTCGGGCGCATGAACGCGGCCATCGCCAGGCACCGGCTGCGGCCCGCGATCGACCGCGTGTTCCCGTTCGCCGACGCACCCGCCGCCTTCCGCCACCTCGAGCGCGCGGTCCACGTCGGCAAGGTGGTGATCGCGCTGGATCCCGGCGCCTGATCTTCCGTGTGAACGCGTCGCGGGCGCGCGCCGCGATCTGGGAAAGGATGAGCTGAGCCGCACAGCCGGCCGCCCGGCCGCCGCCGGTGCCCGTGGTACACTCCGCCGCTGTCCGGAGGTGTGCCCCTTGACCCGAGTGTTCGCCGCGCGTCCGCTGCTCCAGAACGTCGCTACCCGCCTGCGCATCGACTCGATCACGTCGACGACCGCGGCCGGCAGCGGCCATCCCACCAGCTGCATGTCGGCCGCCGAGATCGTGGCGGCGCTGTTCTTCGGCGAGATGCGCTACGAGGTCGCGAACCCGCGGCACGTGCACGCCGATCGCCTGATCCTCTCGAAGGGGCACGCGGCGCCGCTGCTCTACGCCGCCTGGGCCGAGGCGGGGCTCTTTCCGCGCGAGCACCTGCTGACGCTGCGGAAGATCGACTCCGATCTCGAGGGTCACCCCACACCGCGGCTGCCGTTCGTCGACGTGGCGACCGGCTCGCTCGGCCAGGGGCTGGGCGCGGGCATCGGCTGCGCGCTCAACGCGCGCCGCATCGGATCCGACTACCGCACCTACGTGCTGCTGGGCGACGGGGAATCGGCCGAAGGCTCGGTCTGGGAAGCCGCATCGGCCGGCGCCTTCTTCGGGCTCGACAACCTCTGCGCCATCACCGACGTCAACCGCCTGGGCCAGAGCCGGCAGACGCAGTTCGGCCACGACATCGACCACCTCGCCGTGCGCTGGCGCGCCTTCGGCTGGCACACGCTGGTCGTCGACGGACACGATCTCGGCGCGCTGGAGGCCGCATTCGACCAGGCGCGCGCCACCACGGGCACGCCCACGATGATCCTCGCGCGGACGTTCAAGGGCCACGGCGTCTCGTTCGTCGAGAACAGGGACGGCTGGCACGGCAGGCCCCTGAAGCCCGGCGACGAAGCCGACCGCGCCCTCGCCGAACTCCAGCGGCAGCTCGTCGACGATGGGGGCGCCACGTTCCCGATCCCGCCGCCCTCCCGGCCCGACGAGCCCGCGACGCCGGCCACCCCGCCGGCCGTGGCGCCTCTTGCCTACACCCTGGGCCAGATGGTGGCGACGCGCGAGGCGTTCGGCACCGGCATCGCCCGGCTGGGCGCGGTCGATCCGCGCGTGGTCGCACTCGACGCCGATGTGAAGAACTCCACCTTCAGCGACCGCTTCGAGGCCGCGTTCCCCGACCGTTTCTACGAGTTCTTCATCGCCGAGCAGGCGATGGTGGGCGCCGCCATGGGCCTGGCCGCGCGCGGGGCGATCCCGTTTGCGTCGACCTTCGCGTGCTTCCTTTCCCGGGCGGCCGACTTCATCCGCATGGCGGGCGTCAGCGCCGTGGGCATCAAGCTGGCAGGCAGCCACGCCGGCGTGTCCATTGGCGAGGACGGGCCGTCGCAGATGGCGCTCGAGGATCTCGCGATGATGCGCGCCGTGCCCGACTGCGTGGTGCTCTATCCCTGCGACGCCGTCAGCGCCGAGCACCTCGTGGTGGAGGCGGCGCGGCATCCCGGCCCGGCCTACATCCGGACCTCGCGGCCGAAGACGCCCGTGATCTACGGCAACGCGGAGGCGTTCCCGATCGGCGGCTCGAAGACGCTGCGCCAGAGCGAGCGCGACGTGGCGACGGTCGTCGGCGCGGGCGTCACGCTGTTCGAGGCGCTGAAGGCGCACGACCTGCTCGCGGCCGAGGGAGTGGCGATACGCGTCATCGACGCCTACTCGGTGCAGCCCATCGACCGGACGGCGCTCGAGAAGGCCGGCCGCGAGACAAGGGCCATCCTCACCGTGGAGGACCACTACATCGCCGGCGGGCTGGGCGACGCCGTTTCGGCCGCCGTGGGCGATCGCGGCGTGCGCGTGGTGCGGCTGGGCGTGCGCGAGATCCCGCGCAGCGGCCCGCCCGACGTGCTGATCGACCGCTACGGGATCTCCGCCGCGCACATCGTCGCGGCGGTCAGGCAGCTCTGACGCCGTGTCCGCGTCGCCCGGCGCCCGCCTCTCCTGGGTTGCGCTCGGCGTCACGGGCCTGCTCGTGGCCGCGCCAGGCGCGCGTCCTGCCGCACGCGGCGCAGCCGGGCCCTCGCAGGATCCGCCGCCAGCCGGGGCGCCGGTGGTTGCCGGCGTCGCCGGCGCGCAGGATCCGGCGTGGAGCCCCGACGGGCGCCGGCTCGCGCTGATCGTCCACGAGCGCCTGCGGCTGGCTGACGATCGGGGACGGCTCGGCGATCCCCTGACCGTCTGGGACGCGGGCGCCACCGCCGTGGAGCGCGATCCCGCGTGGTCGCCCGACGGCCTGCGCCTGGTCTTTGCCGCCGATCGCGGCGAGGGCTTCGACCTCTACATCCTGGTCGCATCGGGCGGCAGCCCCAGGCGCCTCACGTTCCTGGCCGGCGACGAGCGGTGGCCGTCGTGGAGCGCCGACGGACGCATCGTCTTCGCCGCGCACGATGGCCGGCAGTGGGATCTCCTCATCGTCGATCCCGACGAGACCAGCGGCCTGACGCCGCCGCGGGCGTTGCCGCTCACAGCGAGCGAGGCCGACGAGCGCGAGCCCGCGGTGTCGCCAGACGGCCTGACGATCGCGTTCGTGTCGACAGTCGGCAGCGGAGACGACGACGCCGACCTGTGGTGGATGCCGATGCCGCCGCGCGCGCAACCGGCCGCGGCCGGCGCGCCCGGCGACGGACGTCAGAGCGCGGTGCGGCTGCTGCGCGCGCCGGGCGGCGAGAGCCGGCCGGCGTGGTCACCTGATGGACGCCAGATCGTGTTCGCCGCCCTGCGCGATGGCGTGGGCACGCTGTGGGCGCTGGCGGTGCCATCGCCTGCCGGCGCCGCCGTCCGGCCGTCGTCGCCGCCCGTGCTGCTCTCACGACGGTACGGAACCGCGGCGTGGGCGCCCGACGGTCAATCGATCGTCGTGGCGCTGCTGCCCGACCCGCCCCCCGCCTTCAATGGCGAGCCGCGATGGCGCGGGCCGGCGCCAGCATCGGCCTTCCCCGGTGACGATTACGTGTTGCGGCGGCTGCCGGCGCCAACGCCGCCCGATGACGGTGCGGTGCCGTGGCCGCTTGCCGGCCCCAGGCGCCCCGACCAGTGGACGGCGGTCTTCGACCGCGTCTGGGAGCGCCTCCGCGCGCTTTACTACGCCGGCGGCCCGGCGGCTGCCGAATGGCGGCGTCTCGGCGATCGCGTGCGCCCGCGGGCCGCGGCGGCCGCCGACGCTGAGGCGTTCGAGCGGACCGTCGACGAACTGATCGCCGAGCAGCCGCTGGTGAAGCCGCCCGTGTCGTCGGCGGGAGGCCTGGTCGTGTCGGGAGACCGGCTCGCCTCCGACATCGGCGCCAGCGTGCTGGCGCGCGGCGGCAACGTGGCCGATGCCGCCGTGGCGGTCTCCTTCGCGCTGGGCGTGGCCGAGCCCGACGCCTCGGGCATCGGCGGCGACGGCATGGCGCTGGTGTGGCTGACCTCGATGGACGCTCCAGCCATCGTCGATTTCAAGGATCGGTCGCCCGCGCGGGCCACACTCGAGGAGCCGCGCATCTTCCGCGACCAACGGCTGGTGGGCGACGGCCCAGCCGCCGTCAACGTGCCCGGCATGGTGGCCGGCATGGACCTGATCCATCGCCGTTTCGGCAGCGGGCGGATGCCGTGGGCCGATCTGGTGCTGCCGGCGGCCCGTCTCGCGTCGGCGGGCATCGTGGTCGGCCCGGCGCTGGCCGCGACGGTGTCGGAGGGGCGCGCGCTGTTTGCCAGATACCCCGCGGCGGCCGCGATCTACCTGCCGGCAGGGCGCGCGCTGCTGGAGGGCGACCGCCTGGTGAACCTCGACCTCGCCGCGACGCTGCGCGAGATCGCGGCCGGCGGCGCCGACGCGTTCTATCGCGGCGATCTCGCGCGGCGCATCGCCATCGACATGGCGGCCAACGGTGGCCTGATCAGCGAGGCCGACCTCGGCGGCTATCACGCGATCGAGCGCGAACCGCTGCGCGGAACCTACCGCGGGCACACGGTCTACACCGCGTCGCCGCCGGTGGCCGCCGGCGCCTCGCTGATCGAAGCGCTCCAGATCCTCGACCACTACGTCCCGCCGACTCCGGCCCGCTACGACCGGCAGGCCGACGTGCTGCACTATGCGATCGAGGCGTGGAAGGCGCGCGAGCCCAGCCCCCGCATCGCCGACCCGGCCGTGTGGCCCGTCGATCTCGCCACGCTTCTCTCTCGCGCGCACGCCGCCGCGCGCTTCGCGCAGATCGACGCGCGCCGCGCCGGACCGATGCCGGCCCCGGGAGAAGACGGCCTGCCACGCGGGGGCGAGGACACCGGCCGCCTGGGACGGGGCACGACGGCGTTCGTCGTGGCCGACGCGGCGGGCAACGTCGTGGTGGTGACGCAGACGCTGAGCACGTGGGGCGGCAGTTTCTACGTGTCGGACGGCCTCGGCTTCCTCTACAACAACCACCTGCGCGGCTACCGGACCTCGCCCGATGCCTACGGGCACCTGCGTCCCTCGATGCGGTCCTCGTCGACGGCGCTGCCGACGCTGGTGGTCGACGAGCGCGACCGGCGACGGCAGCCGCGGCTGGCGATCGCGGCGGCCGGCAATGCGTGGATTCCGGCCTCGATCTACGGCGTGCTGAGCGCGGTGCTCGATGGCGGACGCCCGGTGCAGGCCGCCATCGAGGCGCCGCGGTTCCTCGTCGCGCGCGATCCCGCCGACGGCGCCGGGCGGCGCGCGCGGGTGCAGATCGAGGATCGCTTCCCGAAGGCCGTGCTCGACGACCTCGTCGCGCGCGGGCATCTCTTCCGGAAGATCGGCGGCAAGGGCGAATTGCGGTACGGCTTTGCCGCGGCGGTGCTCTTCGACCAGGCACGCGGGCTGGTGCACGCGGGCACCGAGCCGCGACGTCCGTACGCCGCGGCCGTCGCCGAGCCGTCCGGTGGCAGGAAGCCGGGGCCCGGCGGCGCCGCGGCCGGGCTGAATCCGTCTCCCGTCACCCCCGCGCGGCCGGCCGGTCCCGCTCGCCGAACAGCGCGACGAACAACTGCTGCAGCAGTGGCGGGCGGTCGGTGAGCAGGTCGTAGAGGTCGTTGCGTTCGAGGCGCAGCGCGACCCCGCGGCGGGTCACGCGCGCGGTGCGCAGCGCGCGTCCCGCCAGCGACTCGTAGAGCCCGACGGCATCGCCCGCCCGCGCGATCGCCTTCGCGCCGTTGGCGCCCTCGACCTCCACCTCGCCGTCCAGCACGATCAGCAGCGCCGGCGGCGCGCCCTCGCCGCACAGGGTGAGACCCTCGGAGAGCGTCACCTGCCGGGCGGCATCGGCCAGGGCGAGCACGTCGGCCGTCTGGAAGCCGGAGAACGTGGGGAAGCGCTGGATGGCCAGCAGCTTCTCCACCGGCGGGAGGTCGCCGGCGGCCGGCGGCTCGGCCGGACCGGCGCCGTGCACCACCGAGGCCGTGCCGGCAAACGGCGCGCTGTCGACGATGACGCGGAAGAGCCCTTCGATGAGGTCGGGATTCTCGGCGAGCAGCGTGCGCGCCTCGTCGGTGGAGACCTGCAGGCACACGGCGCGGCTTGTCGTCTGCAGTGACGCGGCCATCACGATGCCCTGCACCGCCTCCTCGAAGGCGAGCGCGGCACCAGGTCCGAGTTCGACGGACGCGCCGCCGGGCGCGGTCGCCGTGACCGCGCCGTCGAGCAGGACCTGGATGGTTTCGGGGCGCTGGCCCCCGGCGTAGAGCGTGACGCCGGTGTCGTGACGCACCTGCCGGCCCGATTCGGCGAGGCGGAACAGTTCGTCCACCGAGGTGCTGGCGAAGACGGGCGAGAGGGCCAGCCGGGCGGCCACCTCGACGGCCGGCAACGGTTCGTGCCACAGCGAGCGCCGCCGTTCCACCGGCATGCGGTGCGCGGCCAGCGCCCACGATGCCGCCTCGAACACGAACCAGTCGCTGGCGGCGCGGTGCGCGAGCACGTGCTCGATGTCGTCGACCAGGCTCCAGATGCCCTGTTCGGCCGCCAGCAGGATGGCCGAGGCGGCCACCACCTGGTCGTCGTCGTTGATCAGTTGCAGCAGCGTCTCCTCCACGTCGCGGGGCCGCGAGCTGATGAGGACGTTGCCGCGCCGCACGCGCTCCTCCTCGGGCATGTCGTCGAGCAGCGGTATCACCATGCGCCGCACGCCCCCCTCGAGCACGTTGTCGAGGTACTCGAGCGCGCTGGCGCGCGGGCGCGCGTCGCGGCCCTCGACGGCCGCGCGCGCCGCGTCGATGTCGGCCGGCGAGTGGAGCGTGGCCAGCAGCCGCCAGATGCGATCCCGGGACCGGGCGAGCTTGTCGCCGAGCGCGCGGTCGAGCAGCGCCGTGCGCGGCAGGCCGGCGCGCACGAACAGGTTGTGCCGCAGGCTGAGCCAGGTGCAGGAGCGCTGCGCCTCGCGCCGCACGAGCGGTTCGAACCGCTTCGGATCCAGCCGCAGATCGGGCCGCGCGCGGTGCAGCGTGTCGATGGCCTCCAGCAGCTTGAAGCGCAGGAAGCCGTCGGTGCCGCGGCCGATCGACTCCACGAGCGCGTCCATGGAGCGCTGGGAGTGGATGCGTGCCAGCGTCGCCGGGATGTGCCGGCGCACCCACACGTCCTCTTCGGGGTCGTCGAGGAAGTAGGCCAGCGCCGGGACCACGTCGTCACCGTAGCCGACGAGCACCGCGCGTGCCGCCCGCTTCAGCCGGCGGTGACGCAGCAGCGCGATCAGCGTGGGCACGGCGCTGAAGTCGCCTGTCTTCGTCGCGCGCACGCTCGCCATGGCCTCCTCGGCCACCGCGGGGTCCTCGTCGTAGAGCAGCGGGACGAGCAGTTGCCGGACGCGCGGATCGTCCACCTGGCGGATGGCGGCGGCCACTTCGCGGCGCACGTCCGGGCGCGCGGTGTCGGTGGCCAGCCGCGTCAGCGTGGCCGCGGCGAGGTCGGCGTCCTCCGGGCGCCCGCTGTGCGCGAGCGCCACGCTCGCGGTGGCTGCCAGGCGCGGGTCGTCGCCTTCCACCAGCGGCCGCACGAGATCGGCGACCGGCGCCGACCGCAGGCTGGCGAGGCTGGCCACGGCCGCCTCCCGCACGCGGGGGTCGGCATCCTTCAGCATCCGCTGCACGTTGGGCAGCCAGCGTTCGGCGACGGCGGGCGCGGCGCCGGCCATGGCCTCCAGCGCGCGGGCCCGCACGCGCGGCGACTCGTGGCTCAGCAGGAGCGGGGTGATCAGGGTGCGCTTGTCGAGCGACTCCAGGATGTCGATCGCGTAGATCACGCGCTGCTCGTCGGGATCGGCCAGCTCGCCGATCAGCGTCTCCACCGTCTGCAGGTCGCCGACGCGCAGGCGCAGGTCGCGCGGCGCCACGTCCTTGCGTTCGAGGCTCTGGCGGAAGGCCCGCAGGTACCCGCGCTTGGCGACCATCGCCGCGGCAATCCACAGCGCCGTCATGGTCAGGCTGGCGTAGCTGAGCTGCTGCCAGGTGAGGTTCAGGCCCCACGGCTGGATGAGCACGAGGATGAGGAGGCCGCCAAGGCCCTTCGCCAGCCGGTCCATCGTGACGTCGACAAACGGTTTGGCGCGTGACTTCAGCTCGGCGGGCAGCGGCAGGAACAGGATCTCGCGCGTGGTCTTGTCCACCGTGTAGCGCAGCGACGTGTCGCTGATGCGCGCCGTCATCGGCGCCCACAGCGCCTTGTTGAACAGCATCACCAGGGCCGTGGCGCCGAGGCTCACCGGGAGGATCAGCAGCGCGAAGCCGATGCCCAGGAAGCGGTGGATGCGGCTGGTGAGCCACACCTGGATCACGAAGCCGATCAACGACAGGTAGAGCTGCACGCTGCCGAGGATCTTCTCCAGGTCGGTACCACCCTTGGCGAACTCGGCGGCCGCCATGTTCAGCTGCTGCTCGATGATCGCCGCGCCGACCGCCGCGAAGCCGATCACCAGCGCGATGATCTGCAAGTGGTGCGAGGACCGCAGCAGGCGGAACGCCTCGGTCCACTTCACGCCGCCTTCCTCGCCGGTCTCGGTGACGCTCTCGAGCGAGAGGCCGCGCTCGCGGCGCAGCACCGCGATCACGATTGCCGCGCACAGGCCGAGGATGGCGGCGCTGACCAGCAGCAGGTTGTTCGGGCCGGTGATCGAGACCAGCGAGGTGAGCAGGAACGATCCCGTGGCGCCGCCCAGGCTCGATCCGCCGCCGATGAACCCGAAGACGCGCTTGGCCTGCCGCGGGTCGTAGATCTCGTTGGCGAGCGTCCAGAACTGGCTGATCAGCAGGATGCCCATGATCAGCCCGAGGAAGTAGAACCCCACCGACACCCAGTCGCTGCCGGTCCGGAACAGGAACCAGAAGAGGACGAGCAGGCCGGCCAGCACCGCCTGCGTCGCCGGGATGACCGCCTTGCGCGGCAGCGCGCTCGCCGCCCGCGAATAGCCCGCCATGACGAGGCCGATGAGCACGCCGGCCGTGATCAGCACGTAGGGCAGGTTGTCGGCGCCCAGGCTCCTGATGAACTGCGATCGCGTGAGCGGCTTCAGGATGTTGTAGGCCGTCATCGCCAGGAACGAGTAGGCGAACATGAGCACGAGGTTGACGGCTTCGTGTTCCTGGACGTCGACGATGGGACGCAGCAGGCGCTTGAGCAGGCGGGACATAGGCCGTGGGCTCCGGCGCCGGCGCGCGGCGGGCGCGCGGCCGGCGCGGTGTCGTGCAATGGGCCGCTCCATCCTATGCGATGGCTGACGGGGCGACAATCGAGGCGCCGCCGGTCCGGGGGAGACGCCAAGAGGGGGAGCCGGATCCCGCCGCCCGGCCTCCGGTAAACTGTCGGCCCGATGCTCACCCGCATCATGCGGTGGTTCGACGTACGGCCGGGCGAAGGCCGCGCGGTGCTCTACGTCTCGCTCTACATCGCGATTGCCGTCGCGTCGTTCCTGCTCGCCAAGCCGATCCGCAACGGGCTGTTCCTGCGGGAGTTCGGACCCTACAAGCTGGTCTACGCCTACATCGGCGTACCGCTGGTCCTCGCCCTGCTGATGCCGCTCTACCAGGCCGGGGCGCGCCGGGTCGGACAGCGGCTGGTCATCACCGGCAGCCTGGTGTTCCTCGCCGCCAACGTCCTGCTGTTCTGGTGGGGTTTCCGGCGCTACGACGCCGCCTGGCTGGCCGCCGCCTTCTACGTGTGGGTGAACTGCTACGGCGTGATCGCGCCCGTGCAGGCCTGGAGCTTCGCCAACGCGGTGTTCGACACCCGGCAGGCCAGGCGCCTGTTCGGCGTGGTGGGATCCGGCGCCTCGCTGGGCGCCATCGCCGGCGGCCTGCTCGCCCGCCTCCTCGTGGGGCCGCTCGGCACGGTGAACCTGCTGCTGGTGCTCGCGGCGCTCATCCTCTCGGCGGCCCTGCTCGTCAACCTCGCCTGGGGCCAGCGCCAGCGGCAGGTGCGGGTTGCCGCGCACCAGCCCGCCGCGGTGGGCGGCACCCTCGCCCTCGTCCTGCGCACGCGCTACCTGCGCTCGATCGTCGTGCTGGTGATGCTGGTGGCCATCGTCACCCAGTGGACCAGCTTCCAATTCAGCATCGTCGTGGCCGAGCGCTTCGGCGAGGACGCCGACGGCATCACGCGGTTCCTCGGCATGTTCAACCTCGTGATGGGGCTCGTGTCCTTCGCCACGCAACTGGTGGTGACCGGGCCGCTGCTGCGCCGCTTCGGCCTGTCGCTCACGCTGCTGATCCTGCCGGCGGCCATCGGCGTCGGATCGCTGCTCACCGTCGTGTGGCCGGGGCTCTGGGCCGTGCTGCTGACCAACACCTTCGACCAGGGCCTGCGGTTCTCCGTGGACAAGGCGAGCTTCGAACTGCTCTACCTGCCGGTGAACCCCGAGATCCGCGCGCGGGTGAAGGCGGCCATCGACCTCGTGTTCAACCGGGTCGCCGATGGCGTTGGCGGCGTGCTCCTCGGGCTGGCCACGCAGGGGTTCGCCGTGGGCGGCCTCGTGGTGCCGGGCGCCGGCGCCGGCCTCAGGGGCCTGGCGGTGATGAGCCTGGCGCTCGGTTTCGCCTGGATCGGCATCGCGTGGCGCCTGCGCCGGGGCTACGTCGACGCGATCCGCGAGAGCATCCACCAGCACCGCCTCGACGCCGCCGGCGCCGCGCCGCAGGTTCTCGATCGGTCGGCCCACGAACTGCTCGCCGACAAGCTCCAGGCACGCGATCCCGGGGAGATCCTCTACGCCCTGGCGCTCTACGAGTCCCAGGCGAGGGGACGCCTCCATCCGGCGGTGCGGGGCCTGCTGTCGCATCACGCGGCCGAGGTGCGGCGCCGCGCCCTCGGCCTGCTCGACGATGCCGGCGATCTCGCCGTCATGCCCCAGGTGAAGGCGCTGCTGAAGGATCCGGATCCCGAGACGCGCACCGAAGCGCTGCTCTTCCTGGCGCATCACGGACAGGAGGATCCGCTCCAGGAGATCCTGGCCGTACGCGATTTTCCCGACTACTCGATCCAGGCGGGCATGATCGGGTTCCTGTGCCGGCCGGGGCCGATGCAGAACGTCGAGGCCGCCAGCTTCATGCTCGACAACCTGATCGATCCGGCGGCCGGTGCGACGACCGGGTCGCGGCTCGAGGCGGCGAAGCTGATCGGATCGCTGCCGGTGCCGTGCGGCACGCAGTTGCGGAGCCTGCTGGAGGACGCCGATTCCGGCGTGCGCCGCGCGGCCATCGTGGCCGCCGGCCGGTCGCGGACCATGGCCGCCGTCGGCTACCTCCTGCGCGCGCTGGGAGAGCCGGAGCTGGCCGGCGACGCCTCGACGGCGCTTGCCAGCCTCGGGCCGATGGCCGTGGCGCCCCTGGCGGCGGCCATCGACGACGACGCGTTGCCGATCGAGGCGCGCCGCGGCGTCCCGGCGGTGCTCGCCGCCATCGGAACCGAGGAGGCGCAGCGCGCCCTCTACGATCACCTGCTCGTGGGCGACGCGGTGCTGCGGTACGGCGCGATCGCCGCGCTGGCGCGACTGCAGCACCAGCGTCCCGCCCGCGCCGTGGACCGGCAGGCGGTGGAGGTGGTGCTGGCGGCCGAAATCGTCGGCCACTACCGCTCCTACCAGATCCTCGGCACGATTCGCGAGGCGCTGGCGGCGGACCACGCGATCGCCAGCGGACTGGAGCAGTCCATCCGCCAGGAGCGCGAGCGCATCTTCGGCCTGCTGGGGCTGCTCGCGCGGAACAGCGACATCGAGGACGCCTACGCGGCGCTTGGCGGCGACAACGCCTCGTTGCGGGCCAACGCGCTCGAACTGCTCGACCACGTCCTGAGCCCGGATCTGCGGCGGCTGATCCTGCCGCTGGTCGACCCCCAGGTGTCGGTCGCCGAGCGCATGCGGCTGGCCAACGGGCTGGTCGGCGCGGCGATGACCACGCGAGAAGAGGCCGTCCGGGCCCTGATTGCGGCCGGCGACCCCTGGCTGCGCTCCTGCGGCGTGTGGGCGGTGGGAGCGCTGCGGCTCGCGTCGTTGTCGGGCGAACTCGACCGGCTCGCCGGCACCAGCGATCCGCTGCTGCGTGAGACGGTGCGCGCGGCCCGCGAGCGGCTGACAGGCGTGGACGTCGGAGCGGTGCCGGCGCCCGAGGAGCGGGTCGGCGCCGAGACCGGCGTCTTCGACGTCAGGCAGGGGACGGCGGGTCTGGGCTAGCAGTCCATGGTGGAAGTGCCGCGTCGCACCGGGACGGGCGCGGCGCCCGGGAGGCGCTCACGCGGGTTCCGCGTCGTGTGGCGTCGTGACTGGCACGGGCGTCGCCACCGGCGGCTCGGCCTCCTGCAGCAAACCGTCTTCCCGCAGCAACTCGACGAAGCCCTCGACCACGCGGGGATCGAACTGGCGGCCGCTCTGCCGCCGGATCTCCGCCACGGCATCGGCCACGGGCCACGCCTTCTTGTAGGGCCGCGCGTGGGTCAGCGCATCGAAGACGTCGGCCACGGCGACGATGCGGCTCACCAGCGGGATCTCCTCGCCGCGGAACCCGGGCGAGTATCCGCTGCCGTCCCAGTGCTCGTGGTGCGTGAGCGCGATCTGCTCGGCCAGTTGCAGCAGCGGATGACGCGAGCCCGACAGGATGCGGGCCCCCACGTGCGTGTGGCTCTTGATGAGCTCGAATTCCTCGTCGGTGAGGCGCCCGAGCTTCAGCAGCACCGTATCGGGCACCGCGATTTTGCCCAGGTCGTGCAGCGGGGCTGCCAGACGGATGAGGTTGACCACGTGATCGGGCAGGCCCAGCCGCCGGGCGAGGCGCGCTGAGTACTGGCCCACCCGCTGCGTGTGCTCCTGCGTCGCGTCGTCGCGGAACTCGGCGGCCAGCGCCAGGCGCTCCAGGATCTCCACCTGGGCATCCTCCAGCTCACGTGTGCGCTGCTGCACCTTCATCTCGAGCACGTCGTTCTGCATCTGGAGCGCGATGTAGAGGAAGCGGGCCTCGAGCAGGTTCCTGATCCGCAGCAGCACCTCCGTGGTGTCGAAGGGCTTGGCGAGGAAGTCCTTCGCGCCCATCGACAGCGCCCGCTGCTTCGCCTCGGTGCTGATGTCGGCCGTCAGCACCAGGATGGGCAGGTAGGTGCCCTCGGGGATGTGCGGCGAGAACTGCTCGAGCACGCCGAACCCGTCGAGATACGGCATGTGGAGATCGAGCAGGATCAGGTCGGGCTTGTGCGCCTCGAGCAGCGGCAGGGCCGTGCGGGGATCGATGGTGCTGACGAGCTGATCGTAACCCGCCTTCCTGAGCATCCGCTCGAGGATGCGCACGTTGTTCTCCTGATCGTCGACGATCAGGATGCAGCCGGCTTGCCGGTCGGTATCGGCCATGGATATCGGTCGAAAACCCCTGGGGGTCGCCCTATTGTTGGCAAGTCGCACCCCGGGGGCAAGAGGTGAATCCGTACGGACGGGCGGAAATGGGCTGGTCGCGTCACGGAAAGGTCGAGCTCGTTCCAGCATCGGCCGGCGGCTCGTCGCTGACGAAGCGCTGATACAGGTACGACGCGACGAGCAGCAGCAGCCCGAGGCCCACCACGCTGGAGATCAGATAGAACCGATCGAGACGGGCCAGGTCGACGAAGAACACCTTGCCGATGGTGATGGCAAACAGCAGGATCGCCAGGTACCGCACGGGCGGGTAGCGCCGCGCGATGCCGGCGACGAGCAGGACGACGGCGTAGGCGGCCCACGCGATGGAGAGCGTGACCTGGCGGGCGAGGCCGGTCGCGCCGGCGGCCATCGGCCCCGCCTCGACGGCCTGCTGCCAGGCGAAGCGGCCGAACATGCCGTTGATCTGTTCGCTGAGCACCACCAGGCCCGTGAGCGCGGCACAAATGACGGCGGCGCCGATGGGTCGCGCGGCGCCGCCCGGCAGTGCGCCGCCGAGCGCGCGGTAGCGGCTGGCGACCCAGAGCAGGAGCGCGGCGGCGGCCACCAGCGAGAGCGCGGGCGCGTTCACCCATGGCAGGGTGGCGGTCGAGGCCGGCCTGCTCATGTGATCCAGGCCGTGGAGCAGGCCCAGCGCGAAGAGGATCCAGCCGCCGGCGCGCAGCCAGTGGCGCCGCTCGCGCAGGCCGAGCCAGATCACGAGCGCGCCCTCCATCGTCCAGCCGGCCGTCACCCATGCGCCCTGGAAGCGCAGCGCGATCGCCCCGGCCGCGCACGCCGCCGCGACGGCGAAATAGTGCAGCGGCGCCACGTCGTGGCGCGGCCGCATGACGAGCGCCAGCACACCGTAGAAGACGCCGGCGCCGGCGACCGTCGCCGACATCATGCCGGTGTCCCACCGCGGGAGCAGCACCAGCAGGGCCGCCAGCAGCCCGAGCCCGTTCAGGTGCAGCAGCAGCACCAGCGTCGACGCCATGCGCGTCCGGTCGTGCAGCAGCACGCGCACTTCGTTCATCAGGTGCAGGCCGAACACGGCCAGCACCGTGACGCGTGCGCCGCGCGCCGCGTGATCCATCAGCCAGCTCACCATCGGCAGCCACACGACGAGCCACGTGATCAAGCGTGCCCACGGCCGCTTGCCGTCGGCCGAGTAGAGCAGGCCGGCGAGCGTGGCGGCGATGAAGTAGATGAGCAGATCGCGCGGGTGCCTGTAGAGGTTGGCGAGCGAGGCCAGATGGTACAGCGCCGGGGCGAGCGCGCCGACGATGAGCGTGACGCCGCTGGTGAGGGCGTCGGCGGCTGGAGGACGTCCGGCGGCCGCCTCGCCCTCGCGCGCGGGAGCCCACGCGACGGCGGCCACGCAGGCGGCCAGCCACAACGTGAGGAAGCCCTGCACGACGAGATATCGGTCGCTGCGGTAGGCCGTGGCCGCCCATGCGCTGAAGCTGAAGGCGAGCAGCGTGAAGCACGCGAGCGTGAGCAGCGGCCACGCGTGCCGGCGCGCCAGCAGGGCCGCGCCAACCGTCAGCAGCGAGAGGTAGGAGAACAGCGCCACGTACGCGCCGGTTTCGCCGCCCAGGAGCAACGGCGTGGCGAAGCCGCCGATGAGCGCCGTCATCGCCACCGGCTGCGCCGATCGACGGTCGGCGAACCAGGCGGCGACCACGGTGACCAGCGTCATCAGCGCGAACGCGGTGCCGCGCTCGACCAGCCCATAGAGGTGCTGTGCCGCCCAGACGGAGACGTACAGCACGGCGAAGCCGGCGCCCGTCAGCGTGTAGCCGAAGAAGCCGAGCCCGCCCGCGGCGAAGCGCAGGCCACCCATCACCAGCACCCCGCCGCCTGCCGCGCTGAGGGCGATGCGTGTGGCCGGCGAGATCCAGTCGTTCTCGAAGGCGAGCTTCACGATGTAGCTCGCGCCGAGGACGAGGGCCGCGATGCCCGCGTAGAGCAGCCAGCGCTGGCCGATGCGCTGCTCGAGGGAGGGGCGCGCCGAGACGTGCGCGTGGGCGGCGGCGTGCGAGGGCTGCACGCTCGGCGGCGATGGCGGCCCGGCCCGCGGCGGCGCGTCGGCCTCCGGCTGCGGGGGCGTCCCGGCGGCCACCGCGGCTGCCGCCACGACCGTCCCGGGTGGCTCCGACGCGGCTGCCGGCTCCCAGGCCGGCGTATCGGTGACCGCCGTCGCCTCGTCCTCGGACAATTCCGGCGCGTCGGCCGGCGAGGTGGCGGGCTCGCCCTCGAGGCGGCGCTCGCGCAACAGGTCCTGCAGCACGCGCGCGAGCGCGTCCACGCGGGCGTTGGCGCGCTCGGCTTCCCGTACGGCACGCGTGACGCGCAGGAACGTCACCACTGGCAGCACGATCACCAGCAGGAACGTGCCGAGGGCGACGGCGATGCCAATCAGGGCGAGCAGGAACTCATCCACCTTCCCCATCCGGGATCAGCGCGTCACGAGGGCGATGGCGGCGTGGGATCCGGTTCGCCACGGGCCGCCTCGACCGCCGGCGACTCGGGCCACTCCGGCAGTGCGGCCGCCGCGTAGCCGGCATGCGCGAGCGCGCCCTGGAAGTAGGCCACCTGGCTCGCGTAGAACCCCAGCTTCACGCCGAGGCGGGCCGCCACGTAGGCCTGCCCGACGAGCGCGGTGATCCACAGGGTCCAGCCGGTGCGCCCCGCCCCCGGCGCCGCGAACGCGTAGAGCGTGGCCAGCACCAGGAAGCCCGCGGTGTTCAGCAGGTAGAGCGCGACGGTGCCGGTCGCGTGGCGCCGCACGAACCGCGCGGCGCTCACCAGCGCGAACACCGCGCTGCGGCGATCCTCCACCACCAGCCGCACGCGGGCGTAGTCGACCAGCAGGTTCACCAGCGCGACCAGGGCGAAGAACACCACCTGAAACAGCAGGTGCGCGACGAACGCGCGCCGCTCCACCGTGGTGTCGCGCGTCCACGTCGCGTAGAGCCCCTGGCCGAAGAGCCAGCCGTAGACGTGCGCAAACAGCACGTAGTAGGCAAGGAAGGCGAGCGCGCCCAGCCGCAGCAGCCGCCCGGCGTGGGTGCCGCAGGCCGCGAAGAACTCCGCGGCGCGCATGGCCCTGCCCCGCGCATAGCGGTCGAGCACGCCGCCGGCGAAGAACGACCACACCAGCAGCCAGACGGCGACCAGTCCGGCGGCTGCGGTCTCCATCCGGGCGTTGTCGGCCAGGTCCGAGAGGTTCTTCAGGACGGCGGCGCCACCCACGATCGCGGGCACGAAGGTGGCGCCCAGCCCCGAGGCCTGCGCCCGGAACTCCTGCCACCAGTCGACGTCGACGCCGGCGGCGACGCGCTCGGCGACGAGGCTCGCCCCGAGGTGGTCCGCGATCATCTCGCGCACCACCATCGCGGCCGGCACCGCGACGAGCAGCGTGGCCAGCCACGCGCCCAGCCACATCCATGGTGCGCCGGTCACGCGGCGCAGCCCCTCACGATACGCGGCGATGGGTGAAAGCCTGGTGATCACGCGAAGAACCCATAGGTGAGCAGGAGATCCTGGAGCCACACCATCCAGCGGAGCGACCACTTGGTGGCGGCAGCCCGTCCCTGCGGGGCCAGTGTCCGGCTGTTGTTGGTGAAGTTCGTGTCGAGCAGCAGCACGCGGTCGGGATCGACCTCGGCCGAGATCGCCTGCGCCTGCCGCTCGAAGGTGAACAGGCGCCAGCGGTCGCGGCCGTCCCAGCGCACGCGCTGCTCGCTGCCGTCCTCGAAGCGCACGAGCAGATCCACCGGGAAGATCGCCTCGCCGTATCGCCGCGCCACGACCTGCGTCTCGTACACGTCGCCGAGGGGCTCGGCGCCCACGGCCACCTTCTTCCCGTCGCGATCGACGATGCCGCGCACCGTCCGGCGCGCGGAGGTGAGCCGGTCCACGCCGTAGTCGAACACGTCGGCCGAGCCGACGACTTCGTCGAAGAACCAGGTGAGATCCTGTCCGCTCACCTCGTTGGCCACGGCGAAGAACTGCTCGGGCGAGGGGTGGTGGAAGGCGTAGCGTTCGAAGTAGGTGGAGAGCACGCGCTGCAGCGTCTGCCAGCCCAGCATCCGCTCCAGCGTGTGCAGCCACAGCGCGGTCTTGCTGTAGGTGATGCTGGCCGAGGTGCCCGGCCAGTACCGCCACGACGGCGTGGAGGGGATGTCGCTCTTCGCGTCGCGCCGGTACCGCGGCCAGCCGTTGCCGTCGGTGGCGCGCGGCTGCGTGATGTCGTCGATCACCCACGGGAGGAAGCCGCCGAAGAAGCGCTCGCTGTGGAACCGCACCGGCATCAGCTCGTCGAGCGCGCGGCTGGTGGAGAAGCTGTTGAAGCCCTCGTCCATCCAGGCGTGCTCGAACTCGTTGGTTGCCACCATCCCGTACCAGAACTGGTGGCCGGCCTCGTGGATGGTGACCCCCTCGGGCTGTGACGTCGTGCGCGGCGACAGCCAGCGCGTCCCGCCCGTGAACAGCGTGGGGTACTCCATGCCGCCGGTGCCGCTCTGCCACGCCGGGTCGATGACCGTGATGTGGCCGTACGGATACGCCCCGAACCACTCGCCGTAATAGCGCAGCGCGGCGCCGGTGGCCGCGAAATAACGGTCGGCCTGCGACGCGTGCTCGGGCTGCAGGAGCAGCCGCATGTCGACCGGCGGCAGGCCGGCGTGCTCGAATCGCTCCTCGCGCACGACGTAGTCGGGGCTCGTCGTCCAGGCGAAGTCGTGCACGTCCTCCTGCAGGAACCGGTGCGTGGTGGTGCCGTCGCCGTTCTCGCGCGGCGGCTGCGCCAGCCCGGTGGCGCCCACCACCCAGCCCGAGGGCACGCGCAGGCGGACGTCGTAGACGCCGAAGTCGGAGAAGAACTCCGTGGAGGCGTGGAACTGGTGCGAGATCCAGCCGCGCTCGCCGAGCACGGCGACCTTCGGGAACCACTGGCCGACGAAGTAGTAGTTGCCGACGACGCCGGTGCGCGCGAAGGTGCGCGGCACCCTCGCGGTCCACTCGACCTCGACGTTGACGGTCTGGCCGGGCCCGACCGGCGCCGGCAGCGGCACGCGCACCAGCGTCTCGTCGTCCGCGTTGCCGTCGTCGGGCTGGATGGCGTGCACGCCGGAGGTGAGATCCACCGGCGGCGCGGCGCCGGCGCCCACCAGCCTCACCGCCGAGATCGTCGTGTGGCCGAAGTCGTCGAGCGGCCGCGTCAGCAGCGCGCGGCGGTCGGCGGGCGAAGCGGCGCGCAGCCGCTCCTGCAGGAACGTCGACCGCGTGTTCTTGAAGGCGTTCCAGTAGAGGTGCAGGCGCAGCTCGCTGGCGTCGTGCGACGTGACGTTCCGCCAGGTGATGACGCCGCGGCCGCTGATCGTGCGCGTGCGCGGGTCGAGGCTGGCGTCGATCGAATAGTTCGCGTTGCGCGGCGAGCGCACGACGGTTGCGGGCGCAACCGCCTCGCGGGCGGCCGCTGGAGCAGGAGCTGCCGCCCCCGCCGGCTGCGCGCGGGGCATCGTCGACAACCCGTACCAGGCGGTGACCGCGAGCGCGCTTGCCAGGACACGTCGGATGCCGGGCTTGACCATGGGCTCCTCAGGTTGGGCGAATGGTAATGCATCTCGCCGGGAATTCCACGGGGATCCGCATGCGGCCGTCTCCCCACGCCCCCGCGGCGCGAACGAGGTTCGGCAGCGCCGGCCCGCTCCGCCCGCCCATCACCCCGGCCGCCGCGTCACCGGAGCTTCGCGCGCGCCTTCTCGACGTCGCGATGGAAGACGAACAGCGGATCCGCGTTGGCCGCCCTCGTCGAGAAGTTCCACGTCCGACCGCCGCGCTGCTTCACCTTCAGGTTCTTCTGCAGGTAGTCCACCTCGAAGACCTCCAGGTCGTCGAAGCCCAGCGTGAACGCGTCGTTCCTGTTCGACGTGTCGTAGCGCAGGCCGGCAGGCGTGGCGCGCAGCGTCCCCTCGCACGATCCCATGCCGTGCCTGTGCACGACGGCCACCGACGCGTCGAGCCGCACCTCCTTGAACCGCAGCGTCACCTGCGTGGGACCGCTCTCGGCCACCTCCAC
>JBDIBB010000054.1:0-26634 GCA_039812685.1 Vicinamibacteraceae bacterium
CCGTCGTGCGGCCCACCTCGATGCCCTGCACCCGCAGCAGGTTCACCAGGCGCGCCACGCGCGTGCGGTCCTTCTGGCCGGCGGGAATCGCAAACGCATACGGCGGCTTCGTGCGGCCGTCCTCGACGGCGTTCCGGCTCTTGGCGTAGAAGTTCTCGAGCAGCACCCGCGGGAATTCCGACGCGAGCTGCAGCGCCGACAGCACTCCCGTCTGCATGTAGTTCGTGTTGTTGCGCATCGACCAGGTGACCTCGCGGTACGGCGGATTCGGCCGGTACCACTCCCGCGATGTCTGCCCCGGCCCGTCGCCACTCGCGACGCGGCGCTTCATCGTCGTCGCGCCGCCGTTGCCGTAGGTTTCGTACATCCGGACGATGCCGTTGTGGTTGCTCGCCATGAACGCGAGGTAGCCCGGCGACCACATGTCGACGAAGCCGTGCGTCCACACGCCGGGCATGCCGTACTTCGTCATCTGCGCCATCTCGAAGTTCGCGAACCACGGCAGCTCGCCGTAGAGGATGGGATCGAGCGACGGGTTCTGCGGCGCCTGCCCGCTGAAGGTGTAGAGGAAAGGCACCGACTCGTGCAGGTCGTGCATCACGAGCGGACGCCACTGCAGGTACCAGTCGAGCAACGCCCGCATCGTCACCTGCGAGTAGTTGATGTCGCGGTTGTTGTCGTGAAAGATGTACTTGCCCCAGTACGGCGGGCCCGAGACGCGGTCGTTCTCGTTGGTGATCCCGATGGTGTGCTTGTAGTACCAGTCGACGTAGCGGTCGCGGCCGTCGGGCTCGGCCACCGGCAGCACCGACACGATGACGTGGTCGCGAATGCCTCGGATCAGCGGCTCGTCGCTCACCGCCAGCCGGTAGACCAGCTCCATCAGCATCTCGGGCGGGCCGGTTTCCGGGCTGTGCAGGCCGGCCATCAGGTGGTAGATGGGCCTGGCCTTCGCGATGATGTCGCGCGCCTGCGCTTCGTCCAGCCCGCGCGGATCGCCCAGGCGCTGCAGGTAACCGCGATACGTCTCGAGGTTGGCCAGGCTTTCTTCCGACCCGACGTACACGATGTTGATCTCGCGGCCCTCGTCGGTGGTGCCGATGGTGGTGACCCGAACGCGGGGCGTTGCCGCCGCCAGCGCGCGGTAGTACTTCAGGAGGTCGGCCGTGTAGGTGAGCACGTTGGGCGCGCCCACGTGGTGGCCCAGCACGTCCTTGGGCGTCGGCACGCCCGCTGCCAGCGGCAGGTGATCCACCAGCGGGCTGAGGAACTCGGGCGCCGTCGTCCACTCGCGCACCAGGCGCGCGAACTCCTCGTCCTGGACGGGCGGCGCGGCAGCCTGCTGGGCCGGCAGCACGGGCGCCGACAGGATGACGAGGACGGCGAGCAGGAGGGGGAGACAGCGGGACCTCGAGGCAACAGGCATGCGGGCGGCTCCTGGAGTCAGGCCCTGAATCTTGACGGCAACTGCCGCGCGGGTCAAAGGAAATGCGCGACCGGGTCTGGCGCGGGCCGGCGGGGCGGGTGGCCCGGGATGAGGAAGGCGCCGCGACGAACAGAGGCCCCATCGGTCTCCCGACAGGGCCTCTGAAATCGGCCACCGGACCGGCTCCCCAGCACTCACGGCTCCCTGCCGTAAACAGCCCGGCGACGTTCAGGCTTTCAGCAAGGCGTGTGCCGATCCCCCGGCTGGGGCCCGCCACGCCTTTTCGCGTCGATTCCGCTCTGTCGCCGTTCGCGGGCCGGGAAGCGATCGCGCGAACGCATGCAGGAATTACACTTTCAACCAGAACTTACAGCCACGTGCGCGCGAGCCCGCGGTTCGGGACCGCGTGCTCGCGCACGACGGCTGAATGGCCGCGCCCGAAGGCGGCGCACGCTGGCATGGAATCCGAATTGGAGGCGTCATGTACGAGATCGTGTTGAGCGCGCACAGTGTGCTGCGCTGGGTGGTGATTGCGGCGGCGGCGGTCGCGTTGACGAGGGCGTTCGGCGGATGGTTCGGAAAGCGTGCGTGGGGAGCGGCCGAGGCTGCCGCCAACCGGTGGTTCGCGATGGCGGCGACAGTCCAGTTCGTCGTCGGCCTGTTGCTGTGGGGCTTCCTGAGCCCCTTCGGCGTGGCGGGCTTCGCCGACATGGCCACGACCATGGCGGATGCGACCAGGCGGTTCTGGGCGGTGGAGCACGTGACGATGATGATCGTGGCGGTCGCGTTGATCCATGTCGGGGCGGCGCGGGCCGCCAGAGCCGGCTCCGACGTGGCAAAGCACCGCACCGCCGCCATCTTCTTCCTGGTGGCGCTGGCGCTCGTGCTGGCCGGTGTGCCGTGGGTGGGTGCCGACGCGCGCCCGTGGCTGCGCCTGCCGATGTAAGGCGCTGTCAGGGTGTGGCGGCGACCCTGGATCGCCCGGGCGGGGCGGGCCGGGGCTGAGACGCCAGGTTCGTCGGGTGGGCACGATGGAGGCTGCGGGCGGTCTCGCGCTCCGGGTCCGCGCGGAGGCTCGATGACCGTCCCGCAGATTCTCAGGCGCCTCGACAGGTGCCGTCGTGGCGATGCCGCCCGGCGCACCGGTCGTGTGCCGGCGTGCGGCCAGCGGTGCAGCGCACCGGCCGGATTGCCCGGCCGCGCGCCGCTGCCGGTCGGCGTGCTGCGCCTGCTGGGGCGAACCCTGGGACGCTGTCATCGCACCGCGCTGGTCCTCTGGGAGACCGGCGACCACGACGCGCGCCTGCTGGCCGTGCTCCTCGAACAGCCGCGGCTGGTGGAGGACCGACAGCTCGATCGCTGGGTGGAGACGGCGGCCGACGTCGCGCTGGTCGACCGCCTGTGCCTCGAGGTGGTCATGGCCACGCCGTGGGCGCGCGTCAAGGTGGGCGACTGGGCCCGTCACCCGCAGGCGCTCGTGCGGCGTGCGGCCTACGTCGTGCTGCGTGCGCTGGCGCGGTGCGACCGTGAGATGACCGACGCCGACTTCATCCCCTGGAGCGACGCCATCCCCTCGATGGCAGGGCGGGAGGAGCCAGTGGTGCGCGCCGCCATGCTCGCGGCGCTGTCGGCGATCGGCGAGCGCAACGCGGCGCTGCGCCAGCGCGTGCTGAGCGCCGCCTCGCGGCTGCGCTGCGTGTCGACCGCGAGCCTTCGTCCATCCCCGCCGGCGCTGCGCGCGACGGCCGGCGACTGGCGGCCGATGGGGTAGGGAAGCGGCCAGGCGGTCGCGTTCCGAACCCGCGCTCCCCGGAAGTCCGGCGCGGTCTGCGCCGAGGAAGGCGGTGCGTGCTCGGCGCAGCAGCTCGAGCTCGAGACAGCCCGCCCCGCTACGCCGCGGGCCGCATCTTGTGCCCCTCCACCACGTGCTTCGGCGGCTCCTTCAGATCCCACACGATCCCGGCGAGCGCGAGCGCGCGCAGCGCGTAGTAGGTGGGGTCGAACTCCCACCACCTGAACCCGTTGCGCGTGGAGCTCTGCCAGTAGTGGTGGTTGTTGTGCCACCCCTCGCCGAGCGTGAGGATCGCCAGCAGGAAGCTGTTGCGGCTGTCGTCCTTCGTCTCGTAGCGCCGGCGCCCGACCATGTGCGTCAGGCTGTTGATCATGAACGTGCAGTGCCAGCAGCACACGGTGCTCACGAAGAAGCCCCAGACCAGCGCCGGCAGGCCGCCCCACAGGTAGAGCCCGGCCGCCAGCGCGACGCCCGGCACCGCGTGCCATCGGTCCAGCCACCGCAGCTCGGGGTACTTCGCCAGATCCGGCACCCGCTGCAGGTCGGTCTCGTCGTGCGCCGTCGACAGGATCCAGCCGACGTGCGCCCAGAAGAAGCCCTGCCGCCCCGGCGAGTGCAGATCGCCCTCCTGATCGCTGTACCGATGGTGGCGCCGGTGGTGCGCCGCCCACCAGAGCGGTCCCTTCTGCATCGAGGCCGCGCCAAGCAGCGCCATCACGAACTGGAACGCGCGGCTGGTGCGGTAGGTGCGATGTGAGAAGTAGCGATGATAACCGCCGGTGATGCCGAACATCCGCAGCACGTAGAGCGCCGCCGCCAGGCCGGCCAGCGGCCAGGACACGCCCACCACGAACACCAGCAGCACGGCGGCGTGGGAGAGATGGAACGGCAGGCTCTGCAGGTTGAACACCGAAGCCGAGGGCCGCTCGTGGGCGGCCAGCGCGTGAGTCGACATGGATGACGCAGATTATCGGGGCCGCGGCCGTGCGCGCCGTGTCAGGAGCGGTGACGGAGTGTCAGGGTTCTGTCAGGAAGGGTCGGAAGGGCCTCCGGCCCGCCAGCCTGGCTCCGCGCGGCCGCGGCTCGGCTGGCTCGCCGCCGCGCACGGCGGTACCATGGCGGGTGGCGCGCGCGCCGCCGGGGCGGCGCGGCACGAACCGTTTCATGCGCAGACGCCGTTACGCCCGGATCATCGCCGCCTACGTCCTGTCGCTGCTGGTCACCGTCGCCCTGCTGGTGATGTGGATCATCTACGTGGTGATCTCCGCCTCGACGATCACCACGCTGGAGCAGCGCATCGGCACCCCGTCGGCCGCGCCGCACTGGACGATGCTCTGGACCGGTGTCGTGCTGCTGGTGCTGGTCATCGGGGGCCTGACCTACCAGCTGGCGCTCGCCATCGGCGCCCGCAGCTACTCGCACAAGCAGGAGGAGTTCGTCTCCAACATCACCCACGAGATGAAGTCGCCGCTGGCGGCCATCAAGCTGCACGCCCAGACGCTGCAGCAGGACATGACGGCGGCCGAGCGTGCCCGCTCCGTCGCCTTCATCCTCCAGCAGGTCGACCGCATGGGGACGCTCGTCGACAACGTGCTCGAGAGCAGCCGCCTGGTGGCGCGCAAGAAGCTCCTGCACCTCGAACCGGTGGCCCTCGCCCCCTTCTTCGACGCCTACTTCGCCGAGATGCGCTCGCAGGTGGAGGGCCGGGGCATCCGCCTGCACGCCGAAGTGCGCACCAGCGCCGTGGTGATGGCCACCGCCGAGGCGCTGCGCCGGGTGATGACGAACCTGATCGACAACGCGGTGCGCTTCTCGGCGCGCGGCGGCGAGGTGCGCTGCCGCGTGGACGACGAGCGCGACGTGGTCCGCATCGAACTCGAGGACGACGGGATCGGCATCCCGCGCAACGAGCTGGCGAAGGTCTTCGATCGCTTCTACCAGATCGGGCGCGAGATCTCGGGACGGCGCAAGGGAACGGGGCTGGGGCTGTCGATCGTCCTGGGGCTGGTCAGGGAGATGAAGGGCGAGGTCACCGCGTTCAGCCAGGAGGGCCGATCCGGCGCGCGGTTCGTGGTCACGCTGCCGGTGGCCGGGAGGCAGGGATGAGCGAGAGCGCCCCGCGCCTGCTCGTCGTCGAGGACGAGGAGGCCATCGCCGACGGCCTGGTGTTCAACCTGCGGCGGAAGCAGTACCGGGTCGATCTCGCGCGCGATGGCCGCGCGGCGCTCGAGTTCCTCCGCGACGCGCGGTACGACCTGGTCCTGCTCGACGTGCGCCTGCCCGAGGTGGACGGCTTCGAGGTGTGCCAGCAGCTGCGGCGCGACGGCAACTTCGTGCCCGTCCTGATGCTCACCGCCCGCACCCAGCCCGACGACATCGTCTACGGGCTGAAGCTCGGCGCCGACGACTACGTCACCAAGCCGTTCGATCTCGCCGAGCTGCTGGCGCGCATCGAAGGGCTGCTGCGCCGGCAGGTCTGGCTGCGCGACGAGCGCGGCGCGCTCTCCGGAGCGATACCTGCCTCGACGGCCGGCGTCGACCCGGACCGGGTGAGGTTCGGCGAGTTCTGGGTGGATTTCCGCACCTGGCAGGCGCAGACCCGCGAGGGCATCGTCGAGCTGTCGAAGAAGGAGCTGACCGCGATGAAGCTGTTCGTCTCGCGGCCCAACCAGGTGATCAGCCGCCGCGAGCTGCTCGCCGAGGTGTGGGAGCTGCCCAACCATCCGAACACGCGCGTGGTCGACAACGTGATCGTGGCGCTGCGGCGTGCCTTCGAGCACGACGCCGCCCAGCCGCGCCACATCCTCAACGTGCGCGGCGTCGGATACCGGTTCGTGCCGTAGGCGGCGGCACGCCGGGCGAGGGCGGCGCCACTGGCGCCACGGGCTGTCTAGGTGCGGTATTCCGCGTTGATCTTCACGTAGTCGGCGCTGAAGTCGCACGTGAAGATGCGCGCCTCGTGCACGCCGCCGGTTCCCAGATCGACGAGCACCGACACCTCCTTCCGCTGGAGGTGCGCGGCCGCCTGCGGCGCGCGTTCGTCGTAGGGACGGCCGCCTTCGAAGAGCACGACGCCGCCCACCTCGACGCGGGCCCCCGCGAGATCGAACTGCGCGCCGGACCGCCCGGCGACGGCCACCAGCCGGCCCCAGTTCGGATCGCCGCCGTGGATGGCCGTCTTCACCAGGGGCGAGTTCGCAATCGCGCGCGCCGCCCGGCGCGCGCAGGCGTCGGTGGCGCCGCCGGTCACGCGCACCGTCACCAGCTTGGTGGCGCCTTCGCCGCCGCGCACGATCCCGAGCGCCAGCTCGAGGCAGACCTCCCGCAGCGCGTCCACGAAGCGATGGTAGTCGGCCGGCTCCACCCCGACGCCGCTGGCGCCGTTGGCGAGCAGGAACACGGTGTCGTTGGTCGACGACTCGCCGTCCACCGTGATCGCGTTGAAGGTGTCGTCGCACGCATCGACCAGCGCCTGCCGCAGCACGGCGGCGTCCACGCGCGCGTCGGTGGTGAGGAAGGCGAGCATCGTCGCCAGGTTCGGCTCGATCATGCCCGAGCCCTTCGCCATGCCGCCGATCGTCACGGGGCCGCCGGCGAGCTCCGCGCGCACCGCGTGCTCCTTGGGGAACGGATCGGTCGTCATGATCGCGCGGGCCGCCGCCGCGTGGTGGGCGGCGTCGAGCTGCTGCGCCGCGTCGATGATGCCGGCGCTCACCACGCGCGGATCGAGCTGCACACCGATGACGCCCGTGGAGGCCACCAGCACGTCCTCGGCCTCGCACTCCAGCGCACGCGCCGTCTCGGCGCACATCAGGCGCGCCACCTGGAGACCGGCCGGACCGGTGCACGCGTTGGCGCAGCCGCTGTTGACGACAATCGCGCGGGCGCGTCCGCCGGTGGCCTCGAGGTGCTCGCGCGAGACGAGCACCGGCGCGGCCGTCGCGAGGTTCGTGGTGAACAGGCCGGCGGCCGAGGCGGGCGCCGCGCTGGCCACAATCGCCAGGTCGAGTGCCCCGCTGCGCTTGATGCCGGCCGCCACGCCCGCCGTCACGAAGCCGGACGGCGCCGTGATGCCGCCACTGACGACGCGGCTCATCGCGGTTCCACCTTCAGGTAGCGGGTGTGCGGCGCCGGCGCGCTGGTCCCGCCGTCGCGCGTCGAGCCGGGAATCACCGGCAGCCGCGAGTGACTCTCACGCGGCCGCGCCAGCACGCGGCCGTCGAGCGCGAGCGCGACCGCCACCTGGCCGCACACGCGGAACTTCGGGCAGCCGACGCAGTCGAGTGCCACCTTCTCGGGGAACCACACGTGCGGCGCGATCGAGAAGCCGAGGCGCACGAAGTGGCTGGGATCGTGCGTGAACGCGCACAGCGTCGCGTACTCGGCCGTGCGCGCGCGCTGGCACAACTGCGCGATGAGCGATCCGCCCAGCCCCCGGCCCCGGTGCTCGCTGTCGACGACCAGCGAGCGCACTTCCGCGACGGCCGTGCTCAGCGGCGCCAGCTCCGCGCCGCCCACCACGCGCCCGTCGCTCTCGATGACGACGAATCGTGGCGCGTGCCGCGTGAGATCGTCGAGCGTGCGCGGCAGCAGGTGGCCGGCCACGAGGTTGAGATCGATCAGGCGCAGGAGCGCCGGCGCGTCGGCCGGCGTCCCGTCGCGGAACGCGTAACCCTCGGCCGCAACCGGCCGGTGCGGGGCGGCGTCGGGCGAGGAGCCGGGGGAGAGCATGGGCATCATGAACGAACCTCGGCGGCCTCGGTGAAGGCCGCCTCGAGCAGGGTGAGGGCCTCGTCGATCTCCGCGGGCGAGATGACCAGCGGCGGCAGCATTCGGACGACACGTTCCGCCGTACGGTTGACGATGAGGCCGAGGCGCAGGGCGGCGGAGACCACCGCGGCGGCGTCGCGATCGAGTTCGAGGCCCCACATCAGGCCGCAACCGCGAACCTCGCGCACCATCCCGTGGCGCGTGGCGAGCGCGCGCAGGCCGGCTTCCAGCCGCGGGCTCACCTCGCGCACGTGCGCGAGCAGGCCCGCCTCCAGTTGATCGAGGCAGTAGAGCGCCGCGCGGCAGGCGAGCAGGTTCCCGCCATAGGTGGTGCCGTGATCCCCGAAGGCGATCGTCGAGGCGACGCGATCCGACACCAGGGCCGCGCCCACCGGCACGCCGCCGCCGATGGCCTTGCCAACCGATACCAGGTCGGGCCGCAGGCCGAGCTGCTGGAAGTGGAACGCGGTGCCCGTGCGCCCGCAGCCGCTCTGGATCTCGTCGGCCACCAGCAGCGTGCCCGTGCGTGCGCACGCCTCGCCGATCGCGGCGACCAGCGCGGGCGGCAGCGGCCTGACGCCGCCCTCGCCCTGAATCGGCTCGACGATGATGGCGGCCGTGGTCTCGTCCACGGCGGCCAGCAGCGCCGGGGGGTCCGAGGGCGACACGAAGCGGACGTGCGGGATCAGCGGCTGGAAGGGGCCCCGGTAGTGGATGTCCCACGTCACCGAGAGCGAGCCCATGGTACGGCCGGCGAAGGCGTGCTCGAGCGCCACGAAGTTCGTGCGGCCGGCCGTGCCCTGGGCGTGCCAGTACCGCCGCGCGAACTTCAGGCAGGCCTCCACCGCCTCGGTGCCGCTGTTGCTGAGGAACGCCCGCGGCAGGCCCGAGAGTCGTGCCAGCCGCTCGGCCACCTGGCCCTGCAGCGGGTGGTAGTAGAGGTTCGATGTGTGCAGCAGCGTCGCGGCCTGATCGGCGATCGCGTGCGCCAGTCCCGGGTGCGCGTGGCCGAGTGAGGCGACGCCGATGCCCGACAGCAGATCCAGGTAGCGGCGGCCCTCGACGTCGAACAGGTACACCCCCTCGCCCCGCGCGAACGCCACGGGCTGGCGGCGGTACGTCTGCAGCACGTGCCGCGCCTCGAGGCCGGTGATCTCGGTGAGGGAGGGGACGGCGGAACCGGTTGTCATCGTGTCAATCCTCGGGCGGCGCCAGTTCGGGGCCGATGATGCGGGTGCCCGGCGCGCGGTCGATTGGACCGGCACCCGTGCCGAGCACGATGCGGACGTCGGCGACGCCGGCCCGCACGGCCTGGCAGCAGGCCGTCAGCTTGGCCACCATCCCCGCGCTGGCGGTGCCGTCGGCCATGAGGGCCTCGGCCGCGGCGAGCGTCAGCGAGGCGATGGGGGCGCCGTCGCGGTCGAGCACGCCCGGCGTGCCGCCGGCCACCAGCAACCGCTTCGCGTGGCAGGAGGTGGCCACGTGCGCGGCCAGCGTGTCGGCGTTCACGTTGTAGAGACGGCCCGCGCTGTCGGTGCCCAGGCACGCCACCACCGGCACGTAGCCGAGGCGGACGAGATCGCCGACGAGCGCCGGCGGCTGCGTCGGAATCGGCTCTCCCACCAGGCCGAGGTCGACGAGGCGGCCGTCGGCGGCGCGATAGGGCTGCGCCGGCCTGACGCGCACGCTGGCCGCGTCGGCGCCCGTGAGCCCGACGGCGCGCAGCCCGGCGAGCACGAGCGCCGAGACCAGGCGCGTGTTGATCGTGCCGGCAAGCGCCGACACCACCGCGTCGAGCGTGGCCGCGTCGGTGATGCGCAGGCCATCGACGGCGGCCTTGACGAGACCGCGTCGAGCGCATTCGGCATCGATCTCGCGCCCGCCGCCGTGGACGATGACCAGCGGCGCATCGCTTGTCAGGGGCGAGATCGCCCGCGCCAGCGTCTCGGCCCTGCCGGGTGTCTCCAGCAGTTCCCCGCCCGCCTTCACCACGATGAGCCCGTCGCGTGCCCGCGTCATCCGAGCAGCCCCGTCGTCTCGTCGAGGCCGAGCATCAGGTTCATGTTCTGGACGGCCTGTCCCGCCGCGCCCTTCAGCAGGTTGTCGAGGCAGGCCACGACCACCAGGCGCGTGCCGCCGGGTTCGAGGCGCCAGCCGACGTCGCAGAAGTTGGTGTGCGCCACGTGCTTGATCTCCGGCAGCGTCTCGCCGGTGAGGCGCACGAAGGGGGCGAGGGCGTAGGCCCGATCGAACGCGCCGGCGAGGTCCGCGCCGGCAACGCCGGGGCGCACGCGTGCGTAGCAGGTGGCGAGCAGCCCCCGATCCAGCGGCACGAGGTGCGGCACGAAGGTGACCGATCGCCCCAGCTCCTGTTCCATCTCGGCGGTGTGGCGATGGCCGAAGATGCCGTAGGCCGCCACGCTGCCGTGGTTCTCGCAGAAGTGCGTGCGTGGGGTGGCGGCCTTGCCGGCGCCCGAGATGCCCGACTTCGCATCGACGATCACGTCGCCATCGGCGAGCAGGCCGGCGGCAACCAGCGGTGCCAGCGCGATGAGCGCGGTGGCGGGATAGCAGCCGGGACAGGCCACCAGCCGCGCGCCGGCGATGGCGGTGCGATGGTGTTCGGCGAGCCCGTAGACCGTACCATCGGGCAGCGGCGCGACGGCCTGTGGATACCAGCGTGCGCGCTGCGCGTCGTCGCGCAGGCGGTACGCGCCGGAGACGTCGATCACCCGCAGGCCGGCGTCGAGCAGCGGCGGCGCCAGTTCGGCCGAGCCCGCCTCGGGCAGCGAGAGGAAGGCGAGGTCGGCCGAGGCCGCCACGTGCGCGTGGGCGAAGGGTTCCACCACGCCGTCCCACAGGCGCGCGAGCGCGGGCAGGCGGCGCGGCGCGTCGGCGGCGCTCGAACCGTAGGCGCCGGTGAGGCGCACGGCCGGGTGGCGGGCGAGGAGGCGGACCAGTTCCTGGCCGGCGTAGCCGGTGGCGCCGATGACTGCGACTCGAATCTGGTTCACGGGGAGCCCTGGAATAGTTATGCAGAAAAGCTACAAAGTATGCACGAGCGGCCCCCCGGCGTCAATGCGGCGCCGCCGCGCCGGCGGGCGCGACGGCCGGGCTGGACAGCCGCGGCGGCCGCGTGGCAGCATATGCAGGTCGTTGCATAATCATGAAAGCGTTCCGCCAGGCCGCCATCCTCGAGATCGTGGACCACGAGCCGCTCGCCAGCCAGGACGCCCTGCGCCTGCGCCTGCGCACCCGCGGCATCCTCGCCACCCAGGCCACGATCTCGCGCGACCTCAAGGAACTCGGCCTCGTCAAGCGATCGGCCGACGGCGCCTACCAGCGGCCCGACCGTGAGGCGGCCGCGCCGCCGCCGGCCGGCGACGCGGCGCTGCGCCGCGCCGCGGCCGAATACCTGCAGCGCGCCGTCGCCGTCGCCCACACCGTCGTGGTGCGCACCGGTGCCGGTCAGGCCCATCCGTTCGCCATCGCGCTCGACCGCTCTCCGCTGTCGGGCGTCGTCGGCACGATCGCCGGCGACGACACCGTCCTGATCGTCGCCCGGTCGCCCCGCGCGGCGGCCGGTGTGGCGCGCCGGCTCGAGGCGTGGGCGCGAGCATGACGGTGACATCCCGGGCGGGCCGGCGCGCCCGCGGCCCACGGCAGGAGCACCCCGCACCGTGACCCGCATCGTCCTCGCCTATTCCGGCGGGCTCAACACCTCGCTCGCCGTCCCGTGGCTGCGCGAGCGCTACGGCGCCGAGGTCGTCGCCCTCGCCATGGATCTCGGGCAGGGGCGTGAGCTCGACGACATCCGCGAGCGCGCGCTGGCCGTCGGCTGCCTGCGGGCCCATGTGCTCGATCTGCGCGAGGCGTTCGCCCGCGACCACATCCTGCCGGCCCTGCAGGCGCAGGCGCTCTACGAACACCGCTACCCGATGGCCACCGCCCTGGGCCGGCCGCTGCTGGCACGTCACCTCGTGCGAGTGGCCGAGATGGAGGGCGCCGACGCCGTCGCGCACGGCTGCACCGGCAAGGGCAACGACCAGGTGCGGTTCGAGGTGTCGGTGCGCGCGCTGCGCCCCGGAACCCGCGTGATCGCGCCGGCGCGCGAGTGGGGCCTCACACGCGCGGAGGCGATCGCCGCGGCCCGCGCGCGCAACCTGCCCGTGCCCGTGGCCGCCACCGGACCGTTCGGCACCGACACCAACCTGTGGGGCCGATCCATCCAGTGCGGCGTGATCGAGGACCTCTCGACCGAGCCGCCCGAGGAGGTCTACGCCATCACGCGGCCCCATGCCGCCTGCCCCGACATCCCCGCCTATGTCGACCTGCGGTTCGAGGCGGGCGTGCCGGTGGCCATCAACGACGTGGCGATGTCGCTGCTCGAACTCATCGGCAGCCTGGAAACCATCGCCGGCACCCACGGCGTGGGTCGCCTCGACCTGCTCGAGAACCGCGTCGTGGGCATCAAGACGCGCGAAGTCTACGAGGCGCCGGCCGCCGTCGTCCTGCACACGGCCCATCGCGAGCTGCAGGCCATGGTGATGAGCCGCGACTTCCACCGCCTGGCGCAGACCCTGGCCGTGCGCTACGCCGACCTCGTCTACGACGGCCTGTGGTTCACGCCCGAGCGCGAGGCGATCGACGCGTTCGTGCAGAGCGCGCAACGGCGCGTCACCGGCACGATTCGCGTGAAGCTCTTCAAGGGGCAGTGCGCGGTCGTCGGCCGCCACTCCCCGCACGCCCTCTACGACCGCTCGCTGGCAACCTACGGTGACGGCGACACCTTCGATCACGCCGCCGCGGCCGGGTTCATCACGCTGTTCGGTCTGCCGGCGGAACTGGCGGCGCGCCGTGCGCCGCGACCCGAGGCTGGCGCATGAGCACGCTCTGGTCGGGACGCTTCGCCGCGGCCCCCGACGCACAGGTCTTCGGCTTCGGCGCGTCGTTCGGCGTCGATCGACGTCTGGTCGAGGACGACATCACGGGCAGCCTCGCCTGGGCCGGGGCGCTGGCGGCGGCCGGCGTCCTGTCCCACGCCGACGCGGCGGCGATCGTCGATGGGCTGCAGGCGCTGCTCGAGCAGGCCCGCGCCGACCCCGCGTCGGTGGATGGCCCCGACGAGGACGTGCACTCGTGGGTGGAGCGCTCGCTGGCAGAGCGCATCGGCGAGGCCGCCAGGCGGCTCCACACGGGGCGCTCGCGCAACGAGCAGGTGGCGCTCGACCTCCGGCTCTACCTGCGCCGGCGCATCCCGCACCTGCGATCGCTCGTCAGGGGACTCGTCGCCGCCTGCGCATCGCAGGCCGGCCGGGCCGGCGAGGCCCTCATGCCGGCCTACACCCACCTGCGCCGCGCCCAGCCGATCCTCGTCGCGCACTTCTGGCTCGCCCACGCCGAGGCGTTGCGGCGCGACCACGCGAGGCTGGAGCGCGCGAGACAGGAGGCGGGACGCCTCACGCTGGGCTCGGGCGCCATCGCCGGCACCGCCTACGCCATCGATACCGCCGCCCTCGCGCGCCGCCTGGGCTTCGGCACGGTGGTGGCCAACAGCCTCGACGCCACGGCCGACCGCGACTTCGTCGCCGACTTCCTCCACGCCGTCGCGCTCACGCTGATCCACCTCAGCCGCCTGGCGGAGGACGTCATCGTCTTCGGCAGCGAGGAGTTCGGCTTCTTCGAACTCGACGACCGCGTCTCGACCGGTTCGAGCCTGATGCCCCAGAAGAAGAACCCCGATCCCCTCGAGCTGATCCGCGGCAAGTCGGGCCGTGCCATCGGCCTGCTCGCCGGCTGGCTCGCGACGATGAAGGGGCTGCCCAGTGGGTACAACAAGGATCTGCAGGAGGACAAGGAGGCGGTGTTCGACGCCGAGGACACGCTGGCCGGCTGCCTGGCCGCGGCGACCACGGTGGTCGACACGCTCGCGCTCGACCGCGACCGCGCCGGCCGTGCCGCGTCGGGGCTGCTGCTGGCCACCGATGTCGCCGACTACCTCGTGGCCAGGGGCATGGCGTTCCGTCGCGCGCACGAACTCGTGGGGCACCTCGTGCGGAGTCTCGTCAGCCAGCGCCGGGATTTCGGCGATCTCTCCCTGGAGGAGTGGCAGCGGGTGAGCCCGCTGTTCGAGGCCGACGTCAGCGAGCACGTGTCGCCGCTGGCATCGGTGAGGGCCCGACGCACGCCTCAGTCCACGCATCCCGATGCGGTGGCGGCACAACTTGCCGCTCTCGACGCGTGGCTGGCCTCACCCGGGGAAGGCGGCTCCGACCTGTCGTGACGCACGGCGCGTAACGTGCATACGAGATCGCGGACGCCGGCACCCGGTGCCGTATCGGCTGGTGCGTGCCGGGCAATTGTCGGTCGCTGCGGCCTCTGCTAGTATTAGCCGCCGCTCGCAGTCCACGGTGGAAGTGCCGCGTTGCACGTCGACCGGTGCGGCGCCCGGCTGGCCAGGCGCGACGACCAGGAATACTGACCTGTTTTCGGGGAGGAGCAACGCCGCCAGACGGGAGGCCCCGCCCGTCGACAGCAGCGCCATGTGCGCCACGGGCTGCAACGCCCTCCCCGCCGCCCGAGCAGACATCGCTCTCCGGGAGTGCACGTTTTATGGAACAACGCCGGCTTCGGCTCGGTGACATTCTGGACGACTACTGTCCGCGGGAGCGCCGGCTCGCCAACCACGTCGTGGTGGCGATGATCGGCGACGAGGTCAGGCAGACCCGCTGCACGACCTGCGACGCGGAGCATCCCTACAAGGGCGGCAAGGTGCCGCCCCGGCGCAAGGCCCGGAACGCCGCCGGCGCACCCGCAGGGCCAGCGGCCGAGTTGCCGCAGGAGCGTCCGCGCCTCAACGGCGACATGCCGCCCGCACCGGCCGAGGCTGCCGCGCCGAGCCTGGTCACCCAGCCAGCGCGGCTGGCCGTCACCGAAGCTCCCGTCGTCGAACCTCCCGTTGCCGCGGCCCCGGTCGCCGTTCCCGAACCTCCCGCCGTCGAGGATGGCCCCGTGCACCGTCCCCTGATCCGGGCCACGCTGCCGCGCAGCGAGGAGGACGTGAGGGAGCGGCCGATCCCGGAGTTCACGATGCGCATGCCGCGCCCCGCGGGGCGTGGCAACAGGCAGGGTGCCGGACGACCTGGCGGAAAGGGCGGAGGCCGGCGAGGCGGTCAGGCCGCGGCGAACTTCCGGCCCGGGGTGATGAGTTCGTGGTCGCCCTCCAACCCACGGCCTCGCGGCGGCGACCCGCAGCACGCCGGCCGCGGACACCAGCGCCCGCACGGTCACAAGAAGCCACGCTGACTCCGGCGGTCGGGGTGTCGAACGGCGCCGCCGGGGACACGGCCGGCATCTCCCCCCGCGGGTGACGGCCGGGTGGATCGCCACGCCAGGTGGCGCCTTCGTTCGCGGGGCCGTGGATCGCGACGATCCGCCCGGGAGGCGGCGCCGGATCCACGAAGCCGCCTGTCGCGGGAGTCCGAGGTCATGTCATGAGCGTCCTGAACGGCAAGGTTGGACTGGTGGTCGGCATCGCCAACAAGCGGTCGCTGGCGTGGGCCATCGCGCGGACACTGCACGCCGAGGGCGCGTCGCTGGTGCTCACCTACCAGAACGAGCGATTGAAGGAGAACGTCGAGGAACTGGCCGCGGCGCTCTCGCCCGCCCCGATGCTCCTGCCGTGCGACGTGTCGATGGACAGCGAGGTGACGGCGCTGTTCGAGGCCATCTCCAGCCGCCACGGCGGTCTCGACCTGCTCGTCCACGGCGCCGTGTTCGCGCCGCGCGAGGCGCTGTCGGCGCCCTTCGTGCAGACCTCGCGCGAGGCGTTCCGCATCGCGCTCGACGTCTCGGCCTACTCGCTGGTGGCGCTCACGGCCGGCGCCGCCCCGTTGATGGCGGCCCGCGGCGGCGGCAGCGTGCTCACGCTCACCTACCTCGGCGCCGGGCGTGTGCTGCCCAATTACAACGTGATGGGTGTCGCCAAGGCCGCGCTCGAGACATCGGTGAAGTATCTGGCCAGCGACCTCGGCCCGCAGGGCATCCGCGTCAACGCGATCTCGGCCGGTCCCGTGAAGACGCTGGCCGCGGCGGGCATTTCGGGCTTCTCCAGCATCCTCGGCGTCTACCGCGAGCGTGCGCCGCTGCGGCGCAACATCGAGTCGGCCGAGGTGGCCTCGGCGGCGCTCTTCCTGCTCGGACCCGGCGGCACAGGCATCACCGGCGAAGTGCTGATGGTCGATGCGGGCTACAGCATCATGGGCATGTGAGGCGGCGTGGTGACGCGTCGTCGCGCGGTGAGGCCGTCGCGCTTGACGCCGCATTGCGGCAGGGCGTAAGGTTGCCGCCAGGGCGGCCGGCAGGGCGCCGCCGCGCCGGAGGCAGCGCGTGACCCCGCTCGAGCAATCCCTCAGCCGGCACCCGTTCTTCACCGAGTTCCCGAAGGCGCACCTGGCCACCATCGCGTCGTGCGCCAACACCGCCGTCTTCGACACCGGCACGTTCCTGTTCCGCGAGGGCGAGTCGGCGCACGCCTTCTTCGCCATCCAGCGCGGGCGGGTCGCGGTGACCAGTCTGACCCCGCACGAGGGGCCGGTCTCGGTCACCTCGGTGGGCGACGGGGAGCTGCTGGGCTGGTCGTGGCTGGTGCCGCCGTACCGCTGGCATTTCAGCGCGCGGGCGCTCGAGCAGACCAGTGTCATTGCCTTCAACGCCGCATGCGTCCGCGAGCAGGTCGAGCGCGATCACGATCTGGGGTTCCTCATCATGCGCAAGCTCGCGCAGGTGATGGCCTCGCGCCTCGAGGCCGTGTCGCTGCGGCTGGTGAACGCGTACGAATGCCGCCGGTAACCCGGCGCGATCGGCACGATTGGCGCCGCGGCCGGCCGTGCCCACGTCGAACCCGCCCCCGCGATCCTCGCCCGGCCATGCGGAGGATGCCCGTCCGCCTCGCCGTGCGCGCCACGGCGCGACAACTGCTCGGAGAGCTGATTCGCGCCTGAACGGGGGACGCCGTCGTCGCGGCGCGCCCGCCGGCGCCGCGGGCATCCGGATGGTGTCCTGGAGCCCTCGGCCGCTCGCGCGCCAGCCGGTCGCTGACCCCTGCCCTTGTCGGCACGCGCACGGAAGCCGTACCCTGTGGCATGGCTGCCGACCCCGCTCCTGCTGCCTGCGACCTGCTCCTCACCAACGCCATCGTCATCACGATGAACGCGCAGATGGACGTGTTTCCAGTGGGCGCCGTCGCGATCCGCGGCGACTCGATTGCCGCCGTGGGCCCGGAGGCCGCCACGTGGCAGGCCCGCGAGGTCGTCGATTGCGGCGGACGCGTGCTGATGCCGGGGCTCGTCAACGCCCACACCCACGTCCCCATGGCGCTGCTGCGCGGGCTCGCCGACGACCTGCGCCTCGACGTGTGGCTGATGGGGTACATGATGCCCGTCGAGCGCGAGTTCGTGAGCCCCGACTTCGTCCGGCTCGGCACCGGCCTGTCGTGTGCGGAGATGATCCGATCGGGCGTCACCTGCTTCGCCGACATGTATTACTTCGAGGAGGCGGTCGCCGAGGCCACCGCCGCGGCGGGGATGCGCGCCCTGTGCGGGCAGACCGTCCTGAAGTTCCCGTCGCCCGACGCGCCCAGCTACGAGGACAGCCTGGCGCGCGCCCGCGAGTTCATCAAGACCTGGAAGGGCCATCCGCTGATCGTGCCCGCTCCGGCGCCGCACGCGCCTTACACGTGCACGGGCGACATCCTGCGCGCCTGCGCGCAGCTGGCGGTCGAATTCGACGTGCCGGTGCACACGCACCTGTCGGAGACGCTCGCCGAGGTGGAGGATCTGCGCCGCGATCACGGCATGCCCGTGGTGCCGTGGGTGAAGAAGCAGGGCCTGTTCGACGCCCACGTCCTGGCCGCGCACTGCGTGCACCTGGACGAAGGCGAGATGCGCACGCTGCGCAACGCGAAGGCCGGCGTCGCCCACAACCCGTCGAGCAACCTGAAGCTCGGCTCGGGCATCGCGCCCGTCGCCCGCATGCTGAGCCTCGGTGTCACGGTGGGCATCGGCACCGACGGTCCCGCCAGCAACAACGATCTCGACATGTTCGAGGAAGTGCGCCTGGCGGCGCTGCTGGCCAAGGGCACCACCGGTGATCCCACCGCCCTGCCGGCGCCGCAGGCGCTGCTGATGGCCACGCGTCTCGGCGCGCAGGCCGTCGGGATGGGCGCCATCACCGGCTCGCTCGAGCCCGGCAAGCGCGCCGACCTGATCCTCGTCGACGTCGACGCCCTGCACAACACGCCCCAGTTCACGCGCGATCCCGACGCCGTCTGCGCGCGGCTGGTCTACGCCACCAAGTCAACCGACGTCACCGACGTGCTGTGCAACGGCCGCTGGCTGATGCGCAACCGTCAGTTGCTCACCATCGACACGCAGGCGCTTGCCGACGGCGCGCGCGAATACGCCCGGCGCATCGACGCGTTCCTCATCGCCCGCGAGGAGAGCGTGCTGCAGAAGCTCGTCGCCATCGGCGGCCTTCGTGAGGAGGAGAGCTTCGAGGTGCAGGTGAAGGCCCCGATCGCCTCCGACGACGTGGTCCAGCGCGTGATCCAGGGTGGCGACCTCACCGTGATCAAGGCGGTCCACTACCACCAGTACGACACCTACTTCTCGTTCGCCGACGCCTCGCAGGGCCGCCTGCGCTTCCGCGAGGACGAGTTCCTCGACGAGAAGGGGGCGGTCACCAGGGTCCGGGCGCGGCTCACGCTGATCGGCCCTTCGCGCGAGGCCGAACTGGGAACGGTGATGCTGTTCCGATCGCGCTACCTGGCGCCGGCCACCCACACGCGGCGGTTCTACCGGGAGTACTTCACCCCGGTTGCCGAACGCGACGTCGAGAAGTACCGCAGGCGCTGGCTCGTCGCCTATCGTGGCGTCGAGTTCTACATCCACCTCGACCGGCTCATGCAGCCGGCGCGGCCCGGCTACTTCCTCGAGATCAAGTCGCGCACCTGGTCGCGGCGCGACGCGCAGGACAAGGCCGCCGTCATCCTCGAACTCCTCGCGCGCTTCGGCGCCACGCCGGCCGAGGCCTTCGGCGACGGCTACGTCGATTTCGAGGCGCCGGCGATGCCGTAGTCCGCCGTGTGCCCACCGCGCCCTGGCGGCGCCCGCATGCCGCCCCGCGCGGGGGGCTGGACAGGGGTGCCGCGCCGCGGTATATTCGGGATGTCTTGCCGCGGTGCGGCATACCGATTCCTCCGGTCCGGTCGCGAACGGGCCGGCCCGCCGCGGCATCCTGGAACAGGAGCAGCCCCGTGATCCGGCTCATCAAGCGGTATGGCAGCCGTAAGCTCTACGACACCGAGGAGAGCCGATACGTCTCACTCGAAGAGATCGGCGACTGGGTCCGCCAGGGCCAGCAGGTCCAGGTGGTCGACAACCAGAACGGCGACGACGTGACCGGTCAGACGCTCACGCAGATCATTCTCGAGGAAGGCAAGCGCGGGCTCTCGCCCGTCTCCGCCGACTTCCTCCACGCGCTCATCCGGCGCGGCGAACGGATGGTGAGCACCGGTGTCGAGTCGTTGTCGCAGGGCGTCGATCGCCTGCTGCAGGCCTCCGTCGATCGCGTCGGCCCGCTGCGCGAGTTGCGCGACGAGGTGCGCCAGATGCGCGAGAAGATCGACGTCCTCGAGGCCACGATCGCCGAGATCGAGGGCGGGCGCGAGACGCGGTCCAACGGGGAGCCCGTGCGGCGTGCCGCGGCGCGGGCCTCCACGGGGCGCAGGAAAGGAGCATAGCCATCATGAACAGGAAGCAGATCAGGGAGGCCGCGCGGGAACTGCCGGCCCACGTCCTCGGCACCGGCCGCCAGGTGTGGCTCGCCGGCCTGGGGGCCGCGGGCATGGTCGCCACCGGAGGCCAGGCCGTCTTCTCGATGCTCGTCGAGGAGGGCCGGCGTGTGAAGGGCTTCGACGTCGGCCACGTCGTCGATGATGTCGTCGAAGGCGCCGTCGCGCCCGTGAGGAAGGCCGTGAAGAGCGTCGATCGCACGGTGCAGCGCACCAGCAAGACCGTGCTGTCGCGGCTCGGCGTGCCGACGCGCCAGGAGGTGGAAGACCTCACCGGCCGGGTGGAGCAGTTGATCGTGAAGGTGGAAGGGCTCAACCAGGGCCGCAGGACCGCGAGGAAGGGAGGGCGCCGTGCCCACTAGGACCGCGACGCGCGAAGTGCCGCTCGAGCTCGTGGACGCCGCGCAGAAGATGTGGCTGGCGGGGCTCGGGGTCGTGACGCTGGCCCAGGAAGAGGGCGGCAAGCTGTTCGACACGCTGATTGACGCCGGCAGGCAGGTCGAGAAGGCGATGCCGTCGCCCGCGGCCGCCCTCAAGGGCGCGTCGGAAGGCGCCGAGCAGGTGTGGACGAAGTTCCAGGAACTCATCGACGCGCAGATCACCGCGGCCCTGCACCGCCTTGGTGTGCCGACCAAGGAGGAGATCGACCGGCTCACGCAGCGCATCGAGCAGCTCACCGAGAGCATCGAGGCGCTGCGCGCCCGCCGCTGATCGAGAGTCCCTGCGCCATGGGCCCGGTCGCGGCGGCCGGCGCCCATGGCCCGGAGCGGGGCCACCCGGGCCCGTGGTGAGGCAGACATGAGGAGCGCGGGAACGTCGGACCGTTCCGGCCACGTGGGACTGGCCCTGGCCGGCGGCGGTCCCGAGGGCGCCGTCTACGAGATCGGCGTGCTGCGGGCGCTGGACGAGGCGCTGGACGGCGTCGACTTCAACCACCTGCCCATCTACGTCGGCGTGAGCGCGGGCGCCTTCGTCGCGGCGAACCTGGCCAACGGCATCACGCCCGCCCAGAACGTGCGCGCCATCGTCAAGCACGAGCCGGGCGAGCACCCGTTCGTGCCGCAGACCTTCTTCACGCCTGCCGTGGGCGAGATGGTGCGCCGCACGCTGATGACCCCCGCGCTGCTGCTGGAGTCGGTCTGGGACTACCTGCGCAACACCGCCGATCTCACGCTGATCGAGTCGATGCTGCACGTGTCGCGCGCGCTGCCGGTGGGCGTCTTCGACAACGAGCCGATCCGGCTCTACCTCGAGAAGATTTACGGCATGCACGGCCGGACCAACGACTTCCGCCGGCTGCGGGCGAGGCTGGTGGTGGTGGCCACCGAGCTGGATTCCGGCGTCGCGGTGCGGTTCGGCGAACCGGGCCACGACCACGTGCCGATCTCGCAGGCCGTGCAGGCGAGTTCCGCCCTGCCCGGTATCTACCCGCCGGTGCTCATCGACGGCCGCCACTACGTGGACGGCGTGCTGCTGAAGACCGTGCACGCCTCGGTGGCGCTCGACGCCGGCGCGCACCTCGTCATCTGCGTGAACCCGATCGTGCCGGTGGACACGCTGCGCGTCGAGCCGGCGATCGCGCACCAGCGGCGGCTCACCGATCTCGGGCTGCCCACCGTGCTCTCGCAGACGTTCCGCACGCTCATCCACTCGCGCATGACGATCGGGATGAAGACCTACGCCGAGCGGTATCCCCGGCGCGATCTGGTGCTGTTCGAACCGCAGCCGAGCGACTACCGGATGTTCTTCACGAACATCTTCAGCTTCGCCTCGCGCAAGGAACTGTGCGAGTACGCCTACCGCGCCACGCTGCGCGACCTGCGCCAGCGGTACGACGTGCTGGCGCCGGTCTTCGCCAGGCACCGGATCCGGCTGCGCCAGGAAGTGCTGCTCGACAGGCGCCGTGATCTCTGGACCGGCGTCGGTCTGGTGGGCGGCACGCGCCGCGACTCGGTGGACGGGCGGTTGCCGGCCACCGAGGCCCTGGACCGCGCGCTCTCCAGCCTGGAGCAGTACGTGGCGGAACGGGACGCGCTGGCGGCCTGGCCGCCGGCGCGCACCCGGCGACACTGATCCCCGGCCGGGAGGCCCGATCGCGATGCCGCGGCCGCCGACCAACTCCGCAGCCCCAGCCGCCGGTGGCGTCCGGGGCGCCCTGCCGGCCGCCGGCCGCCGGCCGTCAGCGGTTGCGGCCGTACTTCTCGTGGCTCGACACCCAGTCGAGCGAGGAGATGGCGCTGGCGAGCGAGAGTTCGCCCGCCAGCGCCACGCCGGCGACGATCTCGGCCAGCTTGCCGACCTTGCCGCGTCCGGTGCAGCCGAGCACCTCGAGGCACTCGCGTTGGGTGGCGAGGCCCGTGCCGCCGCCGTGGGTGGCGACGATCAGCGACGGGATCGTCAGCGAGATGTAGAGGTCGCGCTCCGGCGTCAACTCGCTGAAGAGGATGCCGGCCGAGCTCTCGGCCACGTTGGCGACGTCCTGGCCCGTGGCGATGAACATCGCGGTGATGCCGTTGGGCGAGTGGGCGCCGTTGTTGTTGGCGCCCGAGAAGAACGCGCCGACCGTGGCGATGCTCCAGTGCGCCGCGAGGCTCTCGGGCTCCACGCGCATCACGTCGATCAGCACCTGGCGCGGCACCAGCGCCTCGGCCGTGACGCGCTTGCCGCGCGTGCGCATGATGTTGATCTGGCTCGCCTTCTTGTCGGTGGCCAGGTTCGACTCGAGATAGAACCGGCGCACCGTGGTCACCTGCTCGAGCACCCACGAGCAGGCCGCGAACGTGGCGCGGCCCACCATGTTCTGCCCCGCCGCGTCGCCCGTGGCGAAGTTGAAGCGCAGGTAGGCGAACTTGTTCACCAGGAACGTGTCGATGTAGAGCAGGCGCGCCACCGAGGAGGTGGCCTCGGCCTCGCGCGTGATCTCCGCGATGTGCGCGTTCACCCAGTCGCGGAAGTCGCGCGCCTCGCGCGCCGAGTCGAACACGAACACCGGCGCCCGCTGCATGCAGTCGTCGGCCACCGTGCAGGTGACGCCGCCCGAGAGGTTGAGCACCTTCATCCCGCGGTTGTAGGAGGCGACCAGCGTGCCTTCGGTCGTCGCCAGCGGGATGAAGAACTCGCCGCGGGCGTGCTCGCCGTTGACGTGCAGCGGTCCGGCGAAGCCGATGGGCACCTGCGCCACGCCGGTGAAGTTCTCGACGTTGCCGCGCGTGGCGGCCGGATCGATCGAGTAGTGCCCGACGTGGCGCAGCGCCACGCCGGTCTTCCGTTCGATGAAGGCCTGACGCGCGCCGATGATCTCCGGCGACTGGTTGTGCTCCTTGTCGTAAGGCAGCGTGTCGGCGCGCGGCGCCTCGTGCGCCAGCGCATCCTCCACCGAGAAGGCCAGGTCGCCGAAGGGCTCGGCCGAGAAGGCGATCGACACCTTGTGCTTGCCGGGCTCGAGCCGTCGTCCGGCCACCTCCACCACCAGCGCCTGGCGCAGCGGGAAGCCGAGCGGCGACTGCGGGGCGATCGCGCTCGCCGCCAGGCGTCGATCGCCGGCGAGAAGCGACACCCGTGCGAGATCCACCTCCTGATCGTCGATCGCGATGCGCGTGACGTTGGTGAGCGTCGCGTCGCTGAGGCGGTTCTTCAGGCTGAACCTGGCGCCGCCGTTCACGGCGGCCAGGCTGCCGAAGGTATAGAGTTGCCGCAGGATCAGATTCGGAATCTTCATCGGCGTACCCCTCGTCGTGACACACGGGCCGGCGGAGCGCTTCCTTATACGCGATCCGCGTGCCCGCTCCAACTGTCACCGCGGATCGCACGCGCCGGAGTCCTCCCATGAGCACGATCACCGACGTCACGAATCCCGTCGTGCGGGCCGCGATCGATCCCGTCGTGGCCCGCGTGGCCGCGCGGCGCGACGCCTGGGTCCGGGTGGGGCTGCCGGATCGGGTGGCGCTGCTGCGGCGCGCCATCGACGGCGTGCTCGCCGTCAGCGACGAGTGGGTGCGCGCCGCGTGCCTCGCCAAGGGCGCCGAACCGCGCTCCACGCTGGCTGGCGAGGAGTGGATCAGCGGCCCCATGACCACCGTGCGCAACCTCAGGCTGCTGGCCGAGGCGCTCGAGGCCGGTGGCGCCCCGAAGCCGATGCGCCTGCGCACGCGGGCCGACGGCCAGGTGATCGCCGACGTCTTCCCCCACAACCTCCGCGAGCGGCTCATGTACTCCCACATGACCGTCGAGGTCTGGATCGAGCCGGGCATGTCGCCGGCGCAGGGACGCCTCTACCGGGAGAAGGCGGCCGGGCTCTTCCCGCCGGGACGCACGTGCCTCGTGCTCGGCGCCGGCAACGTCGCCTCCATCGCGCCGCTCGACGTCGTCTACAAGCTCTTCGTCGAGGACGAGGTCGTCGTCCTCAAGATGAATCCGGTGAACGACTACCTCGCGCCGTTCTTCGAGCGCGCCTTCGCCGGCCTCGTCGAGCAGGGCGTGTTCGCGATCGTTCGCGGCGGCGCCGACCTCGGACGATACCTGTGCGCGCACCCGTCGATCGACAGCATCCACCTGACGGGATCCGATCGCACCCACGACGCCATCGTCTGGGGCGACACGGTCGAGGAGCAGGAGCGGCGCAAGGCGGCCGGGACGCCCCGGATCGACAAGCGGATCACCTCGGAACTGGGCTGCGTCACGCCCGTGCTGGTCGTGCCGGGGTCCTGGTCGGACGGCTCGATCGCGTTCCAGGCGCGCAACGTGGCCAGCATGGTGGCGCACAACGCGAGCTTCAACTGCAACGCGGCCAAGGTGCTCCTGCTCGCGCGCGGCTGGAACCAGCGCGAGGCGTTCCTCGAGAAGCTCCACGATGTGTTCGCGCGGCTGCCGGCGCGCCGCGCCTACTATCCGGGCGCCGAGCAGCGCTACCACGCCTACCGCCAGCACTACCCGCAGGCGCGCGCCCTCGGGCCGGGCGGCCCGCACGTGGTCCCGTGGACCGTGGTCCCCAACGTGCCGGCCAACGCCGGCGAGTACGCCCTCACCCGCGAGGCGTTCTGCGGCGTGCTGGCCGAGGTGTGCCTCGACGTCGCCACCGCCGACGATTTCCTCCGCGAGGCGGTGCCCTTCGTCAACGAACATGTCTGGGGCACGCTCGGCTGCATGGTGATCGCCGACGGCGCCACCCAGCGGCGGCATCGCGCGGCCTTCGAGAACGCCATCGCCAGCCTCAGGTACGGCGGGATCGGCATCAACGTGTGGGCCGGCGCCAACTTCGCCCTCGGCGTCGCGAGCTGGGGCGCCTACCCCGGCAACACGCTCGATCGCGTGCGCTCGGGCATCGGCGTGGTCCACAACACGATGCTGTTCGACCATCCGCAGAAGTCGGTCGTGCGAGGTCCCTTCCGCCTCTGGCCGACGCCCGTGTGGTTCGCCGATCACGCGAACCTCGCCGATCTGGGCCGCCGCGCGACGTTCTTCGAGGCCTACCCGTCCTGGCTGCGCCTGCCCGCCGTCGCGTGGGCCGGCATGAAGGGATAGCGGGCGCCCGGAGGTGTACACTCGGCGCGTCATGGCCGCACGAAAGCATCTCCTGTCCTTTCTCCCCGTCCTCGCTCTGGTGACCGGCGCCGTGGCTGGCGCCGTGCGTCCGGAACCACTCGGTGCCCAGGCTGGCGTCGTGGCGTTGCCCATGTCCGCCCGGCACGCGCTGGCCGAGCCCGGCATCTCGCCCGATGGCCGCGAGATCGCGTTCGTTTCGGGCGGTGACATCTGGAGCGTTCCCGCCGCCGGCGGCGAGGCGCGCCTGCTCGTGTCGCACCCGGCCCACGAGTCGCGTCCCCTCTATTCGCCCGACGGCACCTCGCTGGCGTTCGTCTCGACGCGCACGGGCAACGGCGACGTCTACCTGCTCTCGCTGGCGACCGGCGACCTGCGCCGTCTCACCTGGGACGATGCGCCGGAGATGATCGACGGGTGGACGCCCGACTCCTCCGCGGTGATCGTGAGCTCGCCGGCGCGTGAGGTGTCCTCGCTCAACGACATCTCGCTGGTGCGCGTGGCCGGCGGCACGCCGGCTCTCCTGACCGCCGAGCCCTACACCAACGAGTTCTTCGGCGCCGTCTCGCCCGATGGCGCAACCCTGGCGTTCTCGGCGCGGGGCATCGCCGCGGCCCAGTGGTGGCGCCATGGCCACAGCCACATCGACGAGTCGGAGATCTGGACCCTCGACCTGTCGCCCGGGGCGAGCGGACCGATGGTCCCGCGTTACCGCCAGCTGGTCGCGCGCGGCGCCAAGGCGCTCTGGCCGATGTGGGGCGCCGACGGACGCACGCTGTACTTCGTGAGCGATCGTTCGGGGTCCGAGAACCTGTGGGTGCGAACCCCCGACGGCACCTCCCGCGCGATCACCGCGTTCGACGGCGGCCGCGTGCTGTGGCCGTCGATCTCGCGCTCCGGGGCGATCGCCTTCGAACGCGAGTTCGGCATCTGGACGGTCGACGTGTCGGGCGGCGCGCCGCGCGAGCTGCCGATCGTACTGCGTGGCTCGCCGGCGGCCCCCGCCGTGGATCACGTGCGCGCCACCGGCCAGTTCCAGTCGCTGGCGGTGTCGCCAGACGGCCTGAAGCTCGCCTTCACCGCTCGCGGCGACGTGTTCGCCGCCGGCGTGAAGGACGGCGGTGATGCCGCCCGGCTCACGCGCACGCCAGCCGCCGAGACCTCGCTGGCGTGGGCGCCCGACAGCCGTCGGCTCGTCTACGCGGCCGCCCGCGGCGATCGTCGCGCGATCTACCAGTACGACTTCTCCACGCGCCA
>JBDIBB010000055.1:0-25656 GCA_039812685.1 Vicinamibacteraceae bacterium
GGCGAGTCGAAGCAGACCTACCTCCGAGGGACGCACGGCCAACTCTGGGGTCGTCCGGCGCTCGGGCAGGACGCGAAGTTCCTCCTGACGCACTTCGCGCAGTGCCCGGACTGCGGCGCGTCGATGGTGGTCTCCACGCGCGCGGTCGGCACCGGCAAGTCGCGGCGACGCGAGCACATCTTGGAGTGCTCCGGCTGGCGACGGAAGGGCCGGACGGTCTGCCAGAACGACCGCGTCATCCCGCTCCGGCTCGCCGAAGCGCTCGTCTGCGATGCCGTCGCCGACGACGTCCTCCGGCCGGACGTGCTCGGCGCGGCGCTGGACCGCGCGGCGACGGTCCTGCTCGCCGGACGGGCGGGCCGGGCCTCGGAGCGCGCGCGGCTCGTCGCGCGGCTCGACGCCATCGAGACGGAGGTCGCCCGCCTGACGGACGCGCTCGCGCACGGCGTGGCGGTGGCGAGCATCGCGGAGGCGATGGCGGGCCGGGAGCGCGAGCGGGACGAGCTTCGGCTACAGGTCGCGGCGCTCGACGCCGTGCCCGTCTTCGGTCCGGCCGACCGTGACGCGCTGACGGCGGAGCTACAGGTCGTGCTCGACGACTGGCGCGAGGGCCTGCGGACGTCGCTGGCGCAAGGGCGGCAGATTCTCCGGAAGCTGATTCGCGGCCGGGTGACGTTCCGGCCGGACGTCCGCGACGGCACGAAGGGCTGGCGCGTCGAGGGGGTCGGGACGATTCGGCCGCTCCTCGTCGGGCACCTGCCGACCGAAGGGGCGGCGTCGGGTGGGGCGCTGGCCGACGTGAACGGCGTTCACGGGCTGGCGTCCCCGACGGGATTCGAACCCGTGTTTCAGCCTTGAAAGGGCCGCGTCCTGACCCCTGGACGACGGGGACGCTCGAAGGATGGATGCGATCGCGGCGACCGCAACGGGCAATCTTAGCACGTCGCGGTCACGCCCCCGCCGACCCCACCCCGTCCGGCCAGCCAGCCGCGATCCTCCTGCTGGCGGCGTGCCGCCCCCGCGCGCCCGCCGGCACGCGCCGGCCGCCCCGCGCCCAATTCGGTAGAATCGGCCCGCCATGAAGTTCATGGGCAGCCAGTTCGCCTACCTCACCAGCGAGCGCGAGATGCGCCGGAACCTGCGCTCGCTCGTGCGCTACTTCCTGTTCCTCACCCTCGTCATCGGCTCCTACAGCGTGCTCTTCCACGTCATCAAGCTCAACGTGGAGCACGAAGCCCACTCCTGGATCACGGGCTTCTACTGGACGCTGGTCGTGATGACGACGCTGGGGTTCGGCGACATCACGTTCTCGAGCGACATCGGGCGCGCCTTCAGCGTGCTCGTGCTGCTCTCGGGCGTCGTCCTGCTGCTCGTGATGCTCCCGTTCCTCTTCATCCGGCTCTTCTACGCGCCCTGGCTCGAGGCGCGCGTGCGGCTGCGCGCGCCGCGCGAGCTGCCCAACGGCACACGCGACCACGTCATCCTCACCGAACTCGACGACGTCGCGGCGGGGTTGGTCGGACGGCTGCGCGAAGCCGGGACGACCTACGCGATCATCGAACCCGACCCGGCCCGCGCCGCCCAGCTCATCGGCGACGACCTCTCGGTGGTGGCCGGCGAGAACGACAGCGGCGAAACCTACCAGCGCCTGCGCGCCGGCGCCGCCCGGCTCGTGCTCGCCAACTGCGCCGACACGACCAACACGAACATCACCCTCACGGTCCGCGAGGTGGCCCCCGGCGTCCCGATCGTCGCCATCGTCGAGGAGGAGGAATCGGTCGACATCCTGCGCCTCTCGGGCGCGACGCACGTCCTGCCGCTCAAACTGCAACTGGGCGAGTCGCTGGCCAACCGCGTGGACGCGGGTGGCGCCGAGGCGCACGTGATCGCGGCGCTGGGCGACCTGCAACTGGCCGAACTCCCGGTACGGGGAACGATGCTGGCCGGCCGCGCCATTCGCGACACGCACCTGCGCGAGCGCACGGGGCTCAACGTGGTCGGCATCTGGGAACGGGGACGCCTGCGCCCGGCCTATCCCGCCACGGTCGTCCCGGGCGACGCTGTGGCCGTCGTCGTCGGCACGGCCGCGCAGGTGACGGCGCTCGACGCCCTGATGCCGGAGCGCCAGGCGCCGACGGCGCCGGTCATCGTCATCGGCGGGGGAAAGGTGGGGCAGGCCGCGGCCCGGGCGCTCAAGCGCAAGGGCCTCCCGGTGCACGTGCTGGATCGCTCCGAACAGGTCCTGGCGCCGCTGGCGCCCGACGTCGACCGCGTGTTCGCCGGCGACGCCGCGGATCGCCAGCTGCTCGAACGCGCGGGGATCGGCGCGGCGCCGTCGGTGCTGCTCACCACCAACGACGATGCGATGAACATCTACCTGGCGGTCTACTGCCGCCGGTTGAATCCGGACGTGCGCATCGTCAGCCGCATCACGCACGAGCGCAACGTGGAGGCGATTCATCGCGCGGGCGCCGACTTCGCCCTCAGTTACAGCTCGCTGGGCGTGGAGGCGGTGCTGTCGATTCTCCGCGGCCACGAGCTCGTCGTGCTCGGCGAGGGCGTGGAGCTGTTCGTCATCCCCGTCCCCGGCTCGCTGGCCAACCGGCCGCTGAGGGAGTCGGCCATCGGATCGAAGACGGGGCTGAGCGTCGTGGCGCTGCGGCGTGACGGCGAACTGGTCACGCAGCTCACCGCCGGGACGATGCTCGAACCGGACGCGGAACTGCTCACCCTCGGCAGCCTGGAACAGCGGCGGACGTTCGCCGAAGCGTTCGAGGGCAACCACGCGCGGCGGTAGCGGCCCGGCTGGCGCCCGGCCGGGCTATCATCGTGGCGGTCGGGGGCCAACCCACCATGCCGCCGGGTCGATGGTGCGGCCCCTCGCGAGGAGCGCACTCATGAAGCTGTGGAGCAACAGTTGGGCCGATGGCGGGCGCATCCCGCCGCACTTCGCCGCCGGGCGGTTCCACGACACGGCCGGCGTGACGTTCTCCGACAACCTCAACCCGCACCTGGCGTGGAGCGGCCTGCCGGCGGGCACGAAGTCGCTGGTGCTGATCTGCCACGACCGCGACGTGCCGAGCGTTGCCGACGATGTGAACAGGACCGACCGCGAGATCCCGGCCGGCCTGGCTCGCGTCGACTTCTTCCACTGGGTGCTGGTGGACCTGCCCGCCTCGTTGTCGACGATCGGGCAGGGCGAGTTCAGCCGCGGCTTCACCGCGCGCGGCAAACCCGGTCCAGCCACGCTGCACGGCGCGCGCCACGGCATCAACGACTACACGGGGTGGTTCGCGGGCAACCCCGAGATGGCCGGCGACTACTACGGGTACGACGGCCCGTTCCCGCCCTTCAACGACTCGATCGTGCACCACTACGTGTTCACGCTCTGCGCGCTGCCGGTGGAGCGGCTGGCCATCGAAGGACGCTTCACGGGCGGCGATGTTCGCGCGGCGATCGCGGGCCAGGTGCTCGCCGAAGCCGAGTTCTCCGGCACTTACACGCTGAACCGGAGGCTGGCAGGCTGACGCCGTTGTCGCCGGACATCCTCTATTACGTGGCCGCGGGATTCGCCGCGCAGCTCATCGACGGCACGCTGGGCATGGCCTACGGGGTCAGCGCCTCGACGCTGCTGCTGTCGATGGGCATCCCGCCGCCGGTGACGAGCGCGACCGTACACGCCGCCGAGTGCTTCACCACGGGTGCGTCGGCCGTGTCGCACCACGCGTTCGGCAACGTGGATCCGCAGCTCTTCCGGCGGCTCGTCGGCCCGGGCATCGCCGGGGCCGTGCTGGGCGCCACCGTGCTCAGCAGCCTGCCCGCGGAGAGGCTGACCAGGTACGTCGCCGTCTACCTGCTCGCGATGGGGATCGTCATCATCGTGAAGTCGATCCGCGAGTTCCCGCCGCGGGCGGTCACGTCTCACGTCGCGCCGCTCGGCTTCGCCGGTGCGCTGCTCGATGCGATGGGCGGCGGCGGCTGGGGCCCGATCGTCGCCTCCACGCTCATCGCGCGGGGCAACCACGTGCGCCGGACCGTGGGGACGGTGAACGCCGCGGAGTTCTTCGTGACGCTCGCGGCCTCGGCCACCTTCATCGTGACCCTGGGGCTGTCGCACTGGCCGATCATCGCCGGCCTGGCGCTGGGCGGACTCATCGCGGCGCCCATCGGCGCCTGGCTCTGCACGCGCGTCCCGGTCAGGCCCCTCATGGGCATCGTGGGCGTGCTGGTGATTCTCCTCAGCCTGCGAACGCTGCTGCGCTGAGTCATCCGGCGACGATTCACGAGCGCCGGCGCCCCACGCCGGGACGGGCGATAATCGCGTCATGCCGTCCGCCGCGCATCCACGCCGTCCTTCCCGCCGCGTCGCGCGACACCGCGCGGCGCGCGCCCGGATCCTCGTAGCCGCCGACTGGGCGCCGATTCGCGCCTTCGACGCCCCGATGCGCCAGGGCCCCCTGGCCGTCTACGGCGACCTGCTGCCCATCCTCCGCGACGCGGACCTGCGCATCGTCAACTGCGAGTGCGCCCTGACGCGCGCCGATTCGGCAGTCTGGAAGAGCGGCGCGGTCTTCAAGGGCGCGCCCGAACACGTGGGCGCGCTCACCGCCGCGGGATTCGACGTGGCCTGTCTCGCCAACAACCATGTGCTCGACTACGGCGTCGCCGGCCTGCGCGACACGCTGCGGCTGCTCGAGCGGCACGGCGTGCACACGGTGGGCGCGGGGCTGACCGAGGCCGATGCCTGCGCGCCGCTTGCCATCACCGCGGGGGGCGTGCGCGTGCACGTGGTGAACTTCAGCGAGGGCGAGGATCTCACGGCCGCGCGCGGCGGGCCGGGAGTGTTCGGCTGGGACATCGACCGCGTGACGGCCCTTGTCCGGCGCTGCAAGCGGACGGGCGGGCTCGTCATCGCCATCGGTCACTGCGGCCTCGAATACGTACCGTTTCCACCCACGTACGTCGTCGACGCGTTCCGCGCGATCGCCGACGCCGGGGCCGACGCCGTCATCGGCCACCACCCCCACGTGCCGCAGGGCGTGGAAGTGCGCAACGGCACGCCGATCGCCTACAGCCTCGGCAACTTCGTGTTCTTCCAGCCGGTGGATCTCCACTTCCGGAAGGTCGGCTTCCTCGTCACGCTGGAGGTGGCGGGCGAGAAGGTCGAGGCCATGGAACTGCACCCGTACCGCATCGGCGACGCGGGCCTGCGGACGCTCGACGATGGTGAGGCGCGCGGGTTCAGACGCGACCTGGATCGTGTGTCGCGCCCGTTCCGCACGGCGCGAGGCCACGCGCGCGCATGGGACGCCTACCTGGCGCACTACGGTCAGGACGGTTTCACGGCCGAGGTGCTGGGCATCCTCGAGCGGATGAAGACCGAGCGGCAGAAGGGGGCGGCCATGTTCCGCAACCGCGTGACGACGATGCAGCACGCGGAGTTGTGGCGCGCGGCGCTGACGCGCCTGATGGCCGATGCCCCCGCGCCGCCGTCGCGACCGGCGCTGGCCATCGTCGACGACTGGCTGACGCGCCGCGTCAGCTCGCCGGCAGGTTGAAGCGGCGCGCGGCGGCGTCGACGACCGTCTTCACCAGCCGCCGGTAGTCTTCCATGTAGCCGCCCGGCGACCGGTGATGGAGCGTGTAGAGCTGCGGTCCCCAGCTCTTGCCGGCCTTCAGGCCGGGGATTCCGTTGACCTCCATCACGCGCAGGAGGCCGTCGGCGCCTGTCTTCACGTCGATCCGGACGTGGTCGAGGCACCCCATGGCGCGGGCCGCCTGCGTCGCGACCGCGCTCGCCCCGGCGCCGCCCGGTCCGGCGTCGCTGATCTTCGTGAGGCCGACCCCCCGGAGATCCGCCCGCAGCACCTTGTGCCTGCCGTAATGCTGCGCGGGCACGCTCACGAGGCCGGGCAGGCACTCCTGTCGCTCGCCGTTGCCCACGAGCAGCACGGTGAACTCGTCACCCGGCAGGAAGTCCTCCACGAGCGCGGGCTGGCGGAACTCACGGTCGATCCAGGCCACCTGGCGGCGCAGCGCCTCCTCGGATTCCACGACGCTGTCATCGTTGACGCCCACCGAGCGCGACTCGCCGAGGGGCTTCACGAAGGCGGGGTAGCGGATCGCGGAGACATCGGCATCGTCGGCGCGGACCAGACGATGCGCGGGCACGGGGACGCCGCGCGCGGCCAGCAGGGCGTGGGTCCGGTACTTGTCGAGCATCACCTTCATCGTGGCGCTGCTGGATCCGACGTACGGGATGCCGCGCTGGTCGAACACGTCGGCCACCCACAGCCCGTCCTCGCTGGTGCCGATGTAGGCCTCCCGCGAGGTCACCTGATACAGCGCGCTCCAGACGATGTCGAAGTCGCCGCGGTCGAGGGCGGTGAAGAATTGCGCCTCGGTTTCGACCCAGGCGATCTCGGCAGCATCGCCCGAGGCCTCGAGGGCTTCGGCCATGGCTCGTGTCACGTCGAGAGGGCCCCAGCCCTGCGCATCTCCCCCCGGCCCGGTCAGCAGCAGCACGTTCATGGCGCGTCAGTCTACTCCGAGTGCGACGTGGCGTTGGCCGCCGGCCGGCTCAGAACAGCGCCGGCACGTGCGTGTAGTCGCGCAGCGCGCGGGCCGTGGCGGGCGAGACCGGCTCGAGCAGTTCGGCGACGTTGTGGCGTTTGGCGTCGGGCAAGACCACCTTCGACACGACCTGCACGCGCAGGACCGCTTCAGGCGCGGGCCGCAGGATGTCGGCTGCCGACAGGCGGGTCACGATGTCGCGCACCATCCGCCCGTTGGGATCCAGCGGCTCGACAGGCCGCGCGGCGTGCCGCGCGATCGCCGCCGACAACCGATCCGCCACCAGCCCGTAGTGCGTGCAGCAGAGCCCCGCCAGCAGCGGTGAACCCGGCCCTGCGGCCGCCGCCGCCCTTCGCGCGCAGGTGTCGAGCAGCGCGTTGGTCGCGGGACCCGACGGCGCGGTCTCGATGGCAGTGGCGAGTCCATGGCAGGAGGCGCCGCCGATCCGGGCCGCGTCCACGCCACGCTCGATCAGCCTGCGGGCGTGGACGCCCGAGTCGATGGTGGTGCGCGTGCCGAGCAGCACGAGACTGCTCGCCGGCTTCGCGCGCAGGGCCTGCACGAACAGATCGACGCCGGCATCGACGATGCCCTGGACGGGGTAAGGCGCTCGGCGGCGGTGGGCCGTGTGCTCGTGGACGATCGACAGCGTGTTGCAGGCGATGACGAGCAGATCGGGCGACAGGCCGTCGAGGGCCGACAGCGCGCGGTCGAAGGCGGCGGCCCTGGCGGCGAGGTCGGGCAGATCGTTGTACCCGCGGCCTTCCTCGGGCCAGGCGTTCACGTAGGTGAGGCGCAGGCCGGTTGCCGCGACCTGGTCCCGCACGGCGCGCTCGAGGCCGGCGCACACGGCGAGGCCGCCGAGGCCTGAATCGGTGATGACCAGTTGCAGGGGGCGCATGTCGGAAGGCCGCAGGCGATCGCGCGCGTCACGACGTCAGGCGTCGGAAGGCTGGCGCGTGGCCCCAGGCCCGTCGATTCGCGTCGCCTGCTCGAGCAGGAACACGATGGAGCGATACGGGATGCCGAGGTGGCGCGTCAGGTTCACTTCGCACGTGCGGCTGCTCGAGTAGCCAGCCCCCAGGCCCGACGTCCGGATCTGCGCGGCCTCGGCGCGCGTCGCCGATGCGCCCAGGCCGGGATACATCAGCGCGCGATCGCCGCCCATGCCGCAGCAGCCCGCGCCCGGCGGCGTGATGGCGCTCTCGCAGCAGGCGGCCGCAATCGTCTCGAGTGCGGCGGCCAGTCCCATCTTCGTCGCCGAGCAGACCGGGTGCAGCGCGACGGGCGGCAGGCGGCGCCGCACGGTGAGCTTCGGCAGCAGGTCCTCCAGGAACTCCACGAGGTCGAGCACCTGCAGCCGGTCGAAACGCGTCTGGTTGCCGGCCGTGAGATGCGGACGGCACGTGCGGATGCCGTACGTGCACGGCGAGGTGTCGATGACCACCGGGAGGCGGCCCTCGTCGGACCACGACCAGAAACGCTCCACGGCATCGTTGGCCGCGGCCGCGTGCGCGCGGTCGAAGCCCTTCGAGGAAAAAGGTACGCCGCAGCACGTGCCGGCGACGTCGTACGGGATGTGCACGGGCCGCCCCGCGCGTGCGGCGACGGTGACGACGGCGTCCTGCAGCGACAGGTCGTCAGGCTCGTCCGGCATGGCGCCCATCATCCGGGAGATGCAGCTCGGGAAATAGACGGCGGCGGCGACGTCCGGCCGTGTGTCGGGCCGGGTCGTGCGGGCGGCGCGCGGCAGGTGCACGGTCCACAGCGGCAGCGGCGACGGGGTGGTCTTCGACAACGCCCGTGTGATCGACGTCACCGCGCCGTGGCCGAGGACACGGGCCGCCGCGTGGCCGAGTCTCAGCGCGGTCCGGACCAGGGCCTCCACCTCCTGGTAGCGCCCCTGCGCGAACAGCGCCGCCGACTGCGCCAGCGGCGAGTGCGCCTTGCGCCGGACGCGTCTGGCCAGGTCCCCTGTGTCGATGCCGACCGGGCACGCCGTCGCGCACAGACCGTCGAGCACGCACGACTCGACGGCCATCCACGGGAACCCGGCCTCGAGCGAGGCCAGCGTGGACGGATCCTCGCCGCTCGCTTCCAGCCGCACCATCTCGCGCCGCACGACGATGCGCTGGCGGGGCGTGAGCGTGAACTCGCGGGTGGGGCAGTGCGGTTCGCAGTAGCCGCACTCGATGCACGTGTCCACCTCGGGCTCCACCGAGGGCAGTGGCTTCAGGTGGGCGAGATGGGCGCGCGGGTCGTCGTTGAGGATGACCCCCGGGTTCAGCAGATGATCCGGATCCACGAGCGCCTTGAGCCGCTTCATGATCTCGAGCGCGTGCGCCCCCCACTCCGCCTCGACGAACGGGGCCATGTTGCGACCGGTGCCGTGCTCGGCCTTCAGCGCGCCGTCGTATCGATCCACGACGAGCGACACCACGTCGTCCATGAACCGCGCGTACTGATCCACATCGGCCTGGCGGTTGAACGATTGCGTGATGACGAAGTGGAGGTTCCCCTCGCGCGCGTGGCCGAAGACGATGGCCGTGGGGTAGTCGTGCCTGCCGAAGAGGCGGATGAGGTCCACCGTGGCGTCAGCCAGCGTCTCGACGGGGAACGCGACGTCCTCGATGATCACCGTGGTGCCGCTGCGGCGGACGGCGCCGACCGAGGGGAACAGGCCGGCCCGGATCTTCCAGAGGCGCGCCTGCTGCGCGGCGTCGTGCGTGAAGCGGGCGGGATGGAGCAGCGCGATGGGGCCGAGCGTGTCGGCCGCAATGCGTTCCAGATCGCCGCGGGCGGCTTCCTCGGCCGCCTGGAACTCCACGAGCAGGCCCGTCGCGCCATCGGGCAGGCCGGCGATCTCGCACGGGATGCCCGGCTGGCGCTCCACCGAACGCAGCGCGGCCCGATCCATCACCTCGAGCGCCGCGGCGCCGGCGGCGCGCCAGGCCGGAATCGTGGCGCACGCCGCGTGGATGCTCGGATAGAGCAGCAGGCCCGTGCAGCGCACCGGGAGGTCGGGTACCGTGTCGAGCACCGCCTCGGCGATGAAGCCGAGCGTGCCCTCGGCGCCGATGAACAGCTGCCGCAGGATGTCGACGGGACGATCGAAGTCGAGCAGCGCGTTCAGCGAGTACCCGGTGGTGTTCTTCATCCGGTACTTCGCCCGGATGCGGGAGGCGAGCGCGGTGTCGGCCTCCACGCGCGCCTTCAGATCGAGCAGGCCTGCCCAGAGCGCGGGCTCACGCGCGCGCAACTGCTCGTCGGCGTCTCCGGCCGCGGTGTCGATCGTCGTGCCCGAGGGCAGCACGAATGTCAGCGAGCGCAGCGTGTGATAGGCGTTCTGCGCGACGCCGCAGCACATGCCGCTCGAGTTGTTGGAGAGGATGCCGCCGATGGTGCAGGTGTTGATTGATGCCGGATCGGGGCCGATCTTCGCCCCGTACGGTCGCAGCACCTGGTTGACCACCGATCCGATCGCGCCGGGCTGCACCCTGACGCGCCGGCCGCTATCCTCCACCGTCACGCCGCGCCAGTGCCTGGCCACCTCGACCAGCAACCCGTCGGAGATCGCCTGTCCCGACAGGCTCGAGCCGGCGGCGCGGAACGTCAGTGGCACCCGCTGCTCGCGGCTCACGCGAAAGAGCGCGCGCACCTCATCCGCGTCGCGGGCGAGCACCACGGCCTTCGGCATCAGCCGGTAGAAGCTGGCGTCGGAGGCGAAGGCGACGAGGTCGATGGGCCGCGTCAGCACGCGCTCTGCCGTCACGGTGGTGCGCAGGATGTCGTGCAGGCCGTGTGACGAGGTGCTGGCGATGTGCCTGGACATGACACTGGGGTGTCCCGCGGAACGCCCGCGGGACCAGGCGCATGATACCGCGCCGGTCCCGCTCCCGGACGCGCGGCGCCGGCGGCCCGCATCATCCGACCCGCATCATCCGGCGGGCGAGCGCCTGGCACGGTCGGGCCAGGCTTGGGTGGGCAAACCGTGCTACAAAGGCGTCGCGGAGGACACTATGCGGTACGACCGATGGCGGACGCTCCTGGCGACGGCGTTGGTGGCTTCCTGCTGTGTGGCGGCGTGCGGCGAACGCGGCCCGTCGGAGCCACGGGCTGGCGCTTCGCCCACGGGCCCGAGTGGCGTGCCGGGCACCAGCGTGCTGCCCGGATCGGGCGCGGGCCCTGCAGGGCCGTCCGCCGGGCCTGAGGCGACGCGCACCCCGGCCGGCATGCGCCTGCCTGGCGAGTCGGGAGCCGGGGCGCTCGGGGTGGCGTTTCCGCCGCGCGACGAATCGTTCCGGTTCAGGCAGGAACTCGAGACCGTCTATCGGACGGGCCTGCAGCGCGCCGAAACGTCGAGCTACGTCGATGCCGAGGGCGATCTGGTGTGGACGCAGGAGTACCTCCGGTACCGGGTGAACGGCTGCGGCCACGCGGAGGCCGCGGCCCGCACGCTCGCCCAGATCGACGGCGCCGGAATCGCGCCAGTGTGCGGTGACACGCCACCGGGCGTGGTGAGCTTCCCGCCGCGCGACGAGTCGTACCGGTTCCGGCTGCAGCTCGAAGCCCAGTACCGCGACCAGTTGCGCCGGCCGCCCTCGTCGACCTACGTCGACGTGGAGGGAGCGCTCGTCTGGACGCAGGAGTACCTGCGCTATCGCGTGAACAAGTGCGATCACGTCACCGCGACGCTGCGCGTCGTCCAGCAGATCGAGGGACGCGGGATCGGCCCGGTGTGCCAGGAACCGAACATGACGGGGCAGTGGTCGGGCACGATCGACATGCCGGGCGGCCGCGGCTTCACGATGTCGGTGATCCAGACCGGCAACGACTTCCACGGCACTTATCGCGACATCGCGTTCGGCACCGTCACCGGCAGCTATCGCCCGGGCGGGCGCGGCGTCGAGTTCTTCGTCTACTTCGGCGACGGATCGGGCCTGTTCTCGGGCAACTTCGACGGGGTTGGCCACGTGCGCGGGACGATGAAATACGACAAGATCTCGACGACCTTCGGGTTCGAGATGACGCGCACCTCCACGACGCCGGCCCTGTGAGGGCGGCCGTGCCCGGTCCGCGTCGCGGGACGGCGGCCGGCGGGACGGCCGCCGCGAGCGCTCCGGCAGCCCCGGGATGCGCGCGAGCCCGGATTAGGCGTTTGCGGCGTTCGTATGACATGATGTCGAGGTTCAGAAGGAGGCTGGAGCGCAAGGTCCCGCGTCGGCATCCCGCCGCCGCTCCAACCGTCGAGTCCGTTTCTCGCCCGTATCCGCCTTTTCGCTCAGCAGACCGATTGCCGACCACACACCACGACCGTCCGTCATCCCGACGGCGTCGCCGCGCCCCTCGTGCGCAGGCGGCACGTCATCTCACCCACGTCACCCCGCGCGCGGCCGATCCCGGCTTCGAGATCGCCTCGCACGATCCCACTCCGGTGGAGTTCGCCAGCTTCGGTCTCGACCGGCGGTTGTCGGCGGCCCTGGCCGATCGTGGGTTCGCCGTCACCACGCCCGTGCAGAGCGCGGTCTATCCGTCCGTCCTGCGCGGTGACGACCTGATTGCGTGCGCCCAGACGGGGACCGGCAAGACCCTCGCGTTCCTGCTGCCGCTGATGCAGCGGATGCTGACCTCACCCTCGCCGGATCGACGAGCGACGCGCGTGCTCGTGCTGGCGCCGACGCGCGAACTGGCCGTGCAGATCGAGGAGGAGTTCCAGGGGCTCGCCTACCACACGCCGCTCGGCGGCGCCGCCGTGTACGGCGGCGTCGGGATGGGGCCGCAGGAGCGGGCGTTGCGCGGTGGCGTCGACGTGGTCGTCGCCACGCCCGGACGCCTGATGGACCACATGCGCGGCGGCGTCGGCTTCGACGGTCTGGAGGTGCTGATCCTCGACGAGGCCGACCGCATGCTCGACATGGGGTTCTGGCCCGACGTCCGGCGCATCGTCTCGGCGCTGCCCGACGCCCGGCAGACGCTGTTCTTCTCGGCGACGACCTCGCCCGACGTGATGAAGGCGGCGCTGCAGATCATGCGCGACCCCAAGATGGTGCGCATCGGCGGGCAGACCGGCCTCGCCACGACGATCACGCACGTGGGCCACGTCATGCCGCGCGAGGAGAAGGCCGCCTGGCTGGCCGGATTCCTGAGGAGCGCCGAGGGCCCCACGATCGTGTTCGTGCGGACCAAGCGCTGGGCCGATCGCCTGGCGCGGCGCCTCGGCGCCGGGCGCGTGCGCGTCGCCGCCCTGCACGCCGATCGATCGCAGGCCCAGCGGACGGCCGCCGTCGAGGGCTTCAAGAGCGGGCGCTATGGCGTGCTGGTGGCCACCGACATCGCGGCGCGCGGCCTCGACATCGACAGCGTGGGCCACGTGGTGAACTACGAAGTGCCCACCTCGGTGGACACCTACGTGCACCGCGTGGGCCGCACCGGCCGCGCGGAAGCCTCGGGCACGGCCGTCACGCTCGTGGCGCCGGAGGAACTCGACTCGGTCCGCGACATCGAACGCGCCCTGAACGTCCAGCTCGTCGGCAGCCGCGCCAGCTGACGCGGCCGCCGGCCGCCGCGTCGATCCGGCCGCACGCGCTATTCGGCGCGTTCGAGCGGCGGCAGCACCGCCAGGTGGTCGCGCGTGATGCGATCGGCGTAGGTGCCCAACAGGTGCTGGACGCGCGCGTAGCTGGGCGAGCGCACGATCAGCCCGACGTGGTGGCGCTTGCGAACCCGGTGGACGATCTCGGGGTCGTCGAAGGCCGAGGTGTCGGGCCATTCCTGTCGCGCCAGCGCGAGCGCCACGCCCGCGTAGTCGTTCACGTGGGCGGGCAGGTGGTAGGGCACCTGATCGCGCGCCAGCTCGATGTTGGCCCACTCCCGCCAGATGCTGATGCCGGTGGCCGCCTGGAGCGTTTCGGCGATGTAGGCGCCGCCCACGCGCGCGGCGACCTCCAGGAAGTAGAACTCGCCGTCGGCCTCGCCCTGGATGAACTCGGCGTGCGTGGCGCCGCGCACGAAGCGCAGCGCCTTCAGCAGGGCGGTGTTCATCGACAGCAGCGCCCGCTCGTCTGCCGATCCGTGCTCCACGGTGCAGGTCACGAACACCCCGCCCTTGTGCGCCACCTCCATGGGCGGGCGCCAGTAGCGGTTGACCCCGGCGAAGATCACCTCGCCATCCTGCACGAGCGAGTCGACGTGGAAGACGGCGCCCGGAACGAACCGCTCCAGCAGGTAGTAGGAGGAGCGTTCGTGAAGCGCCGGCCGCGCGTCGAGCGCCTCGATTGCCTGCCACACCAGGGCGGGGTCGTGAATCTTCCGGATGCCGATGGCCGAGACGTCCATCCGGGGCTTCAGGACCCAGGGTGGCGGTACCGCCTGCATGTAGCCACGGAGTTCGTCCTCGTTGAGCACGTGGACGAAGTCGGGAACGCGGACGCCGGCTTCGAGCGCCTTGACGCGCATCGCCAGCTTGTCGCGGAACAGGCGCGCCGTGGTGCTGCCCATGCCGGGAATGCGCAGATGTTCGCGGATCGTTGCCGCGTGGACGACGTCGTATTCCTCGAGCGCCACGATCCGATCGAGACGGCGCGTGCGCGCCAGCGCGGTCACCGTGTCGAGGAAGACGTCGCCCGTGGCCGAGTCCGGCACGGTGATGAACTGGTCGAGCGCGTCGCGGGGCCAGTCCTCGTCGCGCAGTTTCTCCTTCACGATCAGCACCACGCGGCAGCCATGCTCGTGGCACTGGCGAAGGAAATCGACGCCCTTGAAGTAGCTGGCGAGACAGACGACGGTCAGTCCGGAGAACGATGGCATGGGATCCCAGTCTTTCGGGCGCATTCTATGCCAAGGCCGCGGCCCAGGGGATGGCGCGCGGGCCGATGCGGCGTCCGGCGGGCCCGGCGCGACCACCGTCAGGCCCGGATCACGGGCTGCAGAGCCACCTCGGCCGGATCGCCCGCGTACCGTACGCGTTCCAGGAACAGCCCGGAAGCCGGCGCCGTCAGCGGCGCCGCCTCCCTCGGTGCGCCCTGGAGCAGTTGCGCCACGTCGGCGGCAGTGAGGGTGCCCTGACCGGCCGCCACGAGCGTGCCCGCGAGCCGGCGCACCATCTTCCACAGGAAGTGCGATCCGGACACGCGAATCAGCACGAGGGCGCCGGCCTGTGCCACGTCGATGCCCTCCAGCGCCACGGTCGTCGACGTCTCCTCGGGATTCGTGTCGGCGAAGGCCCGGAAGTCGTGGAACCCGGTCAGCCCGGCGGCGGCCGCTCGCATGGCCTCCAGGTCGAGGGTGTCCTTCACCCACCAGACGAACGGCTTGCCGAATGCCGTCTTGCGTGTCGCAACCTGGTAGAGGTAGGAGCGGCCGAGGGCCGAGTGGCGTGCATGAAACCGGTGCGACGCCTTCTCGCAGCCGGTCACGGCGATGTCGTGCGGCAGGACCTCGTTGAGGCGCCTGGCGAGCAGCGACGCCTCGATGTGCGTGGCGAGGTCGAGGTGGGCCACCTGCGCGAGGGCGTGAACCCCGGCATCGGTCCGCCCGGCCCCGTACAGTTCGGCCGGGCGGCGTCCGGCGACCTCGGCGACGGCCCGCTCGATCTCACCGGCCACCGTCCGCGCGTTCTTCTGCACCTGCCAGCCGCTGTAACGCGTGCCGGCGTAGGCGATCGTCAGCTTGAAGCGTGGCACGGCAGTGCCCCCCGGCTGGCGATCGGCGATGCGGGCGGAGCCGGGCCGGTCGCGGGACCCGCCGCCACCCCGAGCGCCACACGTCCGATCAACTGGCCCGCCTCCGTCATCACGTCCACCGTGACGTGCCCGCCCGCAGGCAGCGCCGGCACCGTCGTGGTGGTCCACAGCCGGTAGCCCTCGGCGCGTCCGCCGGTCACCGCGTAGAACGGCGATTCGTGCACGAGGGTGTCGTCGACGCGCCAGCGATGGCGCACGCGATCCTCGAGGCCCAGCGGCGCCCAGATGGGTGTCAGGACGTAGAGCCGCCCGGCGAACCCGACCGGCAGTTCCGTGACGGGCCTGGTCAGCACGGGCGGCGTGCGCTGGATCGCGGTGCCGAACGCCGGGGCCACCAGCCGCAGCGGCGCTGGCGGGATCAGCGGCCGTCCGTACTCGACGAGCACGACCAGCAGGACGGCGCCGACGACCGCGACGGCGAACACGCGCCAGAGCCTGCGACGGCGCAGGCCGGACAGCAGGGTGACGAACCCGATGAAGGCCAGCACCGCGCTCACCCGCAGCGACACGGCGTTGCTCACGCGCCAGAGCACCGGCAGCGCGACGTTGGCACAGGCAAAGACGTTGAACGCGAAGAAGAGGGCGGTCAGCGGCCGCTTCACCGCCAGGTGGCGGTCGTAGACCACGTCGAAGGTCGACAACGTGGCCGAGAGCGCGACGAGGCCCACGAACCACGCGTGACGAGTCCAGAGCGTGGTCGACGCCCAGTAGACCGGCAGGACGAAGAACAGCAACTGCTGGTAGAAGTTCTTGTTGAAGTAGTTGATGGCGAACTGCACGGGCCGCCGCCACGCCGGCGGCACCAGGCGGCTCGCCAGCAGCCTCGGCAGCAACAGGCTGCTGAGCCAGATGAAGGCCACGTACGCGTAGGTGATGCGCAGCCACGCGTAGTTGCGGCTGCCGAGCCACATGATGCCGATCCCGAAGGCGAGGGCCCAGGTGCTGTGCAGCCACGACAGCGCCGTCTCGCGCGCGGCCACCCAGGTCCAGGCACGGCGCGCCCTGTCGTGCCAGGCCGACGATGGCGCGTGGCGCAGGTCTCCGGGAGCTTCCGGCGGCGGCTCGAAGGTGACGGTGTCGGTCACGGCTGCTGGACACCGCAGGTGACGGTGCTCCTGCAATTATAGGGATTGTCGAGCGGCCGCCGGCCCGGGCCGTGTCGCGGCGCGGCGGCTGGCGTGGCTCCCGGTCACGTGACACCGCGTGGTTCCGCATGTGCCCGCGCGCGGTTCCGTCTGGCGCCCTTCGGAGGCGGCAGGTCGTCGCTGTAACATGTTCGGCCTATGTCTCAGCCTGCCGCGGCCCCTGCGGCCGCCGCACCCAGCCCCGAAGGCGACGATCTCGCCGGGCTCTATCAGGCCCTGCTCCTGCCGCGACTGATCGAGGAGAAGATGCTCAAGCTGCTCCGGCAGGGGAAGCTTGGGAAGTGGTTCTCCGGCATCGGTCAGGAGGCCATTGCCGTCGGCGTGGTGGCGGCGCTCGAGGACCGCGACTGGCTGCTGCCGATGCACCGCAACCTGGGCGTGTTCACGGGACGCGGGCTCGACCTCCTGCGGCTGATGCACCAGTTGCTGTTGCGCGACGGGGGTTTCACGAAGGGCCGCGATCGCACGTTCCACTTCGGCGTCCTCGAGCGCCGGCTGGTGGGCATGATCAGCCACCTCGGCGCGATGCTGCCCGTCGCCGATGGTCTGGCGCTCGCCGCGGTCCTGCGGGGCGAGGACAGGGTGGCCGCCGCCTTCACGGGCGACGGATCGACGTCGGAAGGCGATTTCCACGAAGCCGTGAACCTCGCGGCCGTCTGGAAGCTGCCGGTGCTCTTCGTCATCGAGAACAACCAGTACGGGCTGTCGACGCCAACCCGCGAGCAGTACGCGTGCAGGGATCTCGCCGACCGCGCCATCGGTTACGGCATGCCCGGCGTCATCGTGGATGGCAACGACGTGCTGGCGGTGGTGGCGGCGGTGCGCGAGGCGGCCGCCCGCGCCCGGCGCGGCGACGGACCCACGCTGCTGGAGTTCAAGACGTTCCGGATGCGCGGCCACGAAGAGGCGTCGGGGACCGATTACGTGCCGCAGGCCCTGATCGACGAGTGGGCGGCGAAGGATCCGATCGGGCGGCTCGAGCGCGAACTGGATGCGCGGGGCCTGCTGCCGGCGGCCGAACGCGAGGCGCTGCGCGTGCGGATGAAGACGCGCATCGACGATCTGACGGACATCGCGCTGGCCGCGCCACCCCCGGCCTCGACGGCCGAGGCCGAACTCGCCGACGTCTACGCGCCCTCGGGCTTCGCCCCGGAAGAGCCCTCGCCAGAGGAACTGCGCCGCGCGCCGCGGGTACGTTACATCGACGCCATCTCCGACGGCCTGCGCGAGGCGATGCGGCGGTGGCCCGAGGCGGTGCTGCTCGGACAGGACATCGCGGAGTACGGCGGCGCGTTCAAGGTGACCCGCGGCTTCGTCGAGGAGTTCGGCAAGGCGCGCGTGCGCAACACCCCGATCGTCGAGTCGGGCGCGATCGGCTGCGCCATGGGCCTCGCGCTCGACGGGTTCCGCCCGATGGTGGAGATGCAGTTCGGTGACTTCATCTCGTGCGGGTTCAACCAGGTCGTCAACAACGTCGCGAAGACGCACTATCGCTGGGGCGCCGCGGTTCCGATGGTGATCCGGGTTCCCGTGGGCGGCGGCACCGGCGCCGGGCCATTCCACTCCCAGAACGTCGAGTCGTGGTTCACCTCGGTGGCCGGTCTCAAGGTGGTCGCGCCGGCGACGCCCTACGACGCCAAGGGCCTGCTGCTGGCCGCCTTCGAGGACAACAACCCGGTCCTGTTCCTCGAGCACAAGTTCCTGTATCGCCCGGCCCAGGGGCACGTCCCGCACGGCTTCTACACCGTGCCGCTCGGCCGCGCGGCGGTGGCGCGCGACGGACGCGACGCCACGGTCCTCGCCTATGGCGTGAGCGTTGGCTGGGCGATGCACGCCGCGGAGGTGTTCCACGACAGCGGCTACAGCGTGGAGGTCGTCGACCTGCGCACGCTGCTGCCCTGGGACGTGGACACGGTGATCGCCTCCGTGCGCAAGACCCATCGCGTGCTGGTCGTGCACGAGGCGCCATGGACCGGCGGATTCGGTGGGGAAGTGGCCGCCACGCTCGCCCAGGAGGCCTTCGAGTGGCTCGACGCGCCGGTCATGCGCGTGGCGGCCCTCGACACACCAATTCCCGCGGCGAAGGAACTTGAGCGGATCTTCGAGCCGAAGGACCGCCTGGAGTCCGCGCTGCGTCGCCTGCTGGAGTACTGACGCGCGACCTCGCCCAGCCGGGCGTCGGCTGGGCGCCGGCCCGCGCCGATGCCGCGTCGCAGGCGTCAGGGTTCGCCGACGAGCACGAAGGCCGCCCAGAACACCGGGCGCTCGGGTAGGCGCGTGCCGGGCGCACCGGTCCCGGTGACGCGTCCGGCCCGCAGGCTGGCGAGCATGGCCAGTTGCGCCGTGCGCAGCGCCCGCGCCAGATCCTGTCCGCGCGCCCGGGCGGCGTAGAAGTCGCGCAGCAGGCGCGCGGAGGGACCGTCGGCCACGTCCCATAATGTGGCGACCACGCTGGGAGTTCCCGCAAAGAAGAACGCTCTCGTCAGCCCGACGATGCCGTCGGCCGAGACCTCGCCGAGTCCCGAGCGGCAGGCGCTGAGGACGACCAGGCGGGCCTGCAGCCGCAGCCCGTAGATCTCCTCGGCGGTGAGCGCGCCGTCGTGGGCAGGCCCGATGCCGTCTGCGCCGAGCGCGAGGAACGACCCGAACGGATCGTCGTCGCGAACGATGCCGTGGGTGGCAAGGTGGATCACGCTCGCCGCGGCCATCGCGTCGGTTACCGCCGACTCGCTGGCCATCCTGCCAGTCAGTGTCGTGATCGGCGATGCCGGCACCCGCGAGACGATGTGCCGGACTTCATCGAGGGTGCCGGGCAGTGGGGGCAGCGATTCGGGATCGCCGGGCGCCGCTGGCAGCGGCAGGGGATCGGCGACGAACAGGTACCGGCCGGCCGTCGCGGGCCTCCGGCCCGCCAGCTCGCGCGTGAAGGACAGCACGGAGACCGACGGCGCGTAGGCTATGGCGTAGCGTTCCACGAGGTAGCGGTCCGTATCGTCGAGCAGGGCCGCGAAGGAGAGGCGGAAGAGCGGTCCGTGCGGGACCACGGTGAGCGTGGCCCCGACGCTCGGCAGCGACGCGGCGATCGGGGCGATGAGCAGGCGGTACAACTCGCGTGCCGCCCGCCGCGGCGACAGCGGTGCGCCGGCGACCGACGCCGCCGTGGCCCCGGCCGCGTCGACGGTCTCGCGGCCTCGCCATTGCTGCGTCACGGTCGTGTCGGGCGGTGGAAGATCGCGTCGGGTGAGGCCCGCCCACAGCGCGCGAGTGAGCGCCACGAGGCGCTGGTCGGCGACGTCCACGACGGCGTGGCGCATCGTGCCGTCCGGGCGGACAACCCAAACGTAGGTGTGCCCCGTGTCGACCCAGTAATTGAGGATCGTCGTGCGCCGGCGGTGCGCTTCGGCGGCGATCTCCTCGAACGTGGCCACATGGGTCGCTCGCGTCTCGTTGTCAGCAGTCGCGCTGGGGAGGGCGGGCCGTGTGGAACCCTCGCGATCGCGCGTGAGCAGCAACCTGTCGCCGGGGCGCGTGGTCCGGCCGTCGGGCGTGGGCGAGGCTGGCGAGGCCGCATCGGCGGCCGTCCGCGCCGCCAGCGCGGGCCGCGCCGCGAGCAGATCGAGGAACGCCCGGGCGCGAGCCTGCTCGCCGGCTTCCAGCGCCTCTTGCGCGCGGCCGGCGTCGATCAGAATACCGATTCCCAGCGATGTGTGGGATAGCGTGTACTGATGGAACCCGCGCCGCAGGAAGTCGCTTGGCGCAAGCTGACGCCGCACCTCCTCGAGCGTCTCGAGTGAGGCGCGGACGTCGGCCAGCGCCTCGTCAAGGCGTGCCAGCGAGCGGTAAGCCGTCGCCCGTTCGGCGAGGGACCCGAACAAACGCTCTCTGTTTCCGAGGGCACGCAGCCCCGTGATGGCTTCGGTCAGGGGTTGAATCGCCGCTTCACTCTCGCCGGAATTCCTCAGGGCGATCCCGAGCTGGCCGAGCCTGATGGCCTTGATCGTGGGATCCGACTCGCGGGCGGCCGACTCGCGGAGCAGCGGATTCGCACGCGCGTACTGGTTCCGATTGAGGTAGTGGCCGCCGAGGTTCCCGCGCTGGAAGTTGATGACGCGGTCCACCTTGCTCTCTTCTGCAAGCCGGAGGGCGCGCTCGTACTCACGTCCGGCCTGCTCGGAACGGTCGAGGTTCTCGAGAGCGGTGGCAACGGCATTGGTGGCCTGGATGACGCCGAGCCGATCGTCGGTCCGCTCCAGCACGTCGCGGGCGCGCTCGAAGCAGGCGAGCGCCTCGCGATGGCGGCCGTGCGCGCGGTTGAGGCGTCCGAGGCTGGTCCACACGCGGCCGAGCCCTTCGCTGTCGTCGAGCGCCAGGTAAACGGCTTCGGCCTCTTCGTAGTTCAGCGTGGCGCCGGCGAAGTCGCCCCGGCCGAACGCTCTGTCACCCCGATCGTGGAGCAGGCGGGCATGGTCCTTCCGGAGGCCCTTGTCCCGGGCGATCTGCAGGGCCCGCTCGAGCGCCTCGTCGGCCTTCGGGCCGGCGTCCCGCACCCGCGCGAGGACGGCCAGTGCTGCCACGATGCCTTCGTCGTCGCGACGCGCCTCGAGGAGCGCCAGCGCGCGCTCGGCCAGGGCCTGGGCGAGGGCACGGTCGTTCTGCTGGTAGGCGAGGCCGGCACGCAGTCGCCAGACCAGGGCCAGTTGCGGCTCCGCACCCGCGGCCGAGAAGGCCTCTTCGGCTCCAATCAGGGCTGCCGACGCGTCGCCGAGTCGGCCCTGTCTGGAGGCGACCAGCGCGCGGCAGCGCAGCGCCTGGCCCCGGGTCCAGCCGTCGAGGAACTGGCCCTGGTCGAGCAGCAGCGACAGCATACGTCCCGCGAAGGAGAGGTCGTCGCGATTGACGGCGGCAAAGGCCGACTCCAGCAGGATGCTGGTCAGCGGCAACGATGGGAGCGGACTCCCCACAACCGCAGCGGCCGGTGTGCGCGCCGGGGGCGAGTCGCCGGCGGAGGCCCACGGCCCGCACGCACCCAGGCAGAGGAGCAGGACCACGATGCGCCCCATCGTGCCCCGCGGTTGCGCCGCTGCCGGAGAACCCATGCGCTTCGTCAATCGGCAGGACCGGCGTCGCCCATCATTCGGCAGGTGTCGGTGCCGATTGCCACCGTCCATCACGATACGCGAACCGCGTCGGCGGGGCGATGGCCCCCGTCACCACGGCAGGATATTGCGGGTCGCCCGGCAACAGCAGCCACTGCCCGGTCGCATCCTCCAGCAACTTCGGTGCGATGACGAGCCGTGTGACGGTGCGCGCCCAGTGCAGGGCCTCGGCGAGCGAGCCGAACGGGGCGAGATCCTCCAGCGTCCGCAGCGTGGGCGGCGCGAGGACGAGGGCCTGGCGGCCGAAGCGATCGAGGGCCTCACGAGCCGTGAGCCACGCATGCCCCGCCATCTCGTGCTCGTGAGCGCGCAGGTCGGTCTCGGGGGCCGCGGCCATGAAGAAGACCGTGTCGAAGCGGCGGCGTTCCTGCTCCGGCGTGATCCATCGCGAGAAGGGCGTCACGTGATCGAGACGCAGCTTCCACCGGCGATGCGCGCACAGGCTGGCGAAGGAGGCGAGGCCGTCGAGCAGGCTGCGCCGCTCGACGTGCGTCGCACCGGTCGGCGAGTGAGACGGCGGCTGATCGGCGCGGCCCGGCGTGACGGTGTCGGCGAAGAGGAGGCCGGTCTCCTCGAAGACTTCCCGCACGGCGGCAACGGCATGGTCGCGCAGCCAGGCGACGTCGGCCTCCGGCCAGTGGGCGGCCAGCCGGCCGGCCCCGAGCGCGAGGGCCTCCCACGCCGGCTCGCGATCCCCATCGTCGACACGCCCCCCGGGGAAGACCCAGGCGCCGGCGAGCCAGCTCGCCGAGGCGTTGCGCTGCAGCAGCAGGCACTCGGGCGGGCCGGCAGACGTGCCCGGGCGCAGAAGCACGACGGTCGAGGACGGGCTGGGCGGAGCCACGGCCATGTCGTCATCGTACGACAACGCCGTTCCCGTTCGCGAACGATTCGTGAGAAGGTAGCCCGTCATGCGCATCGGCATCGACCTGGGGGGCACCAAGATCGAAGGGGTGGTGCTCGACGACGGGGGAGGCGAGTGCCATCGCGTGCGTGTCGCGACGCCGCACGGTGACTATGCGGGCACGATCGCGGCCATACGGCGGGTGGTCGAAGACCTCGAGCAGGCGGCGGGTCGCCGCTGCACGGTGGGCGTGGGCATGCCGGGCGCGATCTCGCCGGCGACCGGTCTCGTGAAGAACGCCAACTCGACCTGGTTGATCGGCCGTCAACTGGATTGCGATCTCGAGGCGGCCCTTGGCCGCCCGGTCCGTCTCGAGAACGATGCCAACTGCTTCGCGTTGTCGGAAGCAACCGACGGCGCCGGGGCGGGTGCCGGCGTCGTGTTCGGTGTCATCCTCGGCACCGGCACGGGGGGCGGCGTGGTCGTGCGAGGCCGCGTGCTTCGCGGCGCCAATGCCATCGCGGGCGAGTGGGGCCACAACCCGCTGCCGTGGCCCGCGGCCGGTGAGTGGCCCGGTCCCCCCTGCTACTGCGGCCGCACGGGCTGCCTCGAGACGTTCCTGTCCGGGCCGGGGCTGGCGGCGGACCACGCGCGCGTCACCGGCGCCCGCCTCGACAGCCGGGACATCGCGGAACGTGCGGCCCGGGGCGATGCCGCGGCGTCGGCCACGATCGGGCGCTATGCGGAGCGCCTGGCGCGAGGGCTGGCGTCGGTCGTCAACGTCCTGGATCCTGACGTGATCGTCCTCGGTGGCGGCCTGTCACACATCGCGGAGCTGTATGCGAGGGTGCCGCGCATGTGGGCGGAGTGGGTGTTTTCCGACCGCGTCGACACGCGGCTGGCACCGCCGCGGCACGGCGATGCCAGCGGCGTGCGCGGCGCCGCGTGGCTGTGGGGAGACGAGGCGGGCCGACGCTGAGCGGGCGTCGCCGTCGAGTTGGGCGACGAGTTCCGGGTTCCCCTGCCTGCCTGTCGCGCCTCTGGTCTCGCCTGTGGTATCCTTTGCGGCTGCGCGGCGATTTCTCCGACTTGATGGGCCGCGCGGCGAGCCCGCCTGGGCCCTCCACTATCTAAGTCGCGGCTCATGAGCGCTCGCGACATCCGGTGGCGAGCTTCCCTTCCAGCGCGGTGGTGCCAGTTCTGTCCGACGTGCGATGGCAGCGAGGGCGCGCGCCGGGGAGCCCCGTCAGGACCCTCGTTTCTCAGGAGTTGTGCCGCAACATGGCCGAACTGCGCTACACGTTCACGTCCGAGTCCGTTTCCGAGGGCCACCCCGACAAGGTGTGCGACTTCATCGCCGATTCGGTGCTCGATGCCTGCCTCGCGCAGGATCCGCGAAGCCGGGTCGCCTGCGAAGTGCTCTGCAAGAACAACCAGGTGGTGCTCGCCGGCGAGATCACCACGAAGGCCCGGCTCGACTACGTGCAGATCGTACGCGAGGCGATCCGGACCATCGGCTACGACGATCCCTCCGAGGCCTTCAATGCCGACGGCGTCTTCGTCAACATGTGCCTCACGGCGCAGTCGCCCGACATCGCACAGGGCGTGGACGAGGACACCAGCAAGGCCGGTGAGCAGGGCGCTGGCGACCAGGGCATCATGTTCGGCTATGCCAGCGACGAAACCCCCGAACTGATGCCGCTGCCCATCCTGCTGGCCCACCGGCTGACGCGCGGCCTCGCCGAGGATCGCAAGTACAACGGGTTCACCTGGCTGCGGCCGGACTCGAAGTCACAGGTCTCGGTGGCCTACGAGGGCAACACTCCCGTTGCGGTGAAGCACATCCTCGTCTCCACGCAGCACACCGCGAAGACCAAGCAGCGGGCCATCCGCGGCTACGTGATCGACGAGCTGGCGCCGCGCGTGCTCGGCGACTGGTTCACGAAGGACGTGCGGGTGGACGTCAACCCGACCGGCAGCTTCGTGATCGGCGGACCGACGGGCGATTGCGGCGTCACGGGCCGCAAGATCATCGTCGACAGCTACGGCGGGGCGGGCCGGCATGGCGGCGGCGCCTTCAGCGGGAAGGATCCCTCGAAGGTGGATCGCAGCGGCGCCTACTACTGCCGCTACGTGGCGCGCCAGATCGTGAAGAGGGGCCTGGCGAAGAAGGCCGAGGTGCAGGTGGCCTACGCCATCGGGCTGGCCCAGCCGATGTCGGTGAAGGTCGACACGTTCGGCACCGGCGACGCCGAGCGCGCCGCCCGCGTCGTCAACGAGAAGTTCGACTTCCGGCCCGGGCGCATCGTCAGGAAGCTCGACCTGCTGAAGCCCATGTACCGCGAGACCACCAACTACGGGCACTTCGGCAAGCCGAACCTGTCCTGGGAGAAGTAGGCCGGTCGTCGCGGGCAGGCGGGGTCCCTCCGGATCCCGCCGCCCGCCTCGCTACGGCGGCGTACCGGCGCCCGGTCGCCCGACCGCCTGACAGGCCGCCCGCACGGGCGAACGCCCATCGACGAGCACGTCGAGCCGGGTCACGGCGGCTGGCGCGATCTCCACCGTGCAGTCGGTCTGGCGCATCCCGTCATCGCGCGGCGTGATCAGCAGCGAATACCGGCCCGGCGCCAGATCGATCGCCCCATAGAACCCGCTGCCATCGGTCTCGGTGGCTGCGCTGAGTCGCCCGACTGGCGGCTCGCCCTCCAGGCTGTCGCCTTCGCGCGTGACGATCACCGAGGCCGTGTCCAGCGGCGACCCGTCGGGCGCGCGGAGGGCGCCCATCAGGTGCCCGGTCTGCGGCTCCGTCTTCCACGGCATTGTCGGAACGATGGCCGGGCTCGCGAACAGCCCGCCGGAGAAGCCTGCCGGCGATTCCACCCATTGGCCGGTGCTGGTCCTGCCCGTCAGCAGTGCGGCGGCCAGGTCGTCGAACGGCCGCAGCGGCGTGTCACGCCCGGCCGGCACGGACAGGGGGTTGGCCAGCACGGGCGCATTGGAGGCCGCGATCGAGTAGAACGCCACGCCGCGGGTGCCGGCCTCGCCCGCGCTGACGGCTTCGCGCGCCTGCTGCAGCGTGCCCTCGAGGCTGTTCAGATAGGTTCCCACGCCGATGGCCGCATGTCGTCCGTACTGGTGCGCGGCCGTGAACGTTCTCCACGCCGTGAACGCCTGGCGTCCGCTCGCCGCGTGCTGCG
>JBDIBB010000056.1:0-25143 GCA_039812685.1 Vicinamibacteraceae bacterium
CGCAGCCTGACACGACGCCGCCCACCGTGACGCTCGACGTGCCGCAGGAGACGTTCCCAGGCGCGCAGCTTGCGATTGCGGCCACGGCTGCCGATGCGGGCGGCATCGCGTCGGTGGGCTTCACGGTGGACGAGGCGCAGGTGGCGACGGTGATCTCGCCGCCGTTCGCGACCAGCTACAAGGTGCCTGCCACGCAGCTGCCCGGCACCGAGATCGCCGTCGTCGCCACCGCCACCGACTTCGCCAGCTTCACGGCCACCGCGACGGCGACCGTGCGTGTGGTGGCGCCGCCGCTCGTCACGCTCGGCGTGGTGACCGGCGAGGCGTACGACGACGCCACCGGCCTGCCGCTGGCGGGCGCGCGGGTTGAGCTCGAGGGTGTGGACGGGGCCGGTGTGCCGTTCGCGTCCGAGACCGTCACCGACGCGCGGGGGCGGTACCTGCTGCGCGCCAATGCCGGCCAGGCCCGGCTGCGCATCACGCGCGACGGCTACACGCGCGTCGATCGGCGCGTGACGATCGCCGGCGCGCAGGCGGTGAGCGCATTTGACGCGCGCCTGACCCCGACGGCGGCCTCTGCCGGGAAGGCGACGCTTGCCGCGCTTGGCGGCGGAGCGGCGACCGGTGCGCTCGTCGTGCCAATCGGCGGGCAGGGGCTGCAGGGCCTGCTGCCGCTCGGCTGGTCGCCGGTCGGTGCCGCCGATGTGTGGCCGCACACCGCGGCGATCGCGCCCTCAACGCTGCGCGTTTCGAATGCGCCGGGGATCGCGGCCGGCACCCCGCTTGTCGTGGCGCGATTCGACGAGAGCGCAGGCGCATGGCGCGCGGTCGGCGCCGGCGCGCTCGCCGGAGGCGGCCAGTGGCTCGAGACCACGGTCGCCGCTGCCGGTCAGTACGCGTTCCTCGCAGCCGACACGGTGCCGGCGGCGCCGCCCGCGGCGGTCACGGGCGAGTTGATCGGCGGCGTGGATCAGGCGTCGCTGCCTGCCGGTGTCGTCACCGCCATCAACCCGCAGCCGCAGATCCTCTTCTACGAACCGGGCGTGTCCTCGGACGTGGCCGGGCTGGTGAGCGCGTCCTCGCCGATGACGAGCGGCATCCCGCTCGTGGCCCGCATCACCGAGTCGTATCGCTTCCTGTCGGGCGATGAGCTGCTGCCCGAGCCTTACGAGGCCGACCTGGTCTTCTACCAGGTTCGTGGCGCCGGGTCCGCCGGCGACGCGCAGGTTGCCGCCCGGTTCGTGGCATCGCCATCGCAGGCCTTCGAGGCGCTGTCGCTCGATCGCGGCGTCATCACGGTGGAACTGGTCGCCGATGCGGCCGGCGCCGCCCCGCGCGGGCTCGTCACGGCCGCCGGGGGCGTCATCGACGGGCCAGGCGGACTGCAGCTCGCGGTTCCCGCGGGTGCCGTTGCCGATCCCACGCCGCTGGCGCTCTCGCCGCTGTCGGGTTCGCCGGTGTCGTTGCCCTCCACGCTCGCTTTCGTGGCGGGCGCGAGCCTGCAGGGCAGCGGGCCGCTGGCGCGGGGCGGCGTGCTGTCGATGCCGGCGCCGCCGGGCCTTTCCGACGCCTCGCGGACGCTGCTGGTGCGCGTGGCGGCGGTTGGCGGGCAGACGCGCCTGCTGCTGGCAGGCGTCGCGCGCCTGGACGGCGGGCGTCTGGTGGCCAGCGCCGAGGTCGGTGGCCAGGCCACCGCGCTTGAAGGCGTTGCGGAGCCCGGACAGTACCTGTTCCTCAACGTTGACGGACCCATCGGCTTCGTCGGCGGCCTGGTGCGCGGTGTCGGGGGCGAGGCATTCCGTGGTGCGCTGGTGACCAGCAGCTCGTTGCCGATCGCGTCGTTGTCGACGGGCCTGGGTGCCTACTTTGCCGTGGGCCGCGTGGCGACGGTCACCTTCACCGCGACCGACCTCGCGAAGAACGATGAGGGCAGCGCCGCGGCCTACGTGCTGGCGAACCAGGTGCAGGGGCTGGCCCTGAGGCTGGTGGCTGTGCCGCCGCGGGTGACGTCGATCTCGCCGGCCGACGGCGCTGGCGGCGTCGCGCTGGGCACGCCTGTCGTCGTGACCTTCTCCGAGCCGATCGATCCCGCATCGGTTTCCGGGGCGAACCTCGCGAACGTCCTGCTGCGCACCGAGGGCGGCGATCCAGTGGTGGGCACCGCGTCGTTGTCGGCCAGCAACACGGCGCTGACGTTCCGGCCCGCGCAGCCGCTGGCGGCCGATTCGCGCTACACGTTCGAGGTGACCGCAGGTGTGCGCGACATGGCGGGCTACGGCCTGCCCGCGCCGGTGTCGTCGAGCTTCGCGACGCTCGACACCACGCCGCCGCCCACGCCGCCGGCCGGGGCCATCACGGCCGGGATTCCGGACGCGCAGGGGCAGGTGGCGGTGTCGGCGACGCAGGGGACCGCCGGGGCGCGCGACCGCGTGTTCATCGACAACGTCACGAAGGGCACGACCGCGGTGGCGCTGGTGGAGGCCAACGGCAGCTTCTCGGCGGCGATTGGGGCTGGCATCACCGACAAGCTGCGCGTGCGGATCATCGACGAGAGCGGCAACGAGACGGTGCAGGAGCTGGCGGAGTTCAAGCAGACCAACCCTGACGGCTCGGTGAGCCAGGTGGTGACCGCCGCCGGCGGCGTCGTCGAGGGGCCCGGAGGGTTGCGGGCCACGATTCGTGCTGGGACGTTCCCCGGCGGCGCAATCGTGACCTTGAACACCGTGCCACTCAGTGCGATACCAATCACGTTCACGACGGAGCAGGCCGAGCTCTTCGAGCAGCAGGCCGCCTTCTCGCTCGACTTCGGTGGTGCGACGCCCCAGGACTACATCGACGTGTCGGTGCCTGCCGGGCCGCAGGACACCGTCGACGGCCAGTGGATCGTCGCGCGGGTGACCGATCTGGTTACCGGGCCGTTGTTCGAGATCGCGGACACGGCGCGGTTCCGCGACGACCGCATCACCACGTCCTCGCCCCCGTGCCCCGGTGTGGCCGCAGCAGGTGTCTATGGCATCACCAAGGCGAAGCAGACTTACGGTCTGAACTACGCGCAGATGTACGGCGACGGCCGCTATCGGCTCAAGGCGGCGTTCGACTTCTTCAGCGTCGGCGGGCCCCTGCCGATCCCGTTCTACGCCCTGTCGGCCGAGCTGCCGATCCCGGTGTGCTTCCCCGTGATCACTGGGCGCGTGACGATTGTGCCGAACACGGTACGCATCGCCGTGGCGTCCGACGAGCTCACGCCGACCGATCGCCAGGTGCTGGTGACCAACGTCACCCGCGGCGGATCGGTGGCGTACCCCCGCACGGTGAGCGACTTCGAGTTCGACTCCGACTGGCTGCGCGAAGGCGACTTCTCGCTGACGCCCGGCCGCTTCCGGACCGTGGTGAAGGGCGCTGGCGGCGTGACGCAGCGGGCCCCGCTCTATGTGGACACGATCAACGGCGTGAGGCGATTCGTCGTCCGTGCTGCGGACGTGGCCGTGCCGGTGCGCGCCATCGAGATCACCGATCTCCTCAAGCAGCGGGCGTTCACCTACCAGCCAGACGCTGCGGCCTTCGAAGTATCGGTGAACGGCGGCGTCTCCGACACCTTCGAGGTGACGGCGGTGCCGATCCCAGCGCTGACCCTGCAATCTGCAGAGGTGCCGGCGCCGTATCTCGATCGTCGAGTTGTAACGCATGCCAAGCTGCCGTCTGCCTTCGGTGAAGGCAACCTGGTGCTCAAGGCGCTGCCGGGCACTTTCGATCCGACCGAGGCCGAGTTCCCGCCGGGTGCGCCCGGGGCGCCGCGCACCGGCCTTTCCTTGAACACCGAGCACGGCCAGCAGCCCATTCCCGACGAGGCGGTGATCGAAGGAGGCATTCCCGGCTACGCCTTCACGGGCGATCCGGCGCTCGCATACACGATGACGGTCAGCTACCGCGATCGCCCCAGCGTCCAGATCGCGATTCCGCGGGCGCGCCTGGTCGTAACCAACACGAACACGGGCGACATTCTTGAGCAGCGGGTGCTGCCGGTGCCCCCGCGCGACGAGCCCGTCCAGATCGACGCCATCATCGACGACAGCGTGCCGCCCGTCGTTGTCTCGGGCCCGAGCCGCGTGGACAACTTCGACCCCACGTCGCTGCTCACGTTCCGCTTCTCGGAGGCCATGGACGCCGAGAGCGTGAAGCGGAACTTCGTGATCCTCGACAAGAACGGGAAGCAGGTCGCCGGTGACGTCCGCATCACGGAGCAGAACCGCGTGGCGACCTTCGTGCCGCTTGGTGGCCTCAAGCTCGGCGAGCGCTACACGGTGCTGCTCAAGGGCACGACCGCCGACACGCCGGATGCGGGCGGCGGCGACCTGATTCGTGACGTGGCGGGTCGTGCGCTGCGGCAGGTGCGCCTCGAGGTGAGCACCTTCCGCCCCCGGCCGCTGGCCACCTTCACTGGCGCGTCGTCTTTCAAGGACGTGGCGATCCGCCGGCTCCGCGTCGGCGACACGCTGCGGACGCGGCTGTTCGTGACGGCCGGCGGGCAGTCGGACAACCTGGTCGTCCTCGACGCCACCGATCCATTTGCGGTCTCTCAGATCGGCAGCGACACCACCAGTCCCAGCCGTCAGCGGGTGGCAGTGCTGCCAGACGCCAGGTTCTCGTACGGCCCGGAGCGCGGCCAGCTCTTCTCGGGCGACCTCGTCGTGACGACGGCCTTCAACACCAGCCGGAGCTTCCTCACCTTCGTCGACGCGACGAACCCCGCCGCGCCGGCGCAGCTGGGCCCGAAGGTCCTCACGCGCGTGCCGGAGGATTTCGTGCCGGGCGCCGGGTTCCCGGTGGTTTATGAGAACGCCTACGCGAAGGGTGTCGCCGTGGTGCAGACGGCCGACCGCGAGGTGTTTGCTTACGCGGCGGTCGAGCGCGTCGGCCTGATGCTGGCCGACGTGGGCAACAACCTGCCGCAGCAGAAGCTCGAGACCGTGTATCCGGGGGACATCACCGACGTCATCGGTTACGACGACGTGCTGTTCGCCATCGACAAGACGTTCGGGAGCCCGCGGCTGCTGTCGCTCGGCGTCTCGTTGAACGAGGTGGCGCCACCGGCGCGGCTGGCAGCGACGCCCCGGCGCCTGCGGCTCGGGACCGCTGTCCTCACCGATCTCGATGGGGATGGCCGGGTGGCGGCCGACGAGGTGGTCGACCTCGTGCTGGTCGCCACCGACCGGGACGTCAGCGTCTTCAAGGTGCGCGACAGCCACGGCCGCGTCGGCGATGCGCTGAAGCCTGCCGGGCCGGAGTTGCTGACGCGGGTGCCCACGCGCGGTGTCGTGCGTGACATCGAGGTCGATCCCACGCGCATCCGCGCCATGGCGATCGTGGACGAAGGCAGCATGCCGTACCTCTACATGATCGACCTGACACGGCTGGATCCGTCGGTCAGCGACGGCACGCTGATCGACGGCGACGGCGACGGGATCGACGATCGCATCATCTTCAGGCACCCGTTCCCGAACGGCGTCAACGGTTTGCGGCTGGATCTCGATCGTGGGCTGCTGTACGTGGCCAATCCGGCCGGTCTCGAGATCTGGCAGGTCTACGACAACTGCTGCGATCTCGGGGTCGATCTCCTGGAGTCGACGCAGCGCATCGATCAGCGGCCGTCGGGCCGGAGCAACGATGTGTTCAAGCGCGAACTCGACGCCATCCGCAAGGGCATCGTGATGGGCCTCGACCGGGCGTCTGAGAAGTGCGGGAGCCAGTTCGACGTCACGAGGATGCGGCTGATCGAGTCGGGCAGCAGCGCCTGCCTGTGGACGGAGGATCCCGAGAAGGCGTGCGGCAACAACTACCAGCCCGGCCTCAGCGACCACGACATCTCGACGTTCATGCCCGACGCGTGGTACGAGGGCGCCTCGAAGGTCCCGGATCCGGACTTCCCGCCCGACTTCGCCGGTCCGCCCACGCTGGTATCGCTGGCGGCCTGCGTGGTGTCGGCCCTGCACTTCCCGTTCGTCGATCCCTACACGCACGAGCCGAAGGAAGTGGAGGGGACGGGGTTCACCTTCAACGACCTGTCGTTCATTCCGAACTTCGTCGACGACTTCTACTCCGGCGTCTACCGGCTCGACCGCACCATTCCCGGGATCGCCGGTGACACCGACAACGACCTGGGCCTGGGCCGGCAGTTGCTCATCGCCAAGCACCTCACCGAGGCCTATGGTGTGAACCTCCGTGGCACGCCAGGCGTGACGGTGAACCCCGCCTACCTGGACGTGAACGTATCGGAAGCCGAGTTCGAGCGGCTGTTCAAGCAGTACCGCCGCCAGACGAAGATCCCGCAGCTCGAGGGCTACGAGTGGGCCATGCTCATGGAGTTCCTCGCCTTCAAGCTGAAGCTGCCGCTCCGCGTCCAGGGCGCCAGTTTCGAGGGATCGATGTTCCACGCCCTGCACGTGAAGCAGGTGCACAGCGTGGGCAAGGTCGGCATCCGCGCGGCGCTCGCCCGCATCGTGGCGAACGAGCGTGCGCGCGACATCTTCCTCAACGTGCGCCGGGGCGATCCGGCGCCCGACGAGGTAGTCGATCCGGAGGACGCCAACGTCCTCGTCTTCCGGAAGAGCGCCTGCTACGTCTACCGCGCCGATCAGCGGCCACGCGAGTGGTCCGCCACGCGAGGGTGCGGCTCGCTGGAGGAGTACATCGCGTCAACCGCGGTGCGGACGTTCAAGGAACTGCCCGCCAACGAGCGGCCGCTCACCGAGGCAGAGGTCGACGACGTGGTCAAGTTCTACCGGGTGAAGGCCGACCTGGAGCGCGTGACCACCGACGCCGAGGCCGACCAGTTGGTGGCGCGCGTGATGCAGTTCATCCGGAGGGTGAAGCAGGACACGCGGGCGATCTACGACCAGCAGGTCGCGGCCGACCCGCGCCGGGAGAAGCGCGACGAGAACCGCCTCAACGCGGAGCGGCGGCTGGGCGAGGTGAAGGAGTCCAAGCTGCACGTCGTCCCGCACGTCTACAACCGGTCATTCCGCAACGCCCCCGGCGTCAAGCTGCGGATGTATCACCGCGAGCCGGGCGGCACTGACGCGGCGCCGTTCTGCGGCTCGCCGGCGCTCCCCGACTGCGCGTTCACGTTGAACGTCTCGGGTGGCGAGCACGTGAAGCCCGCATGGCGCCGCAAGAACGACGGGGTGCTGCTGATCGACGAGGAGAGCAAGCTCGCGGTGCCGATCTTCGCCATCAAGGTGAAGCTCGGTGAGCACCTCAACGAGGTCGGACACGTGGCCTTCACCATCGACGTGCCGGAGCGCACCGTCGCCGAGGCCGATCGGGAGAACAACGTCGGCGGGTTCCACTACTACGTGCTCGACACCGAGGTGGGTGTACCGGTCGGCCCGATCTATCCCCCCGAGGTGCCGTCACCCGTGTCGCCCGCCGATCTGGCGCCAGACCCCGAGTGCCTGGCCGCGCCGGCGCTGCAGATCACCCAGTGGATGACCGTAGCCGACGACCTCGCCGCGGAACCGGAGCGGTTGGCCAGCCCGATGCTGCTGTATCTCGGGCAGGAGGCCACCCTCCACGTCGAAGTGAGCAACCCGACGCCCGCGGCCGCCGGGGACGCCGAGGTGTGTACGACCCTCACCAATCAGTGCTACGGCGCGGGGACTGTCCCCCCGGGTGGGAGCAAGATCGTCAGCGTCCCCTTCCAGTCCTACAAGCCGACCGTCGTGCAGGCGGTGACTTCCGCCTACTCGCCCGACGTCGGCATCACGACCGCCTCGCCCTACAACGTGTCGGTGAACTGCGAGCCTCTCATCGTCTTCTACGACCCCGATCCGAACGCGCTCGGCGACGACCCGGCCTTCTCGGTGATGCGCGGTGGCGCTGCCGTCCGGTATGCCAAGGCCATCAGCCCGTTCACCGGCAAGCCCGCGTTTGGTCAGGCGCTCTCCCTGCGGTACGGCAACAGCGTCCACGACTTCGTCTCGCTGCGACCGAATGGCGGCTTCGGCCAGCGGGTGATCGTCAACGACAGCGCCCGCGACCAGGAGGGGATGCGCATTCCGGTGCCGCACGACACGCCGTTCGGGACCTACCCGGTCTCGATCGCGTCGGTCAACGGCGGGCCGATCTCCTGCGGGGTCCCGATCGACTTCCGGTTCGCGGTGCGGAATTTCGAGTACACACACACGCTGGGCGCCGGCGCCTCCGCCGAGTTCGGCGGGAAGATCGGCCTCGGCGGCACGGTTGGATTCGGCAGCGGGTTGCAGTTCACCTTCAAGGTACGACGCGACAACGTGCGAGCCCCGGGCGACGACCCCGTCACCGTGGTCGACAAGGAATTGCGCAACATCATCGGCCTGGAGTTCGAGCCCAGGCTCGACGCGGGCGTGAAGTTCAAGAAGGGTCTGGCGCTCTTCGAGGCATCGGGCAGCGTCTCGGGGCTCTTCGATGCGAAGGCGGACGTCGGCAAGGTTGAGGCCACGGCGGCGCTGAACTACGGCGTGGGCAACCGCCTCGCGTTCGGGGGCTTCACGGCGTTGACGACGCCGTCGCCGGGAGGTGGCGTCCCCGACGAGGTGAAGGAACTCGGCAGTGCGATTGCCTTCTCGCTCTTCTCCGCCGGCAGCGCGTACGAGGTGAAGGCGCTCACCGATGCGCTGCCCGTCCTCAAGCGGGTCTTCGGACCCGTGCTCGATGGCCTCGAGCGTTACCAGCAGCGCATCGTTGCCTCGGCCGCCAGTTTCGGCGTGGCCCTGTCCGGGTCGGCCACCCTCTTCAAGGGAGAGTTCAATGTGCTGCCCCCCGTGAAGTCGGCCGCCGGCGACACCAGCGGGGATCCACAGCCGGAGCAGGAGAAGAAGGCCGAGCGCAAGGCGTTCCTGAGCTTGGAGGCTACGGCCTCAGCGGGTGCATCCGCGTCCGCGCAGTACGACCTCGAGGAGCGGCCCCGCGAGAAGACGCGCACCCACACGCTCACGTTCGAAGGCGCCTACAACTACGGTCTGGAGTTCGGGGCCACCCTCGGCGCCTGGCAACAGGATCTGGAGACGCTCAAGGACGCCGGCAAGATCTCCGAAGAGACGGCCGACGCAGGCAAGGAGGAACTGGCCAAGCTCCAGCAGAAGCTGAAGGAGGCCCTCGAGACGGTCTGCGCGCCAGACTGCGACACGAGCTTCTCCGGTGGCTTCTTCTTCGGCGTTCGCGGAAAGGACGTGGAAGGTGTGTTCGGCTTCCAGCCGGAGGCGATCCTCATCGGCTTCAAGAGCCCCAAGCCGATGGTGACCGCCAATGCGGAGAAGGCGAACGCCTACACGCTCACCTACACGATCGAGGCGTCCCGTTTTGCCGACCGCAGCGAGTTCGACGCCCTGTTGGCCCGTCTGGCATCGAAGCTCAAGGGCGTTCAGCAGGCGCTCTCCGACGAGCAGCGGCGTCAGGCGAACGTGCTGATAGCCTCTCTCCAGGCCGCCGGCGAGGGTAACCTGCAGGCCATTGCCGACGTCGGTACCGCCCCGCCGGCCCCCTTCGACGCCCCGAAGCTGTTCAGCGAGTTCATGGGCGCCCTGGCCCAGGTGATCGACAAGGGCGAGTTCGAGGAGGAGATCGAGAAAGTCACCAAGAACGAGCTGGAGATTGGCGGCAAGATCGGCGCGCTCGGCGCCCGGCTCGAGATGGAGATCAAACCGCTCTCCTTCACCCGCAGCACGAAGTACCCGAAGACCCGCGGCCGCCTGCTGGCCGGCCGCCAGTACGCGCTCGAGGACTACAGTGCCGTCGAGATCGGCACCTTCGACGCCCAGGAGTACTTCACCAAGGTGCTGGAGGAGTACTTCACCGGCGTCTACAACGACGTGCTCGCGGCCATCTCTCGAGGAGTGACCGACGGCATCGAGAGCGCCAAGCGGGTGATCAAGAACGTGCGTGCGACCCTCACGCTCGAACGCGCGAACCGGTTCAAGAACGCGGTGCTCAGTTGGTGGAACGGCGAGACGAGACCGGCCTCGCCGAACGCGGCGCCCGCCCCCTACCGACCGCTCGACCCGGAGGCAGTCGCCGGCAAGCCGCGCTACGGCATCGGCGGCTTCCACCTGTTCAACGCGCCGGGTGAGACACTGGACCTGGCCGAGCCTGCGACGCTGGTCCTCTCCTACGAGGACGAAGCGCTTGGCGGATGGCCCGAGTCCGACCTCGCGATGTTCCGGTGGAGCGAGAACGCAGGCGACTGGGAGCGCGTCGTCGCCGACCACGACCTCGACGCCAACACGCTTTCGGTGTCGACCGAGCGGCTTGGGCTCTACACCATCGGCACGACGATGCCGGCTGGGTTCTTCCAGTGGACGGTCACCGGAATCACCCGCACCGGCTCCGGCGACAACCTGCGAACGGAAGTGAGCGTGGAGAGCACGCCGATCCGGCTCAACAACGGCGCGATCGTGCCGCCCGGCACCGTCGTGCACGTGCAGAGCATCGACGAGCTCAGCCTGAGCCGGTTCGCGGCGACGCCGCTCGGCGACCTCACCAGCCCCGACGTGCAACCCGACGTGCCTGGCCCGCAGCGGATCGTCGACACCGACGGGCGCGTCCGCGTGAGCTTCAGCCTGCCGGGTGCCCCGGTCAAGCTCTACCTCCGGGCGTTCACGGACGCCGGCACCGCCGACGGCACGGCGTCGCTCACCCTCCCGGTGCAGCCATGAACGCGCGAACCCCTGCCCAGCCCCTTCCGGCCGAGGACGTGACGACCATGGCCCCGACGCTGCCACTCACCTCGCCCCGCAGCCAGAGGCGGCGCCGCCTCGCCGGCGTCGCCCTCGCACTGGCGGCCGTCGCGATGCTGATCGCCGGCGCCCTCCCCGCCGCCGCCCAGCCGCACGTCCTCGCCCGCGAGGACATCCTGCTCTACGGCATCGGCCTGAAGGTCGAGCCGGCCACGCAGACCGTCCCGAAGGGCTTCGCCACGATCGTCTCCGCGCTGCTCCAGACCTCGCAGGCGCCCGGCGCGGTGCCGCCGCTGGCGGCCGACGCCGAGATCCGCGCCACGCTGCGCGGCCCCAGCTTCGCGCAGCCCGTCGAGCTCGTCGCCGCCGCCAACACCCCGCTGCAGATCCCCGCCCTGAACGTCGCCGGCACGCACACGGTGGAGAACATCCGCCTGGTCAGCAACGGCCAGGTGGTGCTCTACGGCACGCCCGAGGTGGCCCGCATCGAGGTGATCGAGAAGCTGCTGGTCACCACGGTCACCACCCGCGCGCTCACCGCCGACGAGATCCGCGAGCGCGGCATCGTCTTCGACCGCCAGAACTTCCAGGCCTACAACTTCACCGCCGCCTTCGCCATCGACGACGGATCGAAGATCGACATCAGCTTCCCGGTGGTGCTGCCCACGTTGGTGCCGCCGCAGGACGTGCGCCTGGGCGAGGCCGAGCTGCCGGTGAACGTGCCGCAGCTCCGGAGCCTGCAGACGCTCGTACCCGACACGCTGCAGATCCAGCAGCGCATCCCGAACCTGCAGGTGGTGGGCTTCACGCTCACGCTCGACGACGGCGCGCCAGAGAGCCAGAACCTCGTGCTGCCGCCCATCCCGGGCGTCATCGTCATCCCGGGTGACATCGGCTTCCTCAACCAGTTCTTCAGCGTCATGCTGATGGTGGCCAACGTCGCGCCCGATGGATCGAACCTCGTCGTGCGCGACCTGCAGGCTACGATCGTCCTGCCGCCGGGCAGCGACAACGTCGTCGGATCCGACGACGACCCGCTGCGCATGGCGCGGCGCGCCAGCGGCGAGTTCCCGCGCGTCGTCGCGGTCACCCAGCCCGGCGCCGACGGCAACCTCGGCACCTCCGACGACATCACCACGCTCGGCCCGGGAGAGACGGGCAACGCCGAGTACCTCGTCGAGGGCCGGCGCGAGGGCACGCACGTCGTCGAGATGGAGCTGGCCGGCACGCTGCTCGGCCTGCCGGTCGGCCCCGTGCCGATCCGCGGCCGCGCCGCCGGTGCCGTGCTTGTGCGCAACCCGACGTTCACGCTCACGTTCACGCACCCGGACATCGTCAACGCGGGCGAGCCCTACACGCTCGACGTCACGGTCACCAACACGTCGGAGTCGCCCGCGAACTTCGTCAGCCTGAACCTGTTCGCGCAGAACATCTCCGGCGCCCGCCTGGACGACGAGCCGAGCAAGGGCATCGAGTCCATCGCGCCCAACGACTCGGCCACGGTCACCTTCAGGCTGATCTCGCAGCGCACCGGCAAGGTGACGGCCGCGACGCTCGACTCCGACGAGAACGTGGCGGGCCGCTTCGTGCTGAAGTCGGGCGTGGGCGAGTTCGGCGTGCCGCTGTCGCCCGACTCGCTGGTGCTGCCCAACGAGGCCAACGGCCTGCCGCAGGATCTGCGCGATGCCGCGCTCGGCCTGCTGGGGCGCGCCTGGGCCATTGCCACGGCACCGCCGGCAGCGCTGCCCAAGGACCTGTCCCGCTTCTCGAAGCAGGTGGTGCTCGACCGCGGCGTGGAGACCGCGGAGGCCGGCCTGCGCATCGGGCTGGGCGAGCCGTTGCCCCGGTCGGCCGCTGCCCTGCTGTTCGACTTCCTCGGCAGCGAGTACTCGCGCCTCGCGGATCGCGTGAAGCCCGGCGACGCCCCGGAGTTGTTGTCGCTGCTTCAACGCGACGTGGCGGGCTTCGACCTGGTCCGGCGCCGTTCGGTGCGCGGCGACGTGTTCGCCGATGCCATCGCGGGCGTGCTCGCGCCGCAGGTCGCCGCCGGCGCCAGCGCGTTCCACCTGGCGTTGGCCGAGCAGATGACGTCGGTGCCGGGCCACGTCTCCGTGTTCGTTGCCGGCGCGGCCGGCGCGCCGCTCGCCTTCGACGCCGCGCTCGTGGACGCCAGCGGACGCCGCCTCGGCGGCGCCGACGCTGGCAAGGTGATCAAGGAGATTCCCTACGGCGACGAGCTGACGTTCCGCGACGGGACGGGCACGGTCACGGGTCAACTGCTGGTGATCGCCGTGCCGGAGCCAGGCACGCTCACGCTGCAGCTGACGCCGCGCGAGGGCTCGGACCCGTCGTCGCCCTACGACCTCAGCGTCGTGCTCCCCGGCCCGGACGGCAGGCTCAGGTTCGCGTCCCGCTCCGGCCTCGGGTTCGCCGACGGCCTCGACCTCACCAACGCCTCAACCAATGAGGCCACGCGGTTCGGCGTGACCCGTGCCGCCAGCGGCGGCGACACCGCGACCGCCACCTTCGCGCTCGTCACCGACCTGGCCCCTGCCGTGCTCGGCATTCGCCAGATCCCCGGCGTGGACATGGCCGGTTGCCCGCTCGACCCCAACCGCATGCACGACGTGGGACGCGTCGTGGCGGTGCTCTTCAGCGAGGAAGTGACGCCAGAGAGCGTCCACGACCGCGCCCCGGCGAGCGACATCGTCAACTTCCAGGTGGAGGCCAACCGCGCGGTGGGCGTGGCGCTGCAGCCGGGCCGGCGCGTGGCGTACGTCGCGCTGCGCGAGCCCGTCGGCGGGCTCGTGGAGCCGCTTCGCCGCATGACGGTGAGCGGGGTGCAGGATGCCGCCGGCAACACCCTGGCCCCCCACACCCTGGAGATCCAGCCAGACAACGACGAGGAAGCCGGGGTGGTCTCCGGCCAGATCCTGCGCGCCGACGGCGCGCCCGCGGCCTTCGCGAGCGTGCGCCTGTTCTACGAGTTCGACTGCGGCGACAGCCAGCAGAACATCGGCATCGCCGAGGAGACCGCCGACGAGCAGGGCCGCTACCAGTTCGACTTCGTGCTGAAGGCGCCAGGCATGCGCGTGAAGCTCGTGGCGGTGGACCCCGAGACGGATACGTCGCGCACGGTGCGGTTCAGCCTCGCGCGCGAGGGGCAGCGCCTGAACGTGAACGTCGTGTTCCTGGGGCGCGGCACGTTCACCGGCCGCACGCTCGCGCAGGACGGCCAGACCGCGCTCGCCGACACGCAGCTGCGCGTGACGAGCCTCACCGACCAGAGCCAGTACGGCACCGAGACGGACGCCACGGGCAGCTTCACGATCGCCGGCATCCCGGTCGGCAACCTCCTGGTCGAGGCGGTGAACGTCGATCGTCCGGCCCAGATCTTCGTGAGCGAGAACATCCCCTTCGCCGGCGCCACGACCACCCGCGACCTGGTGTTGCTCGACGTCGACCTGACGGCGCCGACGCTCAAGACCGGCAACGTGAAGGGCCGCGTGGTTCGCGCCGACGGCGTCACGGGCGTGGCCGGCGTGCCGGCCATCCTCTACTACAAGACCCGGTCGCAACCCAACGTGCCGTGCGCGCCGCCACCGGGCGGCAGGGACGAGCCGGCCGAGTGCGCGGTGGCCGTCACCGAGACCGGCGCCGACGGCATGTTCTCGTTCCCGGCGGCACCTGCCGGCGATCTTCGCGTCTACAGCTTCGACCAGGCTGCGCAGCAGGAAGGCACCGCGCGCTTCGCCCTGCTCGAGGGGCAGGACTTCGACCTCGCGCTGCTGCTCGGCGGCGGGTTCGGCACGGTCACCGGGATCGTGCTCGACGCCAGCGGCAACCCGGTCACCGACGCCGAGGTCGGCGGCGGCCTGAGCCTCACGCGCGTCAACGCCAGCGGGCCCGATGCCGGCCGCTTCACGCTCACCGACGTGCCGGTGGGGCGCCGGAAGATCGTCGCCGTCAGCCAGTCGCTGCTGGCCGAGGGAAACACGACGGTCGACGTGGTACAGGCCGGCGAGGTGGTGAACGCCACGATCGTCCTCGAACCGACCGCGTCGATTGCCGGCGTCGTGCGCAGCCGCGAGGGCATCCCGCAGGCCGGCATCAGGGTGTGGGCCTTCACGGCGCCCTGCTACGACCCCGAGACGCTCGCCGAGAGCATCTGCGTCGAGGGCCAGACGACGACCGATGCCAGCGGCGCCTACCGGTTTGACAAGCTCGCGCTGAAGACCTACTCGATCTCCGCGTTCCGCGGCGACTTCAAGGACGGCAACGTCGGCAAGGTGGCCCTGCGCTACGCGAACCAGGTGCTGCGCAACGACATCACGTTCCGCGGCGGCTTCGGCACCGTCACCGGACGCGTGCTGCGCGCGGCCCCTGTGGTGTGCGACAGCCCGCCCTGCACCGAGACGCCGCTGCCCGCCAAGGTGGGCATCTCCGGCGAACGCGTGGTCATCGCCGGTGGCCAGGTCGGCGTCGAGTTCAAGTACGTCCAGAACTACGCCATCACCGACAACGACTTCACCACCGGCGAGTTCCGCTTCGCCAACGTGTGGGTGGGCCCCGTCACCGTCCGCGCCGCCGGACAGTTCAGCCCCGAGCCGGTGGCCGCCGAGACGGTGGTGCCTCAGGCCGGCGCCACGGTGGACGTCGTGCTGCGCCTGCAACCGACCAGCCGCATCACCGGCACCGTGGTGGAGTCCGATGGCTTCACGCCGGTGACCAATCGTCAGGTGTCGCTGAAGTTCAAGTCCGACGCGTTCGTGGTGATCTGCAGCGAGACGGACTTCGGCAACGAGTGCGAGTCGATCCCGCAGGGCATCCAGGAGATGTTCGCGGCCACCGACAGCCAGGGACGCTTCACGTTCCCGGTCGTCAACGCCGGACCCTTCACGATCACCGCCACCGACAACAGCGCCGATCCCGACGCCACCGGCAAGGTCGCCGAGGTCAAGGGCCAGGTGCGCGCGGGCGACGTCGTCGATCTGACGGTGCGGCTGCTGAGCCAGGGGCGCCTCACGGTGAACGCCTTCCGCAGCGACGGCGTCACGCCGGTCAACAACGCGAGCATCGAGCTGCGGCAGATTGGGTTCCCGGGCTACACCGACAATGGCATCGCCATCGGCGGCAGCATCCAGTTCCCGGGGCTGAGCGAGGGCGAGTACCTCGTCACGGCGAAGGACGGCAACGGATTCGGCGGCCGCAAGTCGGTGCGCATCACGAGCGATGGCCAGGACGTCACGCTCAACGTGTACCTGTTCGACAACACGGGCGTCGTCACCGGACAGGTGACACGCGACGATGCGCAGCAGGGGACGGCAACCGTGCCCAACGCGGAGGTCGTACTGACGAACAGCGCGGGACCGGTGGCCTTCGCGGTCACCGACGCGGAGGGGCAGTTCAGTGTCGACCTGGTGCCGACGGGGCTCGTCACGGCGGAAGCCTTCGATCCGGTGTCGGCCGGTCGCGGTCGCGGCACGGTCACCGTGCTCGGCTCGGGGCCGCCGGCGACGCTCACCGTGCGCCTCGAGGCGCTGGGCGTCATCCGCGGCACGCTGGTGCAGTCGGGCCTGCTCACGCCGCTGGCAGGCTGGACGGTGGAGTTGCGCCAGGTCACGCCCGCGGGCCGCAACCTGCCGGTGCAGGTGACCCAGACGGGCGTTGACGGCGGGTTCACGTTCCCCGGCGCGTCGGTCGGCGGCTTCTCGTTGCGCGCCACGCAGCGCAACGTGGCGGCGGAAGCCACGGCCACAGGCCAGGTTGCCGGACCGGGCGAACTCGTCGAGGTGCCGCTGGTGGCGACCATCGATCGCCGGATCACCGGCCGTGTCACCGGCCGCGTGGTCACCGGGGCGGGAGCACCGATCGCCAACGCGCAAGTCGAGATCTGTCCGTCGGGCGAGCCGTGCCGTGCCACGGTCACCAACGGCGTGGGCGAGTTCGAGCAGGGCGACCTGCCGCTCGGGCGCTTCTTCGTGCGCGCCTCGGCGCAGGTTACCGGCAACCCCAGCGCCGGCAATGCCGGCGGCACGCTGCTCTTCGAGGACGACGTCGCCGACGTCACGGTGGCGCTGCTTGGCCTGTCCGTCGTCGAGGGCACGGTGTTCCAGGTGGTCAACGGCGTGCAGCAGCCAGCCGCCAACGCCAGTGTGCAACTGGTCGGCCAGCCCGGCAGCGGTTGCCCGGGCGCTTGCAGTCAGAGCACCGACGGCCAGGGCGCGTTCCGCTTCACCAACGTGCCGGCACGGTCCTTCACGGTGACGGCGTCGAACCTCGCCGGGCAGCGTGGATCGGTGGGTGACGTCCTGACGCCTGGCGAGACGAAGTCGGGCCTGCAGATCGTGCTCGCGGCGGCCGTCTCGGTCGGCGGTCGCGTCCTCGACGCCGGTGGTGTGCCCGCCGCCGGCGTCGTGGCGGAGTTCATCCGGGGCGGCGCGCGCCTGTTCGCCGAGACCGGCGCCGATGGACGATTCGAGTTCCCGGCGATCCATGCGGGCGCTTTCACCGTCGCGTTCTCGGATCCCGTGGGCCCGGGCCTCGCGCGTCGCACCGGCACCGTCGTCTCCCAGCCCATCGACTTCGGCGACATCGTCCTCGACGATGCGGCGCCGGCGGTGGTCGAGTCGACGCCTGCCGATGGCGCGCTGGGCGTGGTGCGGACACCCGAGATCCGCGTGCGCTTCAGCGAAGCGGTGGACACGGCGACGGTGAACGCGCAGACGGTGACGCTCATCGGACCGGCGGGCGCCGTGACCGGCCTCGTCGATCTGATCGAGGGCAATGCCGTCGTGCGCTTCCGGATGCTGCCCGGCGTCCAGTTGCAGGATCAGGCGCGCTATACGCTGCGCGTGACGGGCGTGAAGGACCTGGTCGGCAGGACGATGTCGGGTGATTTCGCGGCGAGCTTCACCACCGAGGATCTCACGCCGCCGTCGATCACCGAGACGACGCCCGCGGCGGCGGCCACCGGTGTCGCCGTCACCACGACCATCCGCGTCCGCTACAGCGAAATCATCGATCCGGCGAAGTTCACGGGCCCGGCCATCGTCGTCACCGGGCCGTCGGGCGCGGTCGAGGGGCGCGTCGACGTCGTCCTCGGGAACACCGCGGTCGTGTTCACGCCGCGGTTCCCGCTGGCCGAAGACGCCACCTATCAGGTGCAGGTGGCGCCGGCAACCGACTTGTCAGGGCTGCGGCAGCCTGCCGGCCTGACGTTCGCGTTCTCGACCACGGACCGGACGCCGCCGTCGATCACCTCGCTGGTGCCGTCGAGTCCGACGGTCATCGAGAACACCCTCGTCCAGGTGACCGCGGCCGCGTCGGTCAGCGATGTGGCGTTCGTCGACTTCTTCGTGAACGGCACGCTGGCCTTCACCTCGCGCTCCCTGCCGTTCACCATGGCGCTGCAGGCCAGTCCCCAGTTCGGCGGGCCTGGCAGCCAGTTGCAGATCTCGGCGGTCGCCACCGACACGTCGGGCAACCGCGGCGCGGCGTCGGCCCCGGCCGTCGTGACCGTGATCGCCGACCAGTTGCCCATCGCGTCGATCCTGGCCCCTGTCGACGGCGTGTCGGCGCCCAACGGCGCGCGGGTCAACGTCCGGGTGCGCGGCACCGACGACGTGGGTGTAACGCAGATCGGTTATCTCGTCCGCCGCACCGAGGGCCCGGCTGGGCCGGTTGTTCTCGACGCGCAGACGCAGACGTTCGCGGCCACCCTGGATCGCACCGAGGACTTCGCCTTCAACGTGCCGGTGGATGCCGCGCCTGGGTCGCTGCTGACCATCGAGGCCAGCGTGCGCGACACCTCGGGTCGCACGCAGCCGGCGGTGGCGCAGGTGCGCGTGCTCGACGCGGTTGGGCCGACGGTGCAGATCACCGGTCTGTCCTCCGGAGAGCGCGTGCAGCCCGGGCAGGTGGTGACGGCCGTTGTTTCAGCGACCGACCCCGGCGGCGTTGCCCGGATCGGTTTCTCGACCACGGGCGTGGTGGTGCGCAGCGAGCAGCGTGACGTGACGCCGCCGCAGGTGTCGGCCGCCACCTCGTTCCAGTTCACCGTGCCGGCCTCGGCGCAGTCGACCGACCGCGTGATCGTCAATGCGTTTGCGCTCGATACGTCGGGCAACCGCAGCGACGCGGCGCAGATCACCCTGCCGCTGGCCGACAAGGTGGCCCCGACGGTGACGCTGCGCACGGCGGACGGCACGCTCGACATGGTGCCTGGCGCGCCTGTGACCCTCGTGGTGGAGGGGACCGACGACATTGGCGTCGCGGTGGTGACGCTGTCGGTGGCCGGCGCCTTCAGCTACAGCAATCAGTTCTCGTTCTCGGCGCCCGCCACCAGCGGATCGCGTTCCTTCGACGTGCCGGTGCCCGCGGGCCTCGCGCCCGGCGCCACGGCCACCTTCACGGCCCGGGCCGTCGACACGTCGAGCAACGTGTCGGCGCCGGCCCTGCTGACGCTCACCGCGCGCGTGGCTGGCGGCGTGACGCTGCCGGATTCGCTGCTGCTGCGAGCGGGCGAGTCGCACCAGATCGACGTGACGCTCGACGCGCCGGCCCCGGCGGGCGGCGTGACGGTGACGCTGGCGAGCAGTGCGCCCGGACTCGTCACGGCGACGCCGGCCGTGGCGTTCGCGGCGGGTGAGACGACGAAGACGGCGATGGTCAACGCGCTGCGCGGCGGCACCGCCCAGGTGTCGGCCGCCATCGGCGGCATCGTGAAGGACTCGCTGACGGTCACCGTGATCGGCGGCGTCGTCACCGGAACGGTGGTCGCCCCCGTGCCCGAGGGCGGGTTCGCGCCGGTCGCCGGCGCCACCGTCACCGTGTTCCACGCCGGCACGCCGAAGGTGACGCAGTCGGCCGCCGATGGAACGTTCGCTGTCGAGGGCGTGACCGGCACGGGGTTCGCCGGCCGCGACATCTCGGTGCGCGCCAGCGATCCGGGCCGCCTCGACTTCAAGGCGATCCAGTTGAGCGCCCCGGACGGCTACGCCGACGTGACGATGATCCTGCTGCCGCTCGGCAGCCTGCGCGGCACCGTGTTGCTGGCCGACGGCGTGACGCCGGCCGGGCCCAACGTGCTGGTGCGGCTGTTCGAGACGGCCGCACCCAACGTCTCGATCGAGGAGCAGTTCACCGATGCCGGCGGCGGCTTCTCCTTCCCGCTGCTGGCGCCGGGCAGCTACTTCCTGATCGCCTCGCAGCAGAACGTGGACATCGGGCGTGCGAATGCCAGCGTGACGAGCGGCGAGGAGACCGTCGCCAACGTGCAGGCCCTGGCTCGCGGAACGGTGGCGATCACCGTGCTGTCGGCGGCGGGCCCCGCCGTACCGGGCGCCGTCGTCACCTTCAACTCGACCAGCGTGCTCGGTGGCGCGCCACAGCGCACGGCGACCAGCGACGGTGACGGCAAGGCGACGTTCACGAACGTGCTGGCCGGCGCCTTCACGGCCGCGGCCAGCGATCCGGCGACTGGTCAGGGCGGATCGACGTCGGGCCAGGTGGTGGCCGACGGCGTCACCGTGAGCGCCACGATTACGCTCTCGGCCTACGGGAACGTCACGGGGACCGTCTACCGCACCGACGGCACCACGAGCGTGCCGGGCGCGACGGTCACCGCCAGTTGCGGCGGCACCTGCCGCTACACGAGTACGGCTGACGCCAACGGGCACTACAGCTTCCTGTTCCTGCCGATTCGCAGCTACACGATGTTCGCCAGCGAGCCGGGCACGCGCGGGCAGGGCGTGAACCAGTCGGTGGTCAGCTTCACGGCGAGTGGTGAGACCATCACGCGCGACATCAGCCTGGCGCCGCAGGGCGCGCTGCTGGCGACCGTGCTCGACGCCGATGGCCAGCCGGTGAGCGGGGCGCAGGTGAGCGTCCAGGTGGCTGCTCCGCCGTTGAGCGATTCGCTCTCCGGCACGACCGGAATCGTCGACGGCCAGCCGGGACGCGTGCTGCTCGATCGGCTGCTGGCCGGGCCGTACACCGTCTCGGCCTCCGCGGCGGGGCTGTCGGGCACCGGGGCCCCGGGCACGATCGTGGCCGGGGAAGTGGCGACGGCCACGATTCAGTTGGAGCCGACAGGATCGATCACGGTGACCGTGCTCGGCCAGGATGGCCAGACGCCGGCAGCCGGAAGCGTCAGGATCAACGGTGGCGCGCCGCTGGCGCTCGTCAACGGCGAGGTCACGGCGGCGAACCTGCCGCTGGGCACGTATGCCGTGGAGGCCTTCGACACGGGCGGCCGCCGCCGCGCGTTCGTCGGCGGCGTCGTGCTCGCCGCCAACGGCGATCATCCGGCCGTGAACCTCACCTTCGTCGCGCTCGGCACCGTGCGCGGCCGGGTGATTCACCCGACCGTCGGCGGCGACGTCGGCAACCTCACCGTCACCGTGCAGTCGCTGAACCCGTCGTTCGGCGGGTTCCGCTACGCCCAGACCGATGCGGCCGGCAACTACGAGGTGACGGGTGTCGCGGTGGGCGCGGTGCGCGTCACCGCCGGCAAGCCGGCCGAGCAGTTGCTCGGCGAGGCGACCGGGAGCCTGGTCTACACGCCGCCGGCGCCGGCCGAACTGTCCCTCGACGTGCTGCTGCAGAGCAACTCCATCACGCTGCCGATCAGCCTGGCAGACGCCAACGGCGCGGGCTACAGCATCGGGCAGTCGGGCGGCCTCGGCGGCAGCAACGTCCGCACGTTCAACTACGGCGGCCTGCGGCTCACGCTCACGCCGAGCGGCGGCGCGGCCACGGAGTTCACCGGCGCCACCGTCGGCACCAAGGAAGACGCCGACCGCGAGATCGCCGTCCGGCAGGACAACGTGACGGGCCTCAACGTCACGCGCAAGGTGTTCGTGCCGGTGACCGGCTACTTCGCGCGCTATCTCGAACTGCTGTCGAACCCGACCGATCAGCCCATCACGGTGGACGTGGAGGTCGCGTCGCGGCTCGATGGCGGACGCAACCCGTACTGCAGCTTCCGCTGCCTGCGCACGCACTACCTGTCGGCCACCTCCAGCGGCGACGGCGTGCTCGACGTGTCGTCGGCCACGCCCGATCGCTGGGCGTCGTTTGGCGCCGGATACGATCCGTTCGTCAACTCCAGCGAGGCGGCGTCGGTGGGCTTCGTCTTCGACGGCGAGGGCGGGAGCGTGCACGTCGGGTCGGCCGTCTGGGACAGCCTGGACCCGAACCTGCCGCCATACGAGTTCCCGCTCCTGCGCTACGCCTGGCAGTCGGTGACCGTGCCGGCAGGCGGTACCATCGGCCTGATGCACTTCGTGTCGCTGCAGGCCCACCAGGGAGCCGCCACGGCCTCGGCAGAGCGGCTGTCGCAGTTGCCACCGGAGGCGCTCGAGGGGTTGTCGGCCTCCGAGATTGCCGCCATCGCCAACTTCGCGGTGCCTGCCAGCGGCACGAGCGAGGTTGCGCCCCTGCCGCCCATCACCGGCCAGGTGACCGGTCAGGTGCGCGAGGGCGACAACGTGTCGCCGGTGCCCGGGGCCGCCGTCACCTTCGAGAGCAGCGTCCTGATGTACCCGCGGCGGTTCACGTTCACCGCCGACGGCAGCGGCAACTTCTCGAAGGTGGGCGGGGCCGGCGCGCCGGTTCCGGTGGCCGATTTCTCGCTGTTCGCCACGTATCCCGGGACGCAGATCGCGTCGCAGACCGACACCGTGTCGTTCCCAACGGGGCAGTCGGTTGCAACCCACGACATCGTGTTCCGCGACTTCGGCATCATCGCAGGCACGGTGCGGCGCAACGGCCTGCCGGTTGCCGGTGCAACGGTGCAGGTGGGCTCGCGCTCAGCCTCGACCGATGCCGCCGGCCGGTACTACCTGGGAGCCATGTCCGGCCGCTCGTGCGTGTGGAACGAACAGACGCAGCAGTGTGATTACGTCCCGGCGTCCTACACGCTGTCAGGCTACGTGAACCATGCGCAGGGGACCGCGCTTGCGCTGGTGTCGCGGACGGTCCAGTTGTCGGCAGGCCAGTCGCTGCAGGATATCGACCTGACGGTCGAGCCGACGGGCACCGTGGCCGGCGTGCTGCTCGATGCGGCTGGCACGCCGCAGGGCTCGCGCCAGGTGCGCCTGCGCAACGGCGACGCCTCGTACCAACGTTTCGTCACGACCAGCGCCGCGGGCGAGTTCGCGTTCGCCGACGTGCGGCTCGGCAGCTTCACGGTGGCCTCCACCGACCCGAACAACAACCTCGAGACGACGGTGCCGGTGACCGTCGCCGAGAACCAGACGACGACCGTCGAACTGCGCTACGCCGGCAACGTCACCATCACGGTGCTGGTGACGCGGGCCAATGGCACGCCGTTGGGCGGCATGAGCGTGCAGGTGACCGGCACCGGCTTCTCGCGGCCGGTCGTGGCCACCAACGCCAGCGGGATCGCGACGGTCACCGACGTGCCCGCAGGACGATCGGCGACCGCCGCCGCGTTCCACCCGTTGCAATCCTCGGCCTTGAGAACCACGAAGACGTTCACCACGGGACCGAACCAGCAGCTCACCCTCGCGCTGCCGGCGTTCGGTTCGGTGTCGGGCACGGTGCGTCGTCCGAACGGCGCGCTGGTGGGGCCGGGTGTGCGAGTCAATGTGTCGAACGGCACAGGCGCGCCCTCCTTCTACTATTCGCTGTTCACCGACGCCAGCAGCCGCTACCAGACCGACCTGGCAACCCAGCCCGTGCCGGCCATGGTCAACGTCAGCGTCACGGCTGAGCGTCCGGAGCCGTTGAGCAACGGGTACACGAAGCCGACGTTGACGTTCCCCAACAACCGGATCCCTGCCGACGGGCAGACGCTGGCGGTCGACGTGCGGACGCCGGCGGTTGCGACGGTGCGCTTCACGATCACCGAAAACGGCAGCCCCGTTGCCGGCGCCCGCGTGTTCCAGATGCACTCGAACGGCTATTCGGAGGTGCTGCAGGGCGCCACGGATGGCGCGGGCCAGCTGACGACGTTCGAAGTCGTCGAGGGAACGTATGCCTACCGCATCAGGCGGCCGGCAGGCAACAACGAGCTGCTCGATGTCGCCAGCGTTGCTGTCGGACCCGCTGACGACGGCGGCACCGTGAACGTGACCGTGGACGCGAGGCGGTACAACATCACGGTTCGCGGCACGCTGTATCAGGCCGACGGCGTGACGCCGCTGCCGAGTCCGGTGCAGGTGGAACTGCTGCGTGCGGCGGACCGGGTGTCGCTGGCTTCGACGTGTGTGGGCGGGCTCGAAGCCTGCAGTACGCCCGGCCTCGCGCCCGGCGAGTTCCGCTTCACCAGCTTCGACGCCGTCCAGGCGACCTGGAACCAGGGTTCCGGTATTGCCACCGGAGCCGGCGTGATCGTGCGCGTTCGCTCGCCGTTCTACCAGTACGAGTCGCCGGTGCAGGAGCAACTGGTCCTGCCGACGGCCAACGGGGAATACATCGCGAACTTCACGGTGCCGGTCCTCCAGGCGACGGTGACGGGTCAGGTCTTCGCCGCCGACGGGACGACGCCGGTTGGAACGGGTTTCGTCGTCGCGGACTTCGTCGACAACGCCACCACGCGGGTCTCGGGTCCGACGGCCGTGGTCCGGCCCGACGGGACGTTCTCGTTCGAGGGCCTGTTCCTCCCGCCGGAGGGCGCCCGCCTGAAGCTGTTCGACTACGAGGGGCTGGCCAACCGCGGGGTCTACGCGCTCACCGGGCCGGTTGCCACCATCGGCCAGACGTTGTCGGTCACGATGACGCTGCCGCCGAGCACCTACGCCACGGTGCGCGGGCGGGTGCTGGCTGGCGACGGCATCACGCCGCTCGAGGCCATTTATGGAGAGGTCCAGTCCAGCAGCGGCGGCACGTCGGGGTTCTCCACGGATGCCGACGGGCGGTTCGAGCGGAAGGTGATTGTCGAGGCCGACGGCTCTCTCAAGCTGCGGCTGCGACATCTCAACGCGTCGGTCTACACGGAGGTCGAGCGGACAGCCACGACGCAGGGCCAGGATGTCGACTTCGGCGACATCACGCTGCCCATCTCGGTGGTGCAGGGCACCGTGACCTACGCTGGCGGGACGCCGGTGCAGTCGCTCTCCGTGTTCGCGAGAGGGAGCGACGATTGGACCCAGTATCCGTGGAAGGTCGACAGCGAGACCGGGACCTACGTCTTCTACGGCCTGTCCGCTGGCGAGTACACGGTGACGGCCAACGACGACATCGGCCAGGAGAAGTCCATCCAGGTGACGCTCGCAACCGACGGCAGCGTGGTGATGAACGCCGACATCCAGTTGCCCGCGATCACCACTCTGGCGATCGACGTGCTCGATCGCAACGGGCAGCCGGCGCAGTACGCCAACGTCATCGTCAGGTCCGGGCCCGACTTCGAACTGCAGCGAGGCTGGTTCGCCGGGGATGGGGAAGGCGGCTCCTTCGAGGTCGTCGT
>JBDIBB010000057.1:0-25079 GCA_039812685.1 Vicinamibacteraceae bacterium
GCCACGCACATGGGGACCGGCTTCGACGCGTGGTACCCGGGCTACATCGACTACAAGCCGGTGTTCCAGAACATCGCGTCGTACTGGACCGAGACCGCGCTCTACTCGTACGGGACGCCGCGGTTCTACACGCTGAACGACTTCCCGCAGAACATGCGGGACCTGCGCCCGCAGACGCTCTACCCGAGCCCGTGGCCCGGCGGCTGGTGGCGGCTGCGCGACGCGGTGGAATACATGGAAACCGCCTCGATCTCGGTCCTCGACTACGCCGCGCGCTACCGCGAATCGGTGCTGATGAACCGCTACCGCGCGGGGCGATCGCAGATCGAGAAGTACACGAAGGCCCCGCCCTACGCCTACTTCATTGCCCAGCAGCAGCGCGATCCGGTGGCCGCCGTCGAGCTGCTGCGGCGCCTGGCGTTCCAGGGCATCCGGGTCTCGCAGCTCACCGCGCCGGTCACCGTCGAGGGCGTCACCCATGCCGCCGGCACGTGGGTCGTCCCGATGGACCAGGAGTTTGCCGAGGTCGTCCGGCAGGTGATGGACGTGCAGCGGTATCCCGATCTTCGCGAGTCGCCCGACGGCCCGCTCGAGCAGCCCTACGATGCCGCCGGCTGGACGCTGCCACTGCAGATGGGCGTCTCGGTGAGGGCCCTCTCCACGCCGATCGGCAGTGAACTGCGCGCGGCGATGAAGCCGCTCGGCGCCGAGTTGCCGGCCGCCGGCCCGGCCACGCCCTACGAGACGGGCCAGACCGACGCGGCGCCCTTCGACAGCGTCGCCGGCGCGGGCTTCGACACCAACAGCGTGGCGGCCGCCATCGTCCCGCCTGCCGGGAAGGTGACCGGTGCGGGCGCGGTCCTGGTGCTCGACCCCGCCCAGAACAACACGTTCGCCGCGCTCAACCGGGCGTGGGGGATGGGAGCACGGGTGCACTTCGCAGAGGGCCGCTACGGCGTCACCGGCCTGACGCCGGGCCAGCAGGACGAGCTCGTGAGGACCTACGCGCTCTCGGCCGAGCGGGTCGCTGCCCCGCGCGGCGCGCGCGACCTCAGGCGGCCGCGCGTGGGGCTCTATCGCGGGTGGATGGCCAGCATGGACGAGGGCGGGACGCGCTGGATGCTCGAGCGCTACGGGTTCGACGTCGTGAGCCTCTACCCGGGCGACTTCCGGAGCGGCGCGCTCGCCGATCGCGTCGACGTGCTCGTGATCGCCGACGAGGCACGCGGCCTGCTCGACGGCTATGCGAAGGGCGTCGTGCCGCCGCAGTTCGAGGGCGGGATCGGCGAGGACGGCGTGCGCGCCGTCGATGCGTTCGTGCGGGGAGGCGGCACGCTGGTCTGCTTCAACCGATCGACGGCGTTCGCCATCCAGCAGCTCGGCCTGCCGGTGAAGAACGTCGTCGCGGGAACCAAGCGGCAGGAGTTCTTCACGGGCGGGTCGGTGATGGCCGTGGAGGCGACGACCTCGCATCGCGTGATGGCGGGCATGCCGGAGCAGGCGGCGATCTTCGTCGACGCCAGCCCGGTGTTCGAGACGGGCGAGGCGTTCAAGGGCGAGGTGCTCGCGCGCTACCAGGCGGCCGGCTCGCCGCTGCTGTCCGGGTACCTGCTGGGCGAGCGGTTCCTGAACGGCCGCGCGGCGGCGCTGGAGGTCGCCCACGGGCAGGGGCGCGTCGTCCTGCTCGGCTTCCGCCCGCAGTGGCGCGGGCAGCCCTTCGGCACCTTCCGCGTCGTGTTCAACGCCCTGATTCGATGATCTCGTGCCCCGACCGGGGTAGGGGAGCCTGTTTCCGGGCGGCCGGCGCGGCCGGTTCCCGGTGCCACCACGCGGGGATCCCGCGGCCGGCAGGCCGCGGGATCCCCGGGAAGTGACCGGCCCTGGCGCGGCCGTCCCGCTTACCGGGGCGGCGCCGGGCAGTAGCCGTCGAAGCCGCGGGCGCGTTCCCTTCGCGACAGGCGGTCGGCCGGCGGCGCGTCGGCGAGCACACCCAGCCTCACGAGTTGCGGCCGGTACTCGTAGCGCAGGTCCACGCTGGCCGCCGGCGCGCGCTCGAGGTCGAGCCACACCTGCTGCACGTTGTGGCGCACCTCGCGGCCGATGCCCGTGGCGGCGTAGTCCGACTCCTGCGCCGCCTCCCGCCTCGCGGCGCTGCCGGCCTGCGGCGCGGCTGCCAGCGGCGCTGCGGGCGCGGGCCGAGGGGCACCCTGGTCCCGGCCTGCCTCGCCGCCGCCGACAGACGGCAGCATCTGGGTCACGGCCGGCGGTTCGGGCACGCGCTCCCGGTAGAACACCGCGCTGATCACGCCCGCATCCTCGGGACGCCCGAGCCACTGCGCGTACGAGCGTTCCTCGGTGGTGAAGTAGAAGCGGCGCGCGCTGTCGCCGCTGGTCTGCCAGCCGCTGATGGTCACCGTCTCGTAGGGGCCGAGCACCCACTTGCGAGCCCCGGCGGCCGTGGTGCGCTGTGCGTCGATCGTGTTCAGGCCATCCACCGACAGCGCGACGGCCACGCGCACGCCGAGCGGGTTCCGCAGGCGGATGGCGTATTCCCTGCCCTTCAGCGCTTCCACATAGCGTGTGCCCCGGGCGAGGTACTGGGGCACCGGGCGGCCGTCGACCAGGATCTCGACGGTGAAGCCACGGGCGCCGGCCGGCGTGTCGGCGCGGCCAGGGGCGCTGAGGGTGAGCGAGGCGACGAGGGCAACGAGCAGGGGCGAGCAGCGTCGGGTGAGCATCGGTCCGTCCTCCTGTGCTGAGAACGGACGGACGGCGATTCCTTGCAGGCTGGCCTGCCGGGCGGCGCTCGCGATGACCGGCTGACGTCCCGCTGTCCGGCGGGCGATGAGCCCGCGGCACCGTCGCTTACGCCACGATCTGCTGACAGGGACCAGGCAACCGCTTGGGAGCGTCGTGCCGGCTCGGCCCGGCGCGGCACGCAAAGGTGACGCATCCGTGACTCGTCGGCCCATCCTCCTCGCGCACATTGGCCTCGCCGCCCTGGCGATGCTCGCAGCCGCCAGGCCGGCGGTTGCCCAGGCGCCGAAGATCACCTCGGTGGTTCCGGGTGCCGCGTCAGCCGAGGCCACCGTCAGAGTCACCGGCGGCGGGGTGCCGGTGGCGGGCACGATCACCGCCGTGAGCGCGCCGGACGCCACGGGCACGCTGCGGCGCCTCACCGTGCGGGTGCCCCAGGGGCTTCCGGTGGGCACCGCCGCCGTAACGGTCCGCAACACCGCGACGGGCCTGACCGGTGCCGGCGCGTCGCTGGAGGTCGTCGAGTTCAGCGCGAGCCCCTCGACGGTCGTGCCCGGCCAGGCACTCGATCTGGAGATGGCGCTCCAGGGCAACGCCGCCTTCGACCCCGTCGCCAATCGCGTGACGCTGGGCGCCGGCCTGACGGTGAACAGCGTCAGGCTGTCGAGCCCGACGCGGCTGACGGTGAATGTCACCGTGAACGCCGCCGCCGCGCTGGGGCCTCGCAACGCCAGCGTGCTGACGCCGGTGATGACGGCCGTTCGCGCCGGCGCCCTCCAGGTGGTCGCGCAGGGACCACCCAACGCACCGCCGGTGGCCGTCATCGCAGGACCCCGGAGCGGCGAGGTCGGCACCCCGCTCGTCTTCGACGGATCGCAGTCCTCGGATCCGGACGGCGATCCGCTCACCTACGAGTGGAGCTTCGGTGACGGCGCCACCGCCGCGGGCGTTGCCGCGACGCATGCCTACGCCGGGGCCTCGGGCAGCCCGTTCACGGTGACGCTGACGGTGCGCGACGGGCGCGGCGGCGTCGGCACCGCGCAGCAGACGGTGGCCGTGTCCATGCCGCCGCCCGCCAATCGCGCGCCGACCGCCGTCCTCACGGCCACGCCGGCGACGCCACAGGTGGGTGCGGTCGTTGTCTTCGATGCCTCGGGCTCCACCGATCCCGACGGCGACGTGCTCAGCTACTCGTGGACGTTCGGCGACGGCGCGGTCGGCTCAGGCGTCGTCGCGAGCCACGCCTACGCCACCAGGGGGCCGTTCACCGTCACGCTCACGGTCGACGACGGGCGAGGTGGCATCGCAACGGCTCAGTCGGTCGTCGCGCCGACACTCCCCCCCGGCGAGAACCGCGCGCCGACGGCCGTCATCACCTCGTTCGCCCGGGCGCTGACCGGGGCCCCGCTCGTCTTCGACGGGCGTGGATCGTTCGATCCGGACGGCGATGGCCTGAGCTACCGCTGGCAGTTCGGCGACGGCGCGGAGGGCTCGGGCCCCGAGGCGACGCACGCCTTCGCATCGGCCGGCTCCTACGTGGTCACCCTCACGGTGAGCGATGGCCGCGGCGGCGACGGCACGGCGACGCGCACGGTCACCATCGCGCCGCCGCCCGCGCAGAACCAGGCGCCCACGGCCGTCATCGTGGCGCCATCGGCCGGAACCACCGGCCAGCCGGTGATCTTCGCCAGCACCGGCTCGGGCGATCCCGACGGTGATGCGCTCTCGTTCGTGTGGGCGTTCGGCGATGGTACGTCGGGCGGCGGCGTGAGCGTGGCGAAGACCTTCGCCTCGCCCGGGCCGTTCATCGTCACCCTGACCGCCAGCGACGGTCGGGGCGGCGTCGCGACGACCACCCACGCGATCGCGATCGCGCCGCCGGCACAGACCAACGCGAGTCCCTCGGCCGTCATCCTGTCGGCCGATCGGGTGGCGGCCGGGCAGCCCCTGCTCCTGAACGGCGGTGCGTCGAGCGATCCCGACGGCGACCCGCTCGCGTTCCTGTGGAGTTTCGAGGGCGGTGGGACGGCCGCCGGGGAGAGCGCCTCCCACACCTTCGCCGGCGCGGGCACCTTCACCGTCTCGTTGACGGTCACCGACGGCCGGGGCGGCAGCGACACGGCCACCCGGTCGATCCGGGTGGACGAGGCGACGGCCAACCGCGCGCCGCGGGCGGTGATTGGCGGTGCCGGAGCCGGCGTGACCGGCGTGGAACTGATCGTCGACGGCCGCGGTTCGAGCGATCCGGAGGGCGACGCGCTCACCTTCGCGTGGACCTCCGGCGTGGCTGGGGCGTCGAGCGCGGGTGCGACGGCGGCGTTCACCTATGACCAGCCGGGCACCTTCACGGTGACGCTCACCGTGACCGACACGGCCGGCAACAGCGACACCGCCACGCGAGCGATCGTGATCGAGGCCGCGCCGGACCGCACGCCTCCCCTGGTCACGCTCGGCGGGCCGGCGGCGGCGCTGCCGGGTGCCCAGGTGCTCTTCACCGCCGTGGCCACTGACGATGTCGGCGTCACGGCGCTGCGCTTCGAGGTGGACGGCCTGGCCGGGGCGGAGCCCACCGAACTGCCGGCGCCGCCCTTCACCCGGGCGCTCACGCTGCCCGCGGTGGCTTCGCCGGGCCAGCAGGTGCGCGTCACCGCCACGGCGCGCGATGCGGCCGGCAATGCCGGCACCGCAACCGCGGTCCTGACGATCGCCAGCCTCCCCGACATCTCCGATCCCGTCGTCGCCCTTTCCGCGCCGCCGCGCGCCGCCGCCGGCGAGGCCGTGACGTTGCTGGCGCGCGTCGCCGACGATCGGGGCGTGGCGCGCGTCGTGTTCCTGCTCGACGGCGCGGAGGTGGGCGCCGGCGAAGTCGAGCCATTCCAGGTGACCGCGACCGTTCCGGCGGGCGCCCGGCCCGGGACCTTCGTGCTCGCGCTGGCGCGCGCCGTGGATCTCAGCGGCAACACGGCCGAGAGCGCCGCGCAGATCGCCGTGGTCGCGGCGCCCGACACCGCGCCGCCCACCGTCGTGCTCGACACGCCAGCCGAGGTGATCGCCGGTGCGATGCTGCCGATCCTCGCCACCGCGCAGGACGACACGGGCGTGGCCGCCGTCACCTTCGACGTGTCCGGGATCACGTTGCCCGCCGTCCTGTCGCCACCCTACGAGGCGAGCTACCCCGTGCCGGGATCCGCGCTGCCAGGTTCGCACCTCACGATTCGTGCCGTGGCCCGCGACTTCTCGGACAACGCTGGTGAGGCCACGCGATCGGTGAAGGTGGTCGCGCCGCCCTCCAGCACGCGGGGCGTCGTCTCGGGAGAGGTCTACGACGACACGACCGGCCTGCCGCTCCCCGGCGTGACGGTCACCTTGACGGGAACCGCGGCGTCCGGAGGAGCCTACGGGCAGACGACCGTCACCGACGCGCGTGGCCGCTACGTGCTGCGGGCCGCGGCGGGGACCGGTCGCCTCCTCATCACGAGCGCGGGCTACACGCGCGTGGATCGTGCGGTGACGATCCGCGGAGGGATGGCGGTCGAGGCCTTCGACGCACGGCTCACGCCGGCCGCCGGCGGCGACGCGATCGTGTCATCGGTGCTGGGGGGCACGGTGGAGGACAGCGGCGTCTCGCTGGCCATCGAGCCCGGGTCGCTGGCTGCCGACGCCGCCATCCGGCTGGTGGCCGTCGGCCAGCAGGGGCTCGTCAACCGGCTGCCCGCCGGGTGGTCGCCAGTGGCGGGCGTGGACGTGGCGCCGTGGTCGGCACGGTTCATGGGAGGGGCGCAACTGCGGGCCGGCAACACCTACGCGCTGCCCTCGTCCACGCCGCTGGTGCTTGCGCGGTACGACGAGGCGGAAGGCGCCTGGCTGGTGGTCGGCGGCGTCGCCGTGGACGGCAGCCGTCAGTTCATCACCGGCACGATCGATGGCGGCGGGCAGTACGCCGTCCTGCTGGCCGACACGGTGCCCGCCGCGCCGCCGGCCGCTGCCGCGGGTGGACGGCTGCGGGGCCTCGAGGCCCCCGTGTTGCCCACGGCGCTCGACGCCTCGCTCGCGCCGCGGCCGCGTGTGCTCTTCTACGCGCCCGGCGCGCGATCGGTCGTGTCTGGTCGCGTGGCCGGCGCCACCCCGCTCAGTTCCGGCGCGCCGCTGCAGGCCCGCGTCAGCGAGATCTACACCTTCCACGACGCGGGTGTCGCCACCGTCGTGCCGTTCGTGGCCGACCTCACCTTCTTCCAGACCGGCGCCGGCACCAACGGGCTGGGCGCGAGCACCCCCGTGACGCCCTCGCTCGTGTTCGAGGCGATCGCGCTGCGTGAGGGCGTCATCACGGTCGACCTGTTCGTGCCGCCGCAGGGCGGGGCAACGCCGATCGCCGGGCCCGATGGCTCGACGATCGCCGGTCGCAACGGCGAGTCGCTGCTGGTGCCCTTCGGTGCGCTGGAGGAACAGACGCCGATCGTGCTCGACACGCTGGCGGCGGCAGATCTGGGTCTTGCGCTGCCCCAGGGGTTCGGGGTGATCGCGGCGCTGCAGATCGACTTCCAGGGCCGGTTCGCGGCCGAGAGCATCCTGTCGGTGCCGGCCCCTCCGGGCTTCACCGACGCCGGGCGGTTGCTGCTGCTGCAGGTGCAGGACGTCGGGGGGCAGACCCATCTCGTCCTGCGCGGCGTGGCGCGGCTCATCGGGGACCGGCTGGTCACCTCGACGCGCGTCGGCGACCAGGCCACGGTTCTCACGGGCGTCAGGGATCCGGGACGGTACCTGCTGGTCGAGGTGGACGGGGCCATCGGCTTTGCCGCCGGCCAGGTCACCGCGGCCGACGCCTCACCGGCCGCCGGTGCGGTCGTGTTCGCCTCCACGCTGCCGCTCACCGCCCTCACGACGGTCGACGGACGGTTCTTCGCCGCGGGTCGCGCCGGCGCCAACCTCCTCACGGCGCGCGATCTGGCACGCAGCGACGTCGCCTCGAAGGACGCCACGCTGGTGGCGGGCGCTGTCGCGCCAGTCGGCCTGTCGCTCTCCGCGCAGCCGCCCCGGGTCACCCGCGTCAGCCCGGCCGACCAGGCGACGGACGTCGCACTCAGCACGCCGGTCGTCATCACGTTCAGCGAGCCCATCGACCCCGCGTCGATCGCCGGGTCCGGGGCGGGTCACGTCCTGCTGGTGGATGCCGGCGGCGCGATCGTCGCGGGCAGCCTCGCGCTGTCGGGGGGCAACTCGGTGCTGACCTTCAGGCCCGGGTCGCCGCTGCTGCCCAACACGCGCTACACCGTGCTGGTGGGCACCGGCGTCCGCGACGTGTCGGGCTACGGGCTCACCCGCGCGTTCCAGGCTTCCTTTCTCTCGCTCGACACGGCCCCGCCACCACCGCCGCCCGCCGGCGCCATCACGGCTGCCGTCCCCGACGCGCAGGGACGCACCACCGTCCGCGCGACGCAGGGCTCTGCAAGCCCGCGCGACACGGTGAGGATCGTCAACGTCACCACGGGTGCGATCACGCCCGTGCTGGTCGATCCCGATGGCGGGTTCACCGTCGTCGTGCCCGTGTCGCTGAAGGACCGCTTGCGGGTGCGCATCGCCGACGCGGCGGGCAACGAGACCGTGGTCGATCTCGGTGCCTTCCGTCAGGTGAACGCCGACGGGTCCGTGTCGACCGTCGTCGGATCGGAAGGTGGCATCGTCGAGGGGCCGGGCGGCACCGGCGCCCGCATCAAGCCGGGCACGTTCCCCGACGGCGCCGTGGTGAGGATCGGGGCCGTGGACGTGGCCACACTGCCCGTGCACGTCGCCCCCGAGCTCGCCGGCGTGCTCTCCATGCAGGCGGCGCTCGAGGTGGACTTCGGCGGGGCCACACCGCAGCAGTACGTGGACCTCATGTTCCCGGCTCGGGGCGACGAGCGGCCCGACGGCGACTGGATCGTCACGCAGGTGGTGGAGTTCTACGGTCAGCGCCTGCTGAATGCGGTGGACACCGCCAAGTTCAAGCAGGGGCGCATCGTCACGTCCTCGCCTCCGTGCCCGGGGGTGCTGGCGGCCGGCGTCTACGGCGCGATGAGGTCGACGCAGAGCGTCGGCATCAACTACAGCCAGTTCTACAACCAGTACGGCACGCAGTGGCCGATGAACCTCGAGACGTCGTTCGTCCCCGTCGGGGGCTTCATCGCCCTGCCGTTCGTCAGCCTGAGCCCCGTCGTTGCGCCGTTCGCGTGCTATCCCGTGCTCAGCGGCCGGGCCACCGTCGTGCCCAACGGCACCCGGATCCGGGTCTCTGGCGAGAGCCTCGCGCCCAACGATCGCGAAGTGCTCGTCACCAACAGCACCCGCGGCACCACGCAGCGATTCGCCCGCAACGTCGTCGAACTCACGCTCGACATGACCGGCACGCTGGCCGACGCCTACACAGTGAAGGTCGCCGGGCCCGGGGGCGAACAGGCCGTGTCCTCCCTGGTGATCTCGGCCTCGCCGCAGTCCGAGACGGTGACGCTGCGGCTCGACATGGACCTGATCACGGTGCCCGTCGCCACGGTGACGATTCGCAACCTCACCCGGGACATCGAACGCGTCTACGACGTCCCGCTGCCGCCCTTCGAGGTGGGTGTCGCCGGCGGTGGCTCCGACGGCTACCGTGTGGAGGTCGTCACCGCGGGCGGCCAGAAGCGGACGGTCGCGTTCGTGGCGCTCGGCAACCCCTACGGCTCGGGCAACTACCTGCTGAAGGTGCAGCCGGGCACCATCGATCCCAGCGCGAGCGAGGTGCCGCCGGGGACGCCGGGGAAGACCCGCACGCTGGTGCGCCTGACCAGCAGCGGTGGCCTGAACCTGGTGGTGTCCGACGACAAGATCGTGGCGGGCGGCGCCATGTTCGCCTTCGACGCCGAGCCGACCGACGAGTTCCGCCTGACGATCGAGTACACCGACGGCACGCACGAGACCGTGAGGATTCCCTCGTTCCGGCTCACGGTGACCAACCCGCAGACCGGCCGCGTCATCAAGACCATCATCGCCCCGGCCCCGCCGCGGGACGAGCCGCTCGAACTGTCGCCCATCAGCGACGACGTGCGGCCGCCGCGGGTGATTTCGGGGCCCACGCGCCAGAACAGCTTCGATCCGGCCGGCGTCATCGAGTTCCGCTTCAGCGAACCGATGAACGCGGCGTCGATTGCCAACGTGTCGAACTTCGTCGTCCGCGACGCGCAGGGCCGGGTGGTGGGGGGGGAATTCCGTGTCTCCGACTTCAACCGGCGGATCACGTTCGTCCCGGCGGCGCCGCTGAAGCTCGGGCAGGAGTACTCGGTCACGCTCAAGGGCAACGACGCGCTCGGCGACCTGCTGGAGCCCGGCGGGGGCGGCATGACCGACCGATCGGGCAACGCGCTGCCGACCCTGCGCCTCACGCTGAAGACGTTCACACCGCGGTTGATGGGGACCGTCGGATCGGCCTTCGCCTTCAAGGATCCGGTGGTGCGCGCGAAGACCGTGGAGGGGCCGGGCGGCCCGCAGCGCAGGACCTACGTGGTGGCGACGACGGCCGGCACCGGTGACGAGGAGAAGGTGGTCGCCATCGACGTTACCGATCCGGCGATGCCGCAGAAGCGTGGCGGGTCGAGCGCCAAGGCGCCGTCGCGCCAGTTGATCACCGTGCTGGAGGGCGCGTCGTTCACCGACCGCGACGGCCAGCCGTTCTCCGGCGCGCTGGCCTTCACCTCCACGTTCAACACCTACTACACGTTCGGCGACTGGTACGACGTCACCGACCCGGCCGCGCCACGCCATCTCGGCGGGAAGATCTTCACGACCAATCCCGACAACACGACCGGCTTCAACGACCGGGGCACGCTGAAGGTGCTGGGCTTCGGCAAGGGCGTGGCGATGCTGCCCACCTCGCAGGGCGTCACCTCGTATATCGCCATCGAGAAGGTGGGCGTTGCCGCGGCCGCCGCCAGCCAGAACGTGCCGGAGCGAGGCGCGCAGGATCGCGTCCTGGAGCCGTACTACGCCGGCGACTTCACCGACGTCGCGACCTACGGGGCGCAACTGGTGGCCCTCGAGCGATCGGCGCGCCGCCTCGAGATGCTCTCGCCCGACCTGGCACCGACCGCCGCGCTCGACCTGCCCGACGTCCCGCGGCGCGTGCGCACGGTGACCGGCCTGGCGGTGGACGTGGACAAGGACGGCCTCATCACTCCGGAGGAGCAGTTCGATCTCGCGGTGGTCGGCGCCGAGGGCGCGGTGCTGCTGGTGGATCTGCGGGCCGCCGACGCCCCGCAGGTGATCTCGCGCATTCCGCTTCCCGGTGTCACCGTCCGGAGCCTCGACGTCGACGTCGAGCGGAAGCGCCTGTTCGCCTCGGACTTCTCGCGCGTGTTCATGATCGATCTCTCGCGCCCGACGCAGGCGTTCAGCAGCGACGCCGACCGCGACGGCTACGACGATCGGGTGATCTGGCACGTGTCCGGCAGCGCCAACGGCGTGGCGGCCGACCCGGCCCGCGGCCTGATCTACGTGACCACGGATACCGGGCTCGACGTCTGGGCGGTCTACGACAACTGCTGCGATCTCGGTGTCGACCTGGTGGCCCCGACGGTGACGCGCCAGGTGGGTGACCGTGAGACGCTGCTCGCCAGGGAGCGGCTGGGCCTGCAGACCGGAATCGCCAAGGGCCTCGTCGCCGGCGCCTGCGGCCCCGTCACGATTCTCGAGCAGGGCAGCGGGGCGTGCCTCTGGAAGTCCAATCCGATCGCGGCGTGCTCTGACAACTACCAGCCTGGCCTGAGCGACCACGACTTCGAGGTGTTCGTCGCGGACGTGAGCGCGCCCGGCACCAAGGCGTGCATCGACGCCCTGTCGGCGGAGTTCACCGACCCGGTGACGAGGGCGCCGAAGGAGATCCCGTTGTCGACGGGCGGCGCAATCGCCTTCGAGGACATCTCGTTCTTCCCCGTCTCGCGTGCCGAGTTCGAGAACGCCAGGCTCAACGTGAACCCGCCGGTGGGCAGCGGCAGCGACGGGGCGGTGGGCGATCTCGGCCTGGGACGCCAGCAACTGCTCCTCAAGTGGCTGCTGGAGGGAGAGTACATCGACGTGCCGGGCCAGAGCGTCGCCGGGCTCCCACTCGATCAGATCCTCGATCGCCTGCGCACGCAGACCGGCATTCCCCGGCTCGAAGGTCACGAGTGGGGCAACCTCATGGCCTTCAACCTGGCGAAGTCGAAGGTCTACCTGCGCATCGCCGGGGCGACGTCGGGCGAGTCGGCCTTCTACGAGTTCAACCTGAAGCAGTTGCACGACGCCGGCAAGGCCGGCATCCGCGCCACGCTCGCGCGGCTCGTCGATCACGCGGGCGGCGCGGCGCTCGTCCTCGACATCACGCGCGAACAGTACGCCCTCAACGGCTGCCGCGCCATCTCGCCCCTCATCGAGAACCCGATGGAGTGGCCGACCAAGCCGTGCACCTCGTTCGAGGAGTACGTCGCCTCGGCGGCCGCGCAGTCGCTGCTCACGATCCCCTCGCTCAACATCTTCACGCGCGACGAGGTGGCCCTGCAGGTGAACCGCTTCTACCGTGTCAAGGCCGACCAGGAACGCATCGGCGACGACGCGACGGCTGCCGGCTTCCTCCGGCTCGTGCACCGCTTCGTGTCCGACACGGTGACGACCACCGCACCGACCTTCAACGCGCTGGTCGGGCAGGATCCCAACGCGTCGCAACGCCTGGCGAACGTGGCGAGGGCCGTGTCCGAGAGGGCCGCCGCCATGACGAAGGCGAAGGTCCACGTGGTGCCGCGGGTCTACAACCGGGGCTTCCGTGCCGGACAGGACCTGTCGGTGAAGTACTTCGTGAGAGGTCCCGGCCAGGGCACCACGGAAGCGGGCAGCACCCGCGTCAGCCTTGCCGGGGGCGACGAGCAGTATCTCGCCTACAAGCGCAACCCCGACGGCACGATCCAGCTCGACGCCGACGGCGCGGCGGTGAAGCAGTTCACGCTGGGGCCGATCGACATGACCCAGGCCCTGGGCCAGCTCGGGCACTTCGCCTTCACGATCGACCTGCCCGAGCGGACGATGCAGGAGGCCGTGCGCGAGAACAACATCGGCGGGGCGTTCTACTACGTGCTGGATCCCGGCAGCTCCACCCTGCCGTCGGCGCCCCCGACGCTGCCGAACCCGCCGGGCGTGGACGCTGGCGCGCTGGAGTCCGATCCCGGCTGCGAGGACGCGCCGTCACTGCGCGTCTCCGAGGCCGTCATCATCGACGGCCAGCCCCACAGCGGCACGGTGACGCTCGGCACGGGCCAGCGGATCACGGTGCGGCTGCAGGTCCGCAACTTCTCTGGCGAGGCGATCGGCGGCGTCGCGGCGTGCGACACCCTCGGCAACCTCTGCTACGACGTGGGCACGCTGGCGCCCGGACAGACCTGGACGAAGGACATCACCTTCACCGTGCCCGAGGTCGGCGCCGTCGTGGAGGGCCAGCCGTCGGCGTTCTCGGCCACCGCCGGCGTCCAGGCGGGCGCGCCGCTGCGGATTGTCTCCTCGTGCGAAGCGTACCTCGTCACGACGTACGACCCCGATCCGAACCCGGTCGGCGACGCCTCGACGGTGATGGCCGGTGGCAGGGCCGTGCGCTGGTATCGCGTCATCCGCCGCGACACGGGGGATCCGGCGCCGGGCGTCGCCGTGCAGGTGACCACCACCGGTTCGGTGACCGGCACCTTCACGTTCACGACCGACGCCGAGGGCGTCGTGAGCGTCGGCAGCGTGCCCGGGCTCGCCATCGAGGCGCCCAGCACCGCGAGCGGGCCGTTCACGGCGAAGTTCACCAAGGTGGGCGGCGCGAACTTCGCGTGCACGATTCCGCCCGAGTTCACCGTTATCGTGAAGGACTTCGAGTTCACCGACGCGTTGAAGCTCGGCGGGGCGGTGAGCGGCGCGTTCGCGCTGGCCACCGGGAAGGCCTCGCTCGGGCTCGGCGGGTCGTTCACGCTCGCGCTGACGGGTCAGCAGAACGGCGGCGGCAGCCCGACGTTCAGCAAGCTGCAGTTGAGCCGGTCGGCGGAGGTGAGGGGTGGCTTCGGCGTGGAGGGCGCCTTGTTCAAGGTGGGCCTGGCCGCCGGTGCCACCGCCCAGTTGTCCGGGCCCGCGGCCACGGCGTCGGCCGGCGTGGCCCTCACGGCCGGCGACAAGTTCCTGTTTCCCACCCTGCCCCTGAGCCCGGGCGACGGGGCCGCCGTCGCCGGCATCCTGCTGGATTCCGCGTCGCGGGCGAACATCCTGACCGGGCCTGGCGGCGTGATTGGCGGATGGGTGCTGCGCCGGCTCGCGAACCTCGCGACCGGGTACGAGCAGAAGCGCATCTCCTACTCAGGCGGCGTGGCGGCCTCCGCCGGCGCCGGCGTGTCGGTGTTCAGCTTCAAGGCCGGCCTGGGCAACGCGCTGTTCGAGGGCGACCCGGCCTTCGCGATCGGCCTGGGCGCGGACGCCAAGGGCACCCTGGCCATCTCCTTCGAGAACAGGCTCGTCGACCAGCAGATCGTCGGCGCCGTGGACCTGTCGGCAGAGGCCGCCGCGGCGCTCACCATCGACGCGGCCACGCTGGCCCAGAACGCCAACATCGACGCCATCCCGGCCGACGTCTCGGTGCGCAAGGCGCAGAAGGACCAGATGACGAAGATCGGCACGCGCCTGAAGACCGTCGCGTCCTTCGGCGGCGGCGTCAGCGAGGGCGGCCGCATCATCGTCACGGTGGACGGGTCGGGCGGCAGCCTCTCGGTGAAGAAGATCGAGGCGTCGTTCGTGGGCCGCAAGCAGTTCGGCATGAAGGTGCTCGGCAGCGCCGTCACCAACGACGGCGAGGGGCGGCGCGAGACGGTCACCTACACGGCCGAACAGAAGAAGGTCATCGACGAGATCCTGAAGGTGATGCCGGCGGTGACGGCGTTGGCCTCACCGGCGGCCGTCTCGGGCATCCCGAACCCCGCCGTCGGCGGCATCAACCTCCCGGGCCCCACCGCCATTTACGAGAAGATCGTCGAGTTCGCGCGGCTGATCCTCGCCGACGGCACCTACACCGTGTCGCTCGAGAAGGGCAACGGGCTCGCGGTGCCGCTCGGGTTCAACATCCGCGTCCTCGGGACCGGCGTCGACGTGCTGGCCACGCCGTCGGCCGACCACACCGTGTCGCACACGCAGGAGAAGGGCGTGTTCCGCGGTGCGCGCGAGTTCCGTCTCGAGGACTACAGCGGGGTGAACGTCCCCCTTCAGGGCGGCCTCGACACGGTGGCCACGATGACCAGCGCCATCACCGGCATCAGCTTCGCTGGCGATCCCGGCGTCTCGCCCGCCCAGCGGTCGTTCAACGAGAACACCGGCGAAGGCGAGATCTCGACGACGCACTCGGCGCGCCTGCGGCTGAGGGGCCGCGCCGACTACGACAGGGTGCGGGACGTCATCGGCCTGGCCTACACCGGCGTCGCCGGCCCGCTGCGGCCCGAGCCGTACCGGCCGGCGCAGACCGAGGGCCCCACCGGCCGCCCGCGTTACGGTCTCGGGGGCTTCCACTACTTCGACCCCGCTGGCGCGACGCTCGAGAACCCCGCCACGCTCGTCATGGACTACTACGACGACGAGCTGTCAGGGCTCGACGAGGCGTCGATCCGCATCTACCGCTGGAACGATGACCGCAACGACTGGGACTACGTCGGCGGCGACCTCGACATGGCCACCAACACCGTGACCACCACCGTGACCGGGCTGGGCACCTACACGCTGGGCGCCCGGATGCCGGCCGGCGACATCGCGTTCACGGTGCTGTCGGCGCAGGTGTCGGACGCCGGGCTGCCGTCGGCCTCGACGGTAGTGGTACTCGAAAGCAGCGTGATCGGCCAGAACGACGGATCGATCGCTCCGGCAGGCACCGTGATCCACCTGCGGAGCCTGGCGCCGTTCGGCATCGGCGGCGACGAGCAGATGGCCTTCGGGGTGATCACGAGTCCGGATGCGAGCGAGATGGAGGGCGTGCAGGCGGTGGTGGGCGATGACGGCCGGATCCGCCTCACCGTCGAGTTGCCGGGCGTGCAGTCCGCGGTCCGGCTCCTCGCCTTCTCGGACGCCGGCACGGCGCTCGGCGATCGCGTCACCGTGTGGGACCTGCCATGACCGCGCCACTCCTGCTCGCGACCGTCCTGTCGGTGACCGGCGTCCAGCCCGGCGCTGCGGTCGCGCCCGCTTCTCCGGTCGTGGCCGAGCACCGCGGGGTGGTCGTGACGCTCGACCAGGTGCGCGACCTCGCGCTCGAGCGCAGCCGCTCCGGGGATCCGCGAGGGATGATGCAGGGCTTCACGGTGGACGGCCGCGTCGAACTGGTGCACGAGCTGCTGCGGCAACAGGCGCTCGCGCGCGAGGCGCGTCGCGTCGGCCTCGATGGCCGGCCCGACGTGGCGCGGCGGCTCGATCGACTCTCGAACCAGGTGCTCGCCGAGGCGCTGGTCGCGCAGGTGCGCGCCGGGGCCGACGTGTCGGAGCCTTCGCTGCGTGCGTTCTATCACGCCGAACCCGATCGCTTCCGCAGCGCGCCGAGGCGCAGGCTGCGTCACCTGCTCGCGGGCTCCGAAGCCGAAGCGCGTGCCGCGCTCGAGGCGATCGCCGGCGGCGGGTCCTTCGCCGACGTGGCCGCGGAGCGCTCGCGCGACGCGCAGACGCGCGCGCAGGGCGGGGCGCTCGGCTGGGTGTCGCGTGGCGTGATGGTGTCGGCTTTCGACGAGGCGGCCTTCGCCCTGCCCGTGGGCACCCCGTCGGCACCCGTGCAGACCTCGTTCGGCTGGCACCTGATCCTCGTCGAGGAAATCGACCCGGGCAGCCTGCCGCCGTTCGAGTTGATCGCCGACCGGGTGAAGGAAGCGCTGCAGGCCGCGCGCGTGGAGGCGGTCCTGCAGCGGTTGATCGATCCCGGCGCGGTCGTTGTCGACCACGCCGCTCTCGAGAGCCTCAAGTGATGCGGCCCCCACTGTTCCGGCTGGCCTGGCCGCGAGGCCCGGTCGCGTTCCTGCTGACGATGGCCGTGGCCGCCGCGGCCGCCGCGCAGACACCGGCCCGCTTCCTCACCAGCGAGCAGATCCGGCTCTACGGGATCGGCCTGCGGGTCGAGCCCGGGGAACAGACCGTCCCGAAGGACATCGCCACAATCGTCTCGACGTTCCTGCAGGCGCCGTCCGGTCCTGGCGATCTGCCGCCGTTTGCGCCCGACGCCGAGGTGCGCGCCACGTTGCGCGGCCCGAGCTTCGCCGGACCCGTGGAGCTGCGTGCCACGCCGAACTCGCCGCTGAACGTCCCGCCGCTCACCGTGGCGGGGATCCACACGGTGGAGAACATCCGTCTGGTCAGCGGCGGCGAGGTGCTGCTGCACGGCTCCCCCGAGACGGCGGTGATCACGGTCATCGAGAAGCTGCTCGTGACCCAGATCACGGCCCGGCCGCTCACCGCCGAGGAGATCCGCGAGAAGGGCATCGTCTTCGACAGCTCGAACTTCCAGGCGTTCAACTTCGCCGCGGCGTTCGCCATCTCCCCGGGCAACGACATCAGGATCGAGTTCCCGGTCGTGCTGCCGGCGATCGCCGGCGCCGAGCCCCAGCCTCCCCACGAGCTCACGACGATCGAGCCGCAGCTGAAGGATCTCTCGACGATCGTTCCCGACACGCTGGCGATCCAGGCCGCAATCCCGAACCTCAGCGTAACGGGCTTCGTGCTGCGCGCGCCCGAGGTGCAGGGCCAGAACTTCGTCGTGCCGCCCATCCCGGGCGTCGTCGTGATTCCGGGGGACATCGGGTTCCTGAACCAGTACTTCAGCGTGCTGCTGATGGTGGCCAACGTGGCGCCGACGGGCTCGCGCCTGTCGGTGAGCGAGTTGACGGCCACCATCCAGTTGCCGCCCGGCGCCGACACCGTGGCGGGCAGCGCCGACGATCCGCTGCGCATGGCGCAGACCGCGAGCGGCGGGGCGGCAACCACCGTGCCGGTGAGGCAGGCCGGGCCCGACGGCCGGCTCGGCACGAGCGACGACATCGTGTCACTCGGACCTGGCGAGACCGGCAACGCCGAGTTCCTCGTGGAGGGGCGCCGCGAGGGCAGCCACGTCATCGAGATGGAACTCGCCGGTGTGCTCGATGGCCTGCCGGTGGGCCCGGTGCCGATCCGGGGCCGCGCGGCAGGCGCGGTGCTGGTGCGGAATCCGCGGTTCACGCTGACGTTCACCCATCCGGAGATCGTCGCGGCGGGCGAGCGGTACGCGCTGGACGTCACCGTCACCAACACCGGTGAGAGCCCGGCCAACTTCGTGAGCGTCAACCTGTTCGGCCGCAACGTCAGCGGGGCCACGCTCGTCGGTCCACCCAGCCAGGCGATCGACGCGATCCCGCCGGGCGATGCGCAGACGGTGAGCTTCGACCTGGTGTCGAGCGTCTCGGGGCGGGTGACGGCCGCCACGCTCGACTCCGACGAGAACGTCGCCGGCCGCTTCGCGCTGAAGACGTCGGTGGGCGACCTCGGCGTTCCCCTGTCGCCAGACTCGCTGGTGCTGCCGAAGGAGGCCGACGGCCTGCCGAAGCCGCTGCGCGATGCGGCGCTCGGCCTGCTCGGCCGCGCGTACGCGGTGGCGACGGCCCCGGCGGCCGCACTGCCGCGCGACCTCACCCGCTTCTCGCGCAAGGTCGTCTACGACCGCGCCGTCGAGGTGGCCGAGGCGGGCTTCCGCGCCACCCTCGGCGAACCGCTGCCGGCCAGCGCGTGGCATCTGCTGCTGGACTTCGCCGGCAACAACTACGCCCGGCTGCCCGAACGCAACACGCCGCGCGAGTTGCCCTTCATCGAGGGCGACTATCGCGGCTTCGACGAGTTGCGGCGGCGGTCGGCGCGCGGCGACATCGTGGCCGCGCGCGTGGTCGACCTGCTGGCCGACTCGCTGGCGCAGCAGGGCCTGGCGGGGTTCCACGGGGCCCTGGCGTCGGCCGCCTCGTTCCGGGCGCCGCACGTCAGCGTGCTGCTGACCTCGACCACCGGGGCGCCCCTGCCGGTGACGCTGGTGCTGAGGGACGCCGCGGGCCGGCGCACGGGCCTCGCCGGCGCCGACGGCAAGATCGTCAAGGACGTGCCCTTCAGCGACCTGCTCGCCTTCGGCGCCTCGTCCGATCAGCTCACCGCCCAGCTCGGACTGCTCGCCTCGCCCTCGGGCGACTACGTGCTCGAACTGCGCCGCAATCCGGCCGCGGCCCCGGGTGGTCGTTTCGGGCTCAGCCTGGTGATTCCGCGCCAGGACGGCACGTTCCGGCAGGCCATCTTCGACGATGTCGCGTTGGGCCAGGTGCCCGTCCTGACGCCCGCGGCCGGCGACGCGCACCTCATCGGCGTGGAGTTCTTCGACCACGGCGTGCCGGCCGGTGGCGCACCCGTGGCTTCTTCGTCGGTGATCGAGGTGGAGGATCCGGCGCCGTCGGTGGTGGGGGTCAGCCAGCAGGCCGATGCCGACGTGCTCACCTGCGAAGGCGGGGTGATGGCCAGGCCGGGCCGCGTGATCGCCGTGCTGCTCAGCGAGGAAGTGACGCCTGAGCAGGCACAGGACAAGGTGGGCGCGGGCGAGATCTCGAAATACGAGGTGGACGGCAACCGCGTGGTCGGCGTCGCGCTGCAGCCCGGTCGTCGCATCGTGTTCCTCGGCCTGCGCGACCCGATTGGACCGTTCGTGCCGCGGTCGCTCACGGTGAGCGGCCTCGTCGATCGTCGCGGTCAGCCGATGCTGGCTCCCGACACGCGTCCGATCGGGGCCACGGTGCCCGACACGGCCGGCGTCGTCTCGGGCCAGGTGCTCGACGCCAGCGGCCGCCCGGCGTCCTTCGCGAACGTGCGCCTGTTCTACGAGGCGATGTGCGATGAGGAGCCGGTCACCTTCGGCATCAGCTCGAAGCCGGCCGACGAGCAGGGCCGCTATTCGTTCGACTACGTGTGGCGACCCAAGATCTCCAACGTCAAGCTCGTCGCCCTGGATCCCGACACCGAGCAGTTCCGTGAACTGCGCTTCAACCTCGCGCACGATGCGCAGCGGCTCACGGTGGACGTGGTGTTCCTGGGGAGAGGCGCCATCGAGGGCCGCACGCTCGACACCTCGGGCCGGCCGCTGGCGGGCACGGTGGTGCGCGTCACCAGCCTCACCGACCAGTCGCAGTTCGGGACCACCACCGACAGTGAGGGGCGGTACCGCTTCGACCGTGTGCCGGTCGGCAACCTCCTTGTCGAGGCCGTCTCGGTGCAGCCGCCGGCCCGGGTCTTCATCAGCGAGAACGTGCCGTCGCCCGGTGCGGTGGTCGTCCGCGACATCACGCTCTTCGACGCGACCACCGCGCCGGTCCAGGTCGGCACCATCGCGGGGTTCGTGCTGCGCAGCGAGGGTGTCACGCCTGTCGCCGATGTCCCCGTCCACGCCTACTACCGCAACCGAAGCCAGGAAGGCGTGCGCTGTCCGCCGCCGCCGGGCGCCGTCGAGGAGCCCGAGGAGTGCGCGATTGCCGTCACGCGCACCGACGTCGGCGGAGCGTTCCGCTTCGAGCGCATCACGTCCGGCGAACTGCGCCTGCTGGCCTTCGACGCGGCGGGCCTCGAGCAGGGGGACGCCAGCCTCCAGCTCGCCCCTGAGGCCACCGCCAGCCTCAACGTGCTGCTGGTGGGCGGCCTGGCCACGGTCACGGGCGTGGTGCTGGATCCGTCGGGCGGGCCCGTCCCCGGGGCGCGCGTGGGCGGCGGCCTGAGCATCGTCACCGCCGGCGCCGACGGGCGCTTCACGCTCGTCGACGTGCCGGTGGGCCGCCGGGCGATCGTGGCCGTCAGCGACGGGCTCGGCACGAGAGGTCAGACGGAGATCGACGTCCTGCGAACGGGTGAGACCTACAACGCCACGGTGGTGCTCTCCGCGGTTGGGTCGGTCGCGGGCATCGTTCGCGAGAGCAACGGCGCGACGCCGGTCGCCGGCGTGACCGTCTACCTGCTGCGCGACTGCACGACCGTCGACCCGAGGACGGGGCAGAGTGTGAAGGCCGCGTGCATCGACGGCCAGGCCACCACCAACGTCTCGGGCGGCTACCGCATCGACGGCATCAAGGTGGGCGACTACCGCCTCTCGGCATTCCGCGCCGACTTCAGCGACGGCAACATCGTACCGGTCACCGTCAGCTTCTTCCGGCAGGTCGTGGCCGCCAACATCACCTTCCGGGGCCAGGGCCGCGTCACCGGCCGCGTCGTGGACGACGACGGGGTGACGCCGCTGCCGGCCCATGTGAGCGTGTCGGGCGAGCAGCTGGTGATTGCCGGCGGCCGCATCGGTTCGAAGTTCGAGCGCGTCGAGAACTACCGGATCGTGCAGACCGGGCTCGACGGCGGCTTCTCCTTCAACGGGGTGTGGGCCGGCGGCTTCACGTTGCGCGCCGCCGGGCAGTTCAGTCCCGACCCCATCGCCTTCCAGGGTACGCTGGCCGCGGGCGCCACCGCGAACATCACGCTGCGGCTCCAGCCGACGAGTGAGATCACCGGCACCGTGCTGCTGCCGGACGGCGTGACGCCGGCCGGCGAGAACGTCATCGTCCGCTACACGTCGGAAGCCTTCAAGGTGTTCTGCGCCGAGGACGACTTCGGCGACAACGTGTGCCAGACCATCCCGCAGGGCATCCAGGAAGTGACCGTCGTCACCGGAGCGAACGGGCGGTTCCGCTTCCCGATCGTCAACGCGGGCGCGTTCACGATCACCGCGGAGGACGCCGGCTCGGGCCGCATCGCCACGCTGAAGGGCTCGGTGAAGGCCGGCGAATCGGCCGACTTCGCCGTGCGCCTGCTGGGCCTGAGCGACGTGGTCGTGCACGTGTACGCCGCCAACCGTGACGCGCAGGGCAACCCCGTGCCGATCCCCGGCGCACGCGTCGAGGTGGAGCAGATCGAGGCGCCGAAACGCAAGTTGATCCGCGTGGCCGGCAGCGCGGGCGAGGACGCCGGCGTGGCCCGGTTCGCTGGCGGCGACGCCTTCAGCGAAGGCGACCTCCTCGTGCGCGCCACCGACGTGCGCAACGGCTTCGTCGGACGGGCGTCCGGCCGCGTTGTCGCCGGCGACGCGACGGTGGTCGTCGAGGTGTTCCTGTTCGACGCGACCGGCTCGGTGAGCGGCACCGTGTTCCAGGCCGACGGCCTCACGCCGGTCGCCAATGCCGAGGTGGTGATCTCCAACGCCGCCGGCCCCGTGGCCTTCGCCGTGACCGGTCCCGAGGGAACGTACTCCCAGGCCGAGATTCCCCTCGGCGTCGTGCGCGTCGAGGCGTTCGACGCGCGCACCGCCTCTCGCGGGTACGGGGAGTCCCGCATCGACTTCAACGGGCAGGACGTACCCGTCAACGTGTCGCTCGTGGCGCTCGGCCTGGTGCGCGGCACGCTGCTGGCCGCCGGCACCCTCGAGCCGTTGCAGAACTGGGAAGTCCGCCTCGAGCAGTCGGCCCCGTCGGGCCGGCCCTTGCCGGCGCTGCGCACCAGCAGCGGCGTCGACGGCGGCTTCTCGTTCCCCGGAGCCGCCGTGGGGCCGTTCCGCGTGCACGCCTCGAAGCTGGGGATTGTCGGATCGGCCAACGTCACGGGCGCGGTGGCCCGCCCCGGCCAGATCGTGGACGTGCCGATTGTCGTCAACATCGTCACGCCGGCGACCGCGGTGATCGCGGGCGTCGTGGTGGAGGCCAGCGGCGCCGTGGCGGGCAACGCCGAGATCACGGTCGACCGGGGCCCGTTCTCGCCGGGCCGCAACCTGACGGCCGCGCCCGACGGCACCTTCCGCCTCGACGGCCTCCCGATCGGCCGCTACCGCGTCGTCGCGCGCTCGCAGGCCACCGCCAACACGGGGACCTCGTACGCCGACCTCCTCTTCGACGGCCAGGTGGCGAACGTCGTCGTGCCGCTCGTCGGTCTCTCCAGCGTCAGCGGCGTCGTCGTCGACGCCGACGGCACGCCACCCGATCGTCCGATCAACCTCCTGCTGACCGGACAGCCGGCCACCGGGTGCGATGGCGCGTGCCAGACCGCGACCGACGCCACGGGCGCCTTCGCCTTCACCGGCCTCGCCGTGCGCACGTTCTCCATCACCGCGATCGATCCCGTCACCGGCCTGCGCGGATCGGTTGGCGACGAGGTGAGTCCGGGCGCCAGCCGCACCGGGCTGCGGATCGTGCTCGAGCCGTCCGGCAGCCTGTCTGGGGAGGTCACGTTCCCCGACGGCACGAAGGCGGCCAGCATCGTGGCCGAACTGATGAAGGGCCCGGCGCGCCTGTTCGCCGAGACGGGTGCGGACGGCCGGTTCGAGTTCCCGGTGGTCTCGATCGCGGGCACACGGACGTGGACGCTCGCCCTGCGCGATCCCATCGGCCCCGGCCTGGCGCGACGTACGGTCGTCATCGACGGCCCGACCGAGCTGGGCGCGATCGTGCTCGACACGGCCGCGCCGACGATCACGAGCCTCAGTCCGGCAAACGGCGCCACCGGCGTGGCGCTCGGGGCGTCGGTGCGCCTGGAGTTCAGCGAGGCGCTCGACCTGTCGGGCGTCACCTCGGCCAACATCCGCATCACCGGGCCGTCCGGGCAGGTCGCCGGCACGCTCGAGACCGGGGCGGGCGACCGCGTCGTCACCTTCCGGCCGCTGTCGCCGCTGGCCGACCAGGCACGGTACACCGTGGAGGTGGACAACCTCCGCGACCCGCTGGGCAAGGAGATGACGCCATTTGCCGCGGCGTTCACGACGGTGGACATCACGCCGCCGGCGACGCTCGAGGTCTCGCCCGGCGCCGGCGCGACGGGCGTCACCATCCACACCCCGATTCGCGTGAAGTTCAGCGAGCCCGTCGATCCGCTCGCCTTCGGCGGCCCGGCCATCGTGCTGTCGCGCGACGGGACGCCGGTCGATGGCCGCATCGACTTCGCGTTCGGCAACACCGTGGTGATCTTCACGCCGACCCGGCCGCTCGACGAGGACCGGGCGTACCAGGTGTCGGTGCTGGCCGCGCGGGACATCGCGGGCAACGCGCAGCCCGCGGGCACGACGATCGGCTTCAGCACGACCGACCGCACGCCACCGCGGATCCTCGGCCTGTCGGTGGAGGGCGGTGGCACGGTGATCGAGAACGGCGTGGCCCGGGTGGTGGCCGACGTCGGCAGCACCGACGTGGCGTTCGTCGACTTCTTCGTCAACGGTGCGCCGGCCGCCGTCGCGCGCACCCTGCCGTTCACGCTGGTCTTCCAGGCGACGCCCGCCCTGGGCGCGCCGGGCAGCCAGATCGAGGTGGGGGCCATCGCCACCGACACGTCGGGCAACCGTGGCCTGGCGCCCGTCATGACGAGCCTGACGGTCGTCGCCGATCAGCCACCCGCCGTGACGTTCCTGTCGCCCGCCTCGCCCATCACCGCGCGCAACGGCGACCGCATCACCGTGCAGGTGCGCGCAACCGACGACCTCGGCGTCACGGCCATCGGCTACCGGGCCAACACCGGCGACACGCGTACCGCCGCCACGCTGCCGGTGCGCCCCGTGGTTGGCGACCGCACGGCCACCTTCGCCTTCGACGTGCCCGCCCTGGTCGTGCCCGGCACGTCCTTCGCCATCGAGGCGAGCGCCGCGGACACCAAGGGGCAGACGGCGTCGGCCACCCCCGTCACCGTCACGGTGCTCGATGGCGTGCCGCCCACCGTGGAGATCACCGGCGTGAGCACGGGGCAGCGCGTGCGGCCTGGGCAGAGCGTGACGGCCGTCGTCGTGGCCTCCGATCCCGGGACGATCGCGCGCGTGGGCCTGGCCGCCACCGGCGCCGCCACCTTCAGCGAGGCGCGCACGCTCGACGAGGCGCAGGCCGCCGTTGCCGTAGCCTTCACCTTCGTGGTGGACGCCGGCGCCGGGCCGACGGATCGCGTGACGCTCTCGGCGTTCGCGATCGACGCCGCCGGCAACCGAGCCGACTCCGGCCAGATCATCCTGCCGATCGCCGACAGCGTGCCGCCCACCGTCACGATCGAGCCCGAGACGGGCGTGCTCGAGATGGTGCCGGGCCAGCCCGTGCGCCTGATCGCCACGGCCCGGGACGAAATCGGCGTGACCCGGATCACGATCTCGGGTACCGGCGCCTTCACCTTCAGTGACGCGAAGGCCATTTCTCCCGCGCTGGCCCAGGCACAAGCCATCTTCACGGTGAGCGTGCCCGCCTGGGTGCAGGATGGTCAGACGCTGACCGTGACCGCGCGCGCCGTGGATCTGTCGGGCAACACCAGCG
>JBDIBB010000058.1:0-24979 GCA_039812685.1 Vicinamibacteraceae bacterium
CCGCGGGCCCACCGATCCGATTCACCGCCTGCGCGCCGCGATCGTGCGGGGAATCCCCCGCAGATCCGCCAGCGCGTGGATGGCGTCGAAGCATCCCGTCGCGTCGAGCAGCCGCTGGATCTCGTCCGCCTGGCCGATTCCGCACTCCAGCAGCAGCCAGCCGCCAGAGGGCGCCCCCGCCGACGCTCCCGGGCGCGTGAGCGCACGCGCCGCCTCCGCGATCAGCGCGCGGATCACGTCGAGGCCGTCCGGGCCGCCGAACAGCGCGACCGGCGGTTCGTGTTCGCCGACCTCCGGCGGCAGCGACCTGCGCAGGGGGTTCGGCACGTAAGGGGGGTTGGAGACGAGCAGTTCCACCGGGCCCGCGCCGGCGGTGAGCGACGCCTGCCGGAAGGTGACGCGGCCGGACACGTCGTGACGGCGGGCGTTCTCGCGAGCGACCCCCAGCGCGGCCGCCGACACGTCGGTGGCCCATACCCTCGCGCGCGGGAACTCCAGGGCCAGCGTCACCGCGAGGCAGCCGCTGCCGGTCCCCACGTCGAGGACGTCGAAGGCGGTGTCGCGCGCGAACCGGCCGATGGCCGCGTCGATGATGATCTCGGGCTCCGGACGCGGGACGAGCACGGCGGGCGACACCACGAACTCGCGCCCGTAGAACTCACGGCGGCCGAGGATGTAGGCCACCGGCTCCCGGCGGAGCCGGCGGCTCACGAAGGCGTCGAGCCGCGCGAGCGCCGCCGGGCCGGCCTGTTCGTCACCGCGCACGATCAGGGCCGCGCGGTCGAGGCCGAAGGCCTCGCCGGCGAGCACGCGTGCGTCGATCGCGGCATCAACGGCGTCGAGTCCGCCGGTGGAGAGCGTGTCTCGCGCCGCGTCAACCGCCTCGCGGACCGTCATCGGATCGATCGCGCGCGGGCCCTCAGGAGGTCGGGCCCGTGGAGGTGGCTTCCTTCAGCCGTTCGGCGGTGTAGTGCGACACCACGTGCCCGACGAGATCGTCGAGGTCGCCGTTGAGCACGCCGGTGAGCTGGTGGGTGGTGAAGTTGATGCGGTGATCGGTGATGCGGCTCTGCGGGAAGTTGTAGGTGCGGATCTTCTCGGAGCGTTCGCCGGTCCCCACCTGGCTACGCCGGCTCTGCGCGATGGCGTCCTGCTGCCTGCGCATCTCGATTTCGTAGAGGCGTGCGCGCAGCACCTTCATCGCCTTCTGCCGGTTCTTGACCTGCGACTTCTCGTCCTGCTGCGACACGACGAGGCCGGTGGGCAGGTGCGTGATGCGGATGGCCGAGTAGGTGGTGTTCACGCTCTGCCCGCCGGGCCCGCTCGAGCAGAAGGTGTCGATGCGCAGGTCCTTGGGATCGACGTGGACGTCGACGTCCTCGGCCTCGGGCAGCACCGCCACGGTGGCCGTCGACGTGTGGATGCGGCCACTGGCCTCGGTGGCCGGAACGCGCTGCACGCGGTGGACGCCGCTCTCGTACTTCAGCCGGCTGTAGACGCGGTTGCCCTCCACCGAGGCGATCACTTCCTTGAGCCCGCCGACGGCGCCCTCGCTCTGCGACATCACCTCGATCTTCCACCCCTGCGCCTCGGCATACCGCGCGTACATCCGGAACAGGTCGGCCGCGAACAGCCCGGCTTCGTCGCCTCCCGTGCCGGCGCGGATCTCGAGCAGCACGTTCTTCTCGTCATTGGGATCCCTGGGCAGCAGCAGCAGCTCGATGTCCGACAGCAGGGCGGCGGCGCGTGCCTCCAGCTCGCGCACCTCCTCGGCGGCGAGCGCGGCCATCTCGGCGTCGCCCGACGCCGCCAGCTCGCGGGCGCCCTCGAGATCGCTCAGCACCTGGCGGTACTCGCGCCCCTTCTGCGTAAGGGGCTCGATCTCGCGCAGTGCCTTGCCTACGGCCTTGAACTCCGCGGGATCGGCCTGCACGGCGGGATCGCCGATCCGGCGCATCAGATCGTCGTACCGGGTGTCGATCGACGCGAGCTTGTCGAGGATATCGGACATGACAGTGGTTCGGCTGATGGGGCCGGGTGGTGCCGGGCGCGACGCACGACGCCGCAGGCCCCCCGGCCTCCACCCGTAACCAGATAGATTATCCGAGATCCCGCCGGAGGCCGCCGGGCGATTGACCCCGGGATGTCGCGGTCAGCGGCTTGCGAGCGCGCCCGCCCGCCACCATCGATCGAACCGCGGCGTCACCCACGCCACCCACGGCAGCAGCAGCGCGCCGGCGATCAGGTCCACCACCCAGTGGTGGCGCAGGTACACCGTCGAGATCAGCAGGACCACGACCACCGGCAGCAGGATGGGGAAATACCACCGGCAGTGACGCCAGACGTAGTAGAGCGACACGGCGCTCACGCCCGCGTGAAGGCTGGGGAACGCCGCGCGGGATGCGTCGTTGGGCACCATCCGGATGAGCGCTTCCTGGAAGTTGGTGATGGGGCCGCCCTTCAGGTCCACCGAGAAATAGCCGAGCGATTCCATGTAGAGCCGGGGCGGCGCAGCCGGGAACACCACGTACAGCAGGTACCCGGTGTAGAAGCAGACGATGATGCCAAGCAGCGCCTCACGCGCCTCCGCGCGCCGGCCGCTGGCCCACAGCAGGATGACCGCCGACGGGCCAATCAGGAAGAAGCTGGCGTAGAAGGCGTTGAAGAACTCGGTTCGCCCGCGGGTGATGTACGCCTCGGCCCACACCACCGGCTGGCCGCCGAACATCCACTCCTCCACGGCGAGCAGGCGCTGGTGGATGTCGTGCGGGTTCACGAACCGCACCGTGTCGTGCAGGTTGGTGTAGACGGCGATGCAGAGCAGGAACGGCAGAATCGTGCGGTAGAAATCGGCGGCGCCGCCGCGCCATCCCCGCCAGCGCGGGCGCGCGTGCTCGATCCACGGAATCGTCAGCGCCAGCGCCGCGGCCACGGCCAGGCGCAGCAGGCCGCCCTCGATGCGTGCCGTGTCATGGCCCGTGCCCGAGAGCACCGTGTAGGCGTAGAGCGTGACGGCGGTTGAAGGCACGAAGCCCGCGACGAACAGCGCTTCCTCGGGTCGGAGGCGCCGCAGGAGACGCCAGGCGGCAAGCGGCCACGCCGCCGGCGTGCGCGGCGCGGGCGCGGGCGGGGCGCTCACTGCACGTATCCCAGGCTGCGCAGGCGCTCGCGCATCTCCTCGTCGAGGGTGGCGGGACCCGCGGCGGCCGTCCGGGTCGTGCCGCGGCGGCCGTAGGTGGCAACCGCCGGCGCTTCGGGGCCGTTGCCGGCGCCAGCCGCCGTCGGCGCAGGTCCCCACAGCGGGTGACCGGGCAACTCGCGGCTGAGCGGTACCCCGAGTGCCCGCAGGATCGTCGGCGCCACGTCGAACAGCGTCGCCTGTGTGAGCTCGTCCGACTCGCCGGCGGGTGAATCGGCCGGCAGGTCCGTACCGAGCATCGCTCGGCCCTGTGCGGACGATCGGCCGGGATGGCCCACGATCCACAGCACGTGGGCCCGGCCGGCGACCGTCTCCCGCGAATCCGCCGCCGGCACGCTTCCGCGAGGGGGTTGTCGCCGCAGGCTGGCCAGGAGCCGGCCCAGCCACAGGTAGTAGCGGTGGACGGCGTCCGCGCTGCCGAGGACGACCGATGTCGCGCCCTGTGATGCCCCCAGATGTCGCAGCCGGTTCGTGAGGATGTCGAGCCCCGGCAGGTAGATGGTCGCGAGATCGATGTCGGCGCCGAGCAGGGCGTCGAGCAGGACGTATTGCTGGGCGTCGAGGGTGGCGGCCTCGAGCAGTGCGCCGGTCACCGCGTCCGGGATGCCGCTGTCGGCCGGCACGTCGCCAGTCAACGGCGCGTCGGCCGGCAGGTCGCGGGTGGCGAGCACGCCGTGCGCGATGGCGCGGGCACGGGCCGACAGGTCGGGCCAGCGCGCCTCGAGGTCCGGATAGAGCGAGGCGGGCGCGATCTCGCCGGCCAGCGCGCCGCCGGCCTGGAGGCGCAGCACGGCGCGTTCCGAGAGCACCGTGCCGTCGTGCTCGCCGGCGGGCCAGCTCGTCCACCAGTTCACGGCGACCGTCCGCAGGCCCGCCTGGGCCGCCACTTCCCAGAACGTCTTCTCGCGACGAATGACGCCGGTGTTGAGCGCGGGCCGCGTCAGACGCAACAGGTCGGCGGCGGCCGCCACGGCCGAGGTCCAGCTGGAAGCCGGCGTCGAGGCCGGCATCTGGCCTTCGAGGCCGGCGATCCGTCGCACTTCGAGGGCCGTCACCCCGTGCCGCTCGGCGGGCCACCCGGTGGCGATCGTCGTCCATTCACGGGCTGGGTCGCTGCTCATGCGGGGCATGAGGGCGCGGGTGCGGGCGAGGGCGGGCACGGTGGGGCCGGGTTCGTGGCGCCCTGCCAGTTCAGCATCGTAGCCGTCGATCGCCACCACGACCAGCCGGATGCCGGTTGGCACCACTGTCAGCGCGGGCGGTACGGGATCCCGGGCCGGCGTGGAGGGCGCGAGGGCGATCGTGCCGGCCACTAGAGCGGCGCCGACGCCGGCCATGGCCGCGCTTGCGCGCAGGGAGAGCCGGCGCCGTGGCGTCACGTCGCGGCCGGGCGTCGTGCCGGCCACCACCACCTGCGCGATGGTGGTCGTCGCGTGCGCGAGCAGCGCGCTGATCACGGTCGCCATCAGCAGGGCCGCGGTCGTGATCCACCAGGCCGAGGCGTCGCCGGCGGCCTGCCACCACAGCGTGAGGTACGCGAGGCAGGCGGCGCCGACCAGAGCCCCGACGGTCAGCGCCAGCGGGCGGGCTCGTCGCGAGACGGCTGGCGCCGGGCCGAGCCAGCGCACGGCACGGGCCGCGGCCGCGATGACCAGCAGCGCCGCAAGGGAGATGGCCGCGCCGAAGGCGACGGCGAGCATCGCCGCGAGCACGAGCGCGTCGCGTGCGCCGGTCACCAGCCCGGGGAGGCGCGCGGCCACGGCGATCCCGCCGGAAACCCCGAGCAGGAGGCCGCCGAGCACCCCCATCCGCAGGCAGGCGCGCAGCGCGATCTGCCAGAAGCTGCGCCCGGCGCGAACCGGCGCGAGCACGAAACGGTCCACGCCGGCGTCGAGGTAGCCGAGCGCCTTCAGCTTGGCGCGCAGGGCATCGACGTCCTCCGGGTGGGAATGCGCCATCAGCGGGTGCGTCTCGCGACGAAGTCGGCCAGCTCGCGCAGGCGATCGGCCCGCGACCCGAACGGCGCCAGCGCGGCGGTCGCCGTCGCGCACAGCTCACCCGCCAGTTCGCGCGCGCCCAGCGGGCCGCTGAAGGACACGAACGTCGTCTTCTTCTCGTCGCGGCGCAGCGACTTGCCGGTCTCGCTTTCCGCGCCCTCGACGTCGAGCAGATCGTCCACCACCTGGAACGCCAGCCCGAGGTTCTTGGCGTAGGCCGCCAGCGCGCTCACCTGGGCGGGCAGCCCGCCGGCCGCCAGCGCGCCGCCGGTTGCCGCCGCGCTGAAGAGCATGCCCGTCTTGAGGCGGTGGATGCGCTCGAGGCGCTCGAACGTGATCTCGCGATTGGCGGCGAGCAGGTCGTCGGCCTGTCCGCCGACGAGCCCGTCGGTGCCGACGGTCTCGCTGAAGAGGGTGACCAGGCGCGCGGCCAGATGATCCTCGTAGTGACGCGTCAGGGTCCGATACGCCAGATCGAGCAGCGCGAAGCTGGCCAGCAGCGACGTCGCCTCTCCGAACACCACGTGGCTCGCCGGCTGCCCGCGACGCATCTGGGCATCGTCCATGCAGGGCAGGTCGTCGAGGATCAGCGACGACGCGTGGACGAACTCCGCGGCCAGCGCCACGCCCATGGCGCGCGGCTCGCGGCCGCAGACATCGGCGCCGAGCAGCGCCAGCGCGGCGCGCACGCGCTTGGAGGGCGCCAGCAACGTGTAGCGCATGGCGCGGTGGACGTGCTCGGGTGGCTGGTCCTCCGGCGGAACGAGCCGGTCCAGGGCGTCTTCGACCAGCGCCTGATAGTGGATGAGAAACGAGGGAAGCGCGGATGGAGGAGTCACGATCCGGGAGCCCGGGGGCAGGCGCGTCGATTATAGGCCGGCGGCCGGGGCCCGGCCGAAGACCAGCAGGTACTGGAACGGGAGGAACGTCTCCTGCGAGAGCAGTCGCAGGCCGGCCTGGTGCGCCTCGGCGATCACCAGGTCCGGCGCGATGCGCTCGTCGAGCGGCGGGCCTGGGCCGCCGCCATCGAGCCGGAAGTCGACGATGCCGAGTCGGCCGCTGGCCTTCAACGACCGGGCGAGGTTGCGCAGCAGCGGGATGCGGTCGTCCATCTCGTGATACGCGTCGACGATCAGCGCGGCGTCCAGCGCGCCGTTCGGGAGGCGCGGGTTCTCGGCGGTGCCGAGCACGATGCGCACGTTGCGCAGCGCCTCGCGCTGCACGCGCCGCTCGATCGACTCGATCATCTGCCGCTGGACGTCCTCGGCGTAGACCATGCCGTTGGGGCCCACGCGGCGCGCCAGGCGGATCGTGAACCATCCGCCGCCGGCGCCGATGTCGGCCACGACCGACCCGTCACCGATGCCGAGCGCGTCCATGATGCGGCCGGGCTGCTGCCAGGCGTCGCGGTCGGGGCCTTCGAGCAGCGCGAGGTCGCGCGGCGGGAACAGCCGGCCGTGGCGCGACTGCGCGGCGGGGTGCGCCGTGACCAGCGCCAGCCAGCCGCCGAAGGCGAGAACCAGCGCCAGGCGCGTCCCGCGCAGGCCGGGCGCGGCACACGATCGCGGGAAGGGCCAGCTCATGCCGATCATGGTAATCCCCCCGGCCCCGGGCAGGTCTATACTGGCCCAATGATTCCCGCCTTTTTCAACAGCATCGTCACGTTGATCACCCGCACCTCCGTGGACCTGCCGCCTGACGTGCGTCGTGCCATGCGCGACGCGCTGGGCCGGGAGATCCCGACCAGCTCGGGTGGCCAGGCGCTGGCCATCATCGCGGAGAACATCGATCAGGCGGTCGAGGCCGAGGGGCCCATCTGCCAGGACACCGGCATGCCCACCTTCGAAGTGAAGGTGCCGGTCGGCGCGAACCAGATCTGGATGGAGGCCCGGATTCGCGAGGCCGTGGCCGAGGCCACGCGGCGCGGCAAGCTGCGGCCGAACTCGGTGGACTCGATCACCGGCAGGAACTCCGGTGACAACCTCGGGCCGGGGACGCCGATCGTCCACTTCGAACAGTGGGAGCGCGACGACATCGAGGTGAAGCTGATCCTGAAGGGCGGCGGGTGCGAGAACACCAACGCGCAGTATGCGTTGCCGCTCGACCTGCCGCACCTGGGCCGCGCGGATCGCTCGCTCGAGGGCGTGCGCAAGTGCATCCTGCACGCCGTGTGGCAGGCGCAGGGCAAGGGGTGCAGTCCGGGTGCCGTCGGCGTGTGCATCGGCGGCGACCGCACCTCGAGCTACCTGCACGCGAAGCAGCAGCTCTTCAGGACCCTCGATGACGTGAATCCCGACGAGCGGCTGGCCGCGCTCGAGGCGCAGGTGATGTCGACGGTCAACACGCTGGGCGTCGGCCCCATGGGGTTCGGCGGCGACGTGTCGCTCATCGGGTGCAAGGTTGGCGTGCAGAACCGGCTGCCGGCGAGCTTCTTCGTGTCGGTGGCTTATGACTGCTGGGCGTTCCGCCGGCTCGGCGTCGTGCTCGATGCCCGGACGGGTGAGATCACGCAGTGGCTCTACCGCGACGGCGACCGGCCGAGTCAGCCGATGTTCGAGCCGGGCACCGTGGGCTTCGTGCGCAGCGGCCACGAGCGCGTGCTCACCACGCCGCTCGACGAGGCGACGGTCCGCTCGCTGAAGGTGGGCGACGTGGTGATGGTGAACGGCCGGATGTACACGGGCCGCGATACGGTCCACCATCACCTGATGGCGCACGAGCCCCCGGTGGATCTGCGGGGCGGCGTCATCTACCACTGCGGGCCGGTCATGGTGAAGGAGGGCGAGGGGTGGAAGATGGTGGCGGCCGGTCCGACCACCAGCATCCGCGAGGAGCCGTACCAGGCCGACGTCATCGCGAGGTATGGCGTGCGCGCCGTCATCGGCAAGGGGGGCATGGGCGCGAAGACCCTGACGGCGCTGGCGCAGCATGGCGCGGTCTACCTCAACGCCATCGGGGGCGCCGCGCAGTTCTACGCTCGCACGGTGAAGGCCGTCGATGGCGTGTCGCTGCTGGAGTTCGGCGTGCCGGAAGCGATGTGGCACCTCACGGTGGCCGACTTCCCGGCCATCGTGACGATGGACGCACACGGCAACAGCCTGCACAAGGACGTGGAGCGGGCTTCGGGCGAGAAGCTGGATCTGCTGGCGAAGGTGTGACGAGGCGGGGCCGGACCAGCCCGGCCGGGGCGCCGCGCGGAGGCCCCGGCGGCGTCCGATCCCGTATACTGGAGGCTCCATCGGGGAATCCGGGGAGGGCGAGCGGCCCGCCCCGTCAGAGGAGTCGACCAGAGATGATCAGCGTGACCACGCTTGCCGCCGAGAAGATCAACGAACTGCTTGCTGACGAGCTGAAGCCGGGCGCCGGCCTGCGTGTCTTCGTCCAGGGCGGTGGATGCTCGGGGTTCCAATACGGCCTGATGATCGAGGAGGACGGCGCGACGCCGGACGCCGACAAGGTGATCGAGTCCAATGGCGTGATGCTCTACGTGGATCCGATCAGCGCGCGGTACCTGCGGGGCGCCGAGGTGGATTTCCTCGACAACATGGCTGGCGGGGGGTTCACGATCCGCAACCCCAACGCCAAGACCACCTGCGGGTGCGGATCGTCGTTCAGCGTCTAGATCGACGTCGGGGCCGCGGGGGCGTGTCCGTGCGCCTCCGCCCGCCGGCCAGTGCGCCAGCGGTACCCGGCGCACGTCCGGCGCCATGCAGTCACCTACGGCCTTCGTCGAGAGCCTGCGCCCGGCGGGCAGCAAGCGGTCGAGCAAGCGCGACCGGATCGTGAGCGTGTTCCTGCAGCAGCAGGGGCACCTCAGCGCCGACGACCTGGTCGATCTCATCCGCGCGCAGGATGCGCGCATCAGCCGCGCCACGGTCTACCGCACGCTGCAGTGGATGGTGGAGGCCGGCATCGCGCACAAGGTCGATTTCGGCGAGGGCCGGTTCCGCTTCGAGCACTCCTACCGCCACCCGCGGCACTTCCACCTGGTGTGCCGGCAGTGCAACCGGTCGATCGAGTTCCTCTGCAGTGACATCGAGACGCTCATCGAGGAGGTGACGGCCGATCGCCGCTTCACCGCCGAACAGGCCGTGCTGCAGGTCTACGGCACGTGCGAGCCGTGCCGCACCGGCCAGCCCGCCACGGCCGACGAGAGCGTCAGCGAGCTGGTCTTCGCGCGGGACGCGCTGCGCGTGGCGATCGCCACCGAGCGCAGCGGCCGCGAGTTCTACAGCCGAGCGGCGCGCATCGCGACCGACCCGCGCGGCCGCGAGATGTTCCGGCGCCTCGCCGAGGAGGAGAAGAGCCACCTCGCGAAGCTCGAAGCGCGCTACCAGGAGCTGCTCGCGCAGGATCCCGAACTCGAACGGCGGCCCACGTTCCTGTTCTTCAAGGGCGCCGCCAGCGGGCTGTTCGCCGCCGGCGCCGACGAGTTGCTCACCGGCGTGGACGATCGCAAGGCGCTGCTCATCGGCATCCGCTGCGAGCGTGCGTCGCACCGTTTCTTCCAGCGTTACGGCGAACGGTTCGAGGACTCCGAGGGCAAGCGCATCTTCCTCGAGTTCGCCGAGGAGGAGAAGGAGCACCTCGACCTGCTGGTGCGCGAGTACCGGGCGCTGGTCCAGCGCGAGCGGACGGCCGCCGGCGGCACCACCTCAGGCCGGCCACGCGACTCGCAGTCCTCGCCGTCGTGATCGACCTGCACATGCACACCACCTGTTCCGACGGGCGCCTCTCGCCGGCGGCGCTGGTGGCCGAGGTGCGGGCCGCGGGCATCACGGCGTTCAGCATCACCGATCACGACACCGTGGCGGCGCTTGCCGAGGCGCGGGCGCTGGCCGGGCGCGACGGGCTCGAGTTCGTCGGTGGGATCGAGGTGACCGCGGTCCGTGGCGGCGAGGACGTGCACGTGCTCGGGTACGGTTTCGACGAGGCGTCGCCGCGGCTGCTCGAGTTCCTTCGAGCGCAGCGGGCCGATCGCATCGTGCGCGTGCGGGCGATGGGACGCCGGCTCGAGGAACTGGGTGTGCCCGTGGACGTCGAGACGGTGATCGCTGGCGCCGGGCGGCACCGGTCACGGTCAGTCGGACGGCCGGCGCTCGCCGATGCCCTCGTGCGCGCCGGACACGCCGCCTCACGCGACGAGGCGTTCGAGCGCTGGCTGGGGCGCGACCGTCCCGCCTACCTGCCGCGCCGGGGCCCCGCGCCGGATGAGGTGGTGCGGGTGCTGGCCGAGGCGGGCGCCATCGCCGCCATCGCGCATCCAGGGTTGTTGGCGTACGACGGCGATCTGGCGGATCTCCGCCGGGACGGACTGGCCGCCATCGAGGTCTACCACCCTGCCCACACGGCTGCGCAGCGCGAACGCTACGGCGCGCTGGCCGCCGCGCTCGGGCTCCTGCGAACAGGGGGGTCCGATTACCACGGCGAAGATCCCGGACGCCCGCGCTCGCTGGGCTGCTCGTCGCTGCCGCGCGCGCACTACGAACACCTGATCGCCGAAGGGCGCCGGCGTGGCTGTGCGCGGCTGCCCCACAGGCTTGCGCACGCCTGAACCCGGCTCGCCGGCCGACGCGTTCCTGCCGATTCCCTATGGCCAGTGTCGCCCCGCCCGTCATCGAGATCGCCGGCGTGGTGAAGGACTACAAGGGCCTGCGCCCGCTGCGCGTGGCCGCGCTGAACGTGCGCGACGGCGACCGGGTCGCGCTGGCCGGCATCGATTCAATCGCGGCCGAGGTGCTGATCAACCTGATCAACGGGGCGTTTCTGCCCGACGCCGGTTGCGTGCGCGTGTTCGGACGTGACACCGCCAGCATCGGCAACGAGACCGAGTGGCTCGCGTCACTCGAGCGGTTCGGCGTCGTCACGCCACGCGCCTTCCTGCTGGAGGGCGCCACGCTGCTGCAGAACCTGGCGCTGCCGCTGACGCTCGAGATCGATCGCCTGGCGCCGGACATCGAGCAGCGCGTGCGGACGCTGGCCGCGCGCGTCGGCATCGAGACGGAGAGTCTCGAGCGGCCGGCCGGCGATCTGCCTGCCGACGTGCGCATGCGCGCACACCTGGCGCGCGCCATCGCCGTGGCGCCGCAGGTGCTGTTGTTCGAACATCCGACGCTGGGCGTGTCGCCCGACGCGGTGCCGGGCCTGGCTCACGACACGCTGCGCGTCCTCAGCGAGCACGCGTTCACCGTCCTGATCGTGTCCAACGACCAGGTCTTCACGGGACTGGTGGCACAGCGCGCCTACACCTTGCGTCCCGGCACCGGCGAACTGGTGAGCGCCGGCGGCTGGCGGCGCTGGCTGGGGATGTGACCGCGCGTGCCGGGGCCGCCAGCGGGCACGTCCCGATCCCGACGGCGGGTGCTGGCGGCGCCATCCGTCAGACTCATGGCCACGGAATCCAGATGACCAGACTCCTGCTCTTCGACATCGACGGCACGCTGGTTGACACCGGCGGCGCCGGGCTGCGCGCCTTCGCCCGCATCCTCCATGAGCACTTCGGCACGTCTGACGGACTGCTCGGCATCCCGCTGGCGGGCCGGACCGACCGGGCGATCCTCGCCGACGCCCTGGCACGCGTGGCGCCCGACCACGATGCGGACGAGGCGTGGCTGCGTCGGTTCAGCGAGCGTTACGTGGTGGCGCTTGCCGATGAGCTCGAGAAGCCCTCCCCGCGGAAGCGCCTGCTGCCCGGCGTCGTGGAGGCCCTCGATCGGATCGCCGGGCTCAACGGCTCGCACCTGGCACTGCTGACCGGCAACTTCCGAAGGGGCGCCGAGGTGAAGCTCGGGCACTTCGGCATCTGGGACCGGTTCGCCTTCGGCGCCTACGGCGACGACTCGACCGACCGCAACGACCTGTTCCCGGTGGCGATGGCGCGGGCGCGCGAGGCCGGCGTCCCGGTACGCGACCCGCGCGAGGTGGTGATCATCGGCGACACGCCGCACGACGTGGCCTGCGCGCGCAGCGGCGGCGCACTGGCCGTGGGCGTGGCGACCGGGCCCTACGATCGCGCCGCGCTGGAAGCCGCGGGCGCCGACATCGTCATCGACGACCTGACGTCGCTGGCCGGCGTCGAGGCCCTGTTCGGCTGAACCCGATCCGGACGCGCGGCGCTCGACAGGGCGCGTGCGGGCCGGCCCGGCCGTTGCCGCGCGCCATGGCGCCGCGCCTCGGGCGGACCAACACCCCGCTGGAAGGGATGGGATGACCGACGGCCGACAGAAGACCGTGGTGGTGATGCCCGCCTACAACGCCGAGCGGACGCTCGCACGCACCGGCGGATCCCGAGCGGCCACGACCCGTGGGGCAGGCGCGTGCCGCGCGTGCGATAACATCGTGGGGCGTGGCGCAATTCTCCCGGGGGGCCGGCACCGCACTGGCCTTGACCGAATCGTCAGGGCCGGGCGCGCCGTACCGGCTGCCGGTCAACGACCTCGTCACCGCCCTGCGAACCGACCGGCATCGGGGCCTGACGGCCGAGGAGGCGCGAAGCCGGCTCGATCGCGTCGGGCGCAACGAGCTGGAGGGCAGGCCGCCGACGCCGGCCTGGCGGCGGTTCCTGGCGCAGTTCCAGGACGTGCTCGTGATCCTGTTGCTGGTCGCCACGGCGGTCTCCGTCGTGGTGTGGGTGTACGAGCGCGACGCCCCGCTGCCCTACGAGGCCATCGCCATCTTCGCCGTGGTCCTGCTGAACGCGACCATGGGCTACGTCCAGGAAGCGAGGGCCGAAGCCGCCGTCGCCGCGCTGCGCGCGATGTCGGCGGCCGATGCGACGGTCGTCCGTGACGGCGAGCGTCGCAGCGTGGCTGCCGCCGAGGTGGTCCCTGGCGACATCATCCTGGTTGAAGAGGGCGACACCATCCCGGCCGACGCGCGGCTGCTCGAATCGGCCGCGCTCCAGGTCACCGAGGCCGCGCTGACGGGCGAGAGCCTTCCCGTCACCAAGCACACCGCCCCGATCGGTGAGGACGTCGAGATCGGTGACCGCGACAACATGATCTTCAGCGGCACCGCCGCGACCTACGGGCATGGCACGGCGCTGGTGACCGCCACGGGGATGCGCACCGAGATGGGCCGCATCGCCGGACTCCTCGAGGAGACCGCCGACGAGGCGACGCCGCTCCAGCGGGAACTCGATCGCACCGGGAAGATCCTCGGCCTGGTCGTCGTGGCCATCGCCATCATCATGATCGTGACGATCGTCCTCGTGGAGGACGTGCGCAGCGTCGCTGGCCTGAGCGATGTGCTGATCCTGGGCGTGGCGCTGGCGGTTGCGGCCGTCCCCGAGGGCCTGCCCGCGGTGGTGACGGCCGTCCTCTCGATCGGCGTCCAGCGAATGGCGCGGCGTCACGCGATCGTGCGGCACCTGGCCGCCGTCGAGACGCTCGGTTCGGCAACCGTCATCGCATCCGACAAGACGGGAACCCTCACGAAGAACGAGATGACGGTGCGCGTGGTCGTCACCGCCAGCGGGCGCTGCACCTTCGAGGGTTCGGGCTACGCGCCGGAAGGCGCCGTGCGCGCCGATGGCGGCGTCCCGCTCGAAGGCGCGCTGCGGGTCGAACTCGAGCAGGCGCTCGCGGTGGCGTCCCGGGCGAACAACGCCACCGTGCGGCAGCGTGACGGCCGCTGGACGGTCGAAGGCGACCCGACCGAGGGCGCCCTCCTGGTGGCGGCGCGCAAGTGCGGCCTTGGTTCCGGCCACCTCGAGCAGCAACTGCCGCGGGTTGGCGAGGTCCCGTTCTCCTCGGAACGCAAGCTGATGAGCACCATCCATCGCGACACCGGGCGCGAGGGCGCCGGCGTCGTGTTCACCAAGGGCGCGCCCGACGTGCTGCTGGGGCGATGCGTATTCGAGGCGCACGGCGACGGGTGGCGTCCCCTCACCGACGAGCGGCGCGCGGAGATCCTGCGGATCAACGACGCGCTGGCCGGCCAGGCGCTGCGCACGCTGGGCGTCGCCGCGCGCTGGCTCGACGGAGACGCCCTCACGCACTGTGCCGATCACCCCGACGAGCGCGTCGAGCAGGGGCTGGTGTTCGCCGGCCTGGTCGGCATGATCGATCCGCCGCGGCCGGAAGCAGGCGAGGCCGTCGCACGCGCGAGGAGCGCCGGCATCCGCCCGATCATGATCACCGGCGATCACCCGCGAACCGCCGCCGTCATCGCCGGGGAACTGGGCATCGCCGGGGACGGGCGCGCCATCACCGGCGCCGACCTGGCGAAGCTCACGCCCGAGGCCGGCCTGGAGACGGTTGCCGCAGTGTCGGTGTACGCGCGCGTCAACCCCGAGCACAAGCTGCGCATCGTCGAGGCGCTGCAGCGGACGGGCGCCGTCGTGGCCATGACCGGCGATGGCGTCAACGACGCACCAGCCCTCAAGAAGGCGGACATCGGGGTCGCGATGGGCATCGCCGGCACGGACGTGTCGAAGGAAGCGGCCGACATGGTGCTCGCCGACGACAACTTCGCGTCGATCGTCGCGGCCGTCGAGGAGGGCCGGGCCATCTTCGCGAACATCCGCAAGTTCCTCCGGTATCTCCTCTCGTCGAACATCGGGGAGGTGCTGACGATGTTCTTCGGCGTCGTGCTGGCCCGGCACATCGGCCTGGACATCGCGGACGGGGCGGTGGTGCTCCCGCTCGCGGCGACGCAGATCCTCTGGATCAACCTCGTGACCGACGGACCGCCGGCCCTCGCGCTCGGTATGGATCCCGCTGACGACGACCTGATGTCGCAGCCGCCGCGCCCGCGCGGCGAGGGCGTCATCACGCCGCGCATGTGGCGCGGCATCGTCTTCGTGGGCCTCGTGATGGCGGTCGGGACGCTGTTCGTGCTGGACCGGTCGATGCCCGGCGGCTTCGTCGAGGGGACGGGCGGCCTGCGCTACGGCCAGACGATGGCGTTCACGACGCTGATGCTGTTCCAGATGGTCAACGTCGTGAACGCCAGGTCCGACGTGCGGAGCGCCTTCGTTCACCTGTTCAGGAATGGATGGCTGTGGGCCGCGCTCGCCGCCTCGATCGCGCTGCACGCGCTGGTCGTGTACGTGCCGGTCCTGCAGCGCGCCTTCGGAACCGTCGCGCTGACGGCCGGTGACTGGGCGTTCTGCGTGGCCGTCGCCAGCTCCGTGTTGTGGCTGAGGGAGGCGTCGAAGATGCTGCCATCCTGGCCGCGCGCCGCCTGACCGGCGCCGGGCGGCTCGGGGCGGGTGAGGTCTGGCGGAAGCGCCTGGGAGTCGAACCCAGCCCTCCCGTCGAGCGGGAGGCGACCGATTTTGAAGACCGGGAGGGCCACCGGGCCCCGTTCGCTTCCGGTGTGGACGGCCGGCATGAGCCGGCAGGCAGCGCGAGCCGTTGACACACCTTGCCGCAGGCGACGGCAGCCCCGGAGGCGGTCTGACGGGAGGAAACGGAACGCCCGGCGAGGGGGCGCACCAGGCGTTCCGGCTAGTGGCCGCTTCCCGGAAGAAACGGCGGGTGGCTCAGCCCTCGATCAGGCGCACGTCGCCGGCGCGTGGACCCTTCTGCGACTCCTCGGGCGAGTACTCCACGCGCTGGCCCTCGCGCAGCAGTTCGAAGACCGCCCCGCGCACGGCGGAGCGGTGGAAGAAGAGCTCAGTGCCGCTCTCGTCGCGGATGAAGCCGAACCCCTTGTCGATCAGGAGTCGCGCGATGGTTCCCGTTGGCATGCCGTTGTCCTCCGAGTGACGAACCCCCGGGCGGCGGCCCGGAGTTCTTCCGAGATCGGCTCGGGAACGGAAACCAGCAGCGAACGGCACGCATCGCGACACACGAGGCGAAACGTCGACGACCGGACGACCGTGACCCGAGTCGGACCTCGAGCCGAAGAGCCGGACGTCATCCCGCCGAAGCGGCGCCCAGCTCCACATCAGGCCAACTGCACCGCGTCGCCACACCATCATCGGGCGCTCCGTTTCACGGCCTTGTGAGGTAGGCGGCGGCCAACTCGGTGGCGGCGCGCACCGCTGAGGCGGGGAGCTATGCAGTCGTACGGTCCAGTCTAGGGGCGCGACGCAGGGTCGTCAAGCAGAACGAACCGGATCGACAGGGCGAACCGGACCGCCGCCGCCCGGGATCGGTCTGGTTCCGGGTCCGGGGCGGCAGCCGGGACGTTCCAGGTGACGACGGGCTGGGTCGGCAAACGGCCGCATCCGTCCACCTCGACGCCCGACCCGCCCCGGCGCACGGACGAGGCGGTTTGGACCCGGACGAACGGCTCAGGAGGCTGCCGGTGCGGCCGGCCCCTCCTTCTTCGCCGGGGCCGGCTCCTCCTTCTTGGGCGGTGGCGGCGTCGCCGTCGCGTAGGTCGTCCAGAAGTGACGCCCGCAGCGCGGGCACACCCAGAACTGCTGGGGCGCCCACGGCGCGCCCGGCGCCGGGTCGCGCATCTCCATCGGCGTGTTGCAGCGTTGACAGGTCAGCGAATAGGCGATGTCAGGCACGTTGGCGTCTCACTCCTGGTGGCGCGGGGCGCGATCTCACACGCCGACCGCTTCTGCCGTGGGTGTCGACCGGCCGATGGCGGCACGCACCACGAAGCCCAGGCGCGCGATGCCTTCCTCGATCATCGACTCGCTGGCGTTGCTGAAGTTCAGCCGCATCGTGTTCGCGCCCGACCCGTCGGGATGGAAGCTGGCGCCGGGCACGAACGCCACGTTCTCCTTCACGGCATCCTGCAGCAGGGCCTGCGTATTGATGCCGTCCGGCAGCGTGACCCACAGGAACAGCCCGCCCTTCGGATGGGTCCATCGCACGCCCAGCTCGGCGGGGAACTCGCGCGCGAGCGAGGCGAGCATCACATCGCGATGGCGGCCGTAGACCTGCCGGATGCGCCTGACGTGCAGGTCGAGGAACCCGTCCTTCACCACCTCGTAGGCCACCATCTGGTCGAAGGTGCTGGTGTGCAGGTCGGTGCCCTGCTTGCTCATCACGAGCCGGTTCACCACCTCGGGCGGCGCGACGACCCAGCCCAGCCGCAGCCCGGGCGCCAGCGTCTTGCTGAAGGTGCTGAGGTAGATCACGCTGCCGCGGTATTCGCCGTTGGACTGGTCCCCGTTCAGCTCGGCGTCGAGCACCACGAGCGGCTTCACGTGATCGCCTTCGTAGCGCAGCTGCCCGTACGGGTCGTCCTCGACCAGCGGAATCCCGTAGCGGTCGGCCAGCCCCACCAGCTCCCGTCGCCGCTCGAACGAGAGCGTCACGCCGGCGGGGTTCTGGAAGTTCGGCAGGATGTACATGAACTTCGGGCCGCAGCGCAGCGCCGATTCGAGCTGCGCCGTCACCAGCCCGTCGTCGTCGACCGGCACCGTGACGAACTCCGCGCCGTAGGAGGTGAAGACCTGGATCGCCGCCAGGTACGACGGCGTCTCGGTGAGAACGCGGTCGCCCCGGTTGATCAGCACCTTGCCGATGAGATCCAGCGCCTGCTGCGACCCGGTCGTCATCACGATGTGGTCGAGCCCCACGCGGATGCCGTACCGCGCCATGTTCGCCGCAATCAGCTCCCGCAGGGGCGCGTAGCCCTCGGTGGTGCTGTATTGCAGCGCGCTGGGGCCGTGACGGGTCAGGACGCGATCGACGGCCGCCCGCACTTCGTCGACGGGAAACACCTCGGGCGAGGGCAGGCCGCCGGCGAACGAGATCACGTCGGGGCGGCTGGTGAGCTTGAGCAGTTCGCGGACGGCCGAACTCGTCATCCGCTGCATGCGCTGCGCGTATCGCTGCTGCCAGGGCGTGCTCATGACTGAACTCCAGGGGGGCGGGCGGCGCACGGCGTGCCGCCGGAGGGCACCCTCATTCTACACTCCCGTCGTGCGTTCCGGAGTAGGCTGGGGCCGGAGGGCCACGCATGCTCGTACCGGCGCTCGTGCTCAGCGGCGGCGCTTCCAGCCGCATGGGATCGCCGAAGGCGCTGCTGCGCCTCGGCGATCGCTGCTTCCTCTCACGCGTCGTCGGCACGCTGCTCGAGGCGGACGTGCCGGAAGTGATCGTCGTCACCGGCGCGCATCACGACGCCATCGCAGGCGAAGTGGATCGCTGGCCGGCGGAGTGGCCCGTGCGCCTGCTGCGCAACGACGCGCCGGCAACCGACCAGATCTCGTCGGTTCGCGCGGGGCTGACGCTGATCGACCGGCCCGGCGTTGCGGGCGTGCTGATCGCGCTCGTCGATCACCCGCTGGTCACCCCCGCAACGGTCGTGCGGCTGCGCGAAGCCTTCGCCAGCGGACACTCACCGGTCGTGCGGCCCCGCCTGGGCGGCCGGCACGGCCATCCGGTGATCTTCGGCCGCGAGGCGTTCGATGCGCTTCGTGAGCCGTCGCCCGATGGCGCGAAGACGGTGCTGCGCCGCTTCGCCGACCGCCAGCGCTCCGTGGAGGTCGACGATGAAGGCGTGCTCATCGACGTCGACACGCCAGAGGACTACGAACGCGTCCGCACACGCTTCACGTGAGGTGCGATTCACGCCATCCGTCGCAGGGCGGACGCGACGCGCCCGTGTCGTCGCGGCCGGCCTGTCACTTCCCGAGGAACCGGCGCTCGAAGAAGGCGGCAGCCGCCCCGTTCACGCGCAGCTGGTTGGCGTGCCGCAGCCAGTGGTGCGTGTCGTCGACGATGATGATCTCCTCGAACGGCACGTGCTGCTGCTCCAGCCGCCGCGCCAGATCAACCGTCTGCGAGAACCGCACGTTGCGGTCATCGTCGGCGTGGATCAGCAGCACCGGCGAGCGCCAGGTCGCCACCGAGGACACTGGCGACGAACGCCACGCCACCTCGAGCGCCATGTCGCGATCCGACGGCTCGAAGCGAGACGAGCCGGTGACCGCGGCCTGCAGCGCCGCGCCGGCGCCGGTGTTGCCCGCCGTGAAGTCGTGGACGCCGTGGATGTCGACGCCGGCCGCGAAGAGTTCGGAGTCGCGGGAGAGCGCCAGCGCGGTGAGGTAGCCGCCGTACGACCCGCCATAGATGCCGATGCGGGCGGCGTCGACCTGCGGCAGCGTCCGCAGGTACCGCGCGGCCGCCTTCACGTCGAGGTACTCGGAGGCGCCCTGCGCGCCGGCGTTCGGCGGGCGATGGAACTCGTAGCCATAGCCGATGCCGAGCCGGTAGTTGATCGACAGCACGACGAAGCCGCGGCTGGCGAGATACTGGTTCATCGCGTAGGCGTTGGCGTAGTAGTCGGAGTAGTGCCACCCGAGCAGCATCTGGCGCGGCGGGCCGCCGTGCACGTACACGATCGCCGGCTTCCGGGCCGCGCCGCCGCGCTGCTCGAACAGCTGGGCGTGCACCTCGACGCCGTCCTCGGCCTTGTAGGTGACCGGCGCGGGCGTGACGAGCCGGTCCGCCGGGAAGTCGGCCGGGATGCGGTCGGCGGCGATCGCGCGCGGCTCGCCGCCAGCGATCGGGCGCACGTGCGGCAGCGGGGGACGCTGCGCCGTGGCGGAGAAGTAGACGAGCCATTGCCCATCGCCGGTCACCACCGGCGTCCACTCGAGTCCGGTGCCCGGCGTCAGCACGGTGGCGCCAGACCCGTCGATCGGCACGCGCAGCACGTGACGCCGATCGATGTCGTGCGGCGTCTCGCCGGTGTTGGCCGCCGAGAAGAGCGTCCGCCGATCGGGCGCGAGCACGATGTGCTCGTTCATGAACGCGCCGCGGGTGAGCTGCCGCGGGGCGCCGCCGCCTTCGGGCAGCGCGTAGAGGTGAGGCCAGCCATCCTCATAGGACACGAAGACGATGTGGCCGTCGGCCCAGTGGAGGTTGGCGCCGCCGTGCGTCGTCGGGATGGAGCCGCGCAGCGTGTCGGGCGCCTGCCACAGGCGTTTCGCTTCGCCGGAGGCGACCGCTGCGACCCAGATGCCCCATGGCTGGTGTCGGCGCTCGAGCACCGGCTCTGGCGCCCCGCCCACGCCCGGACGACGCACGAAGGCAATCCGCGAGCCGTCTGGCGACCAGCGTGGGCTGAGGTCGCGCGAGGTGGAGGGCGCCAGCCACGCGATTGGCGTGCGCTCGTCGGTGTAGACGCCGATGAAGGCGTGCGTGCCGCGGGCCGAGACGAACGCCAGGCGCGAGCCGTCGGGCGACCACTGGGGGCTGCCGTTGGTGCCCCGCTGGGAGAAGAGCCTGCGCGCCGGCGACGAGCCGTCGGCCGGCACCACCCAGACCTGGCGATCGCGCTCGAACGCCACCCGATCGCCGCGCGGCGACACCACGGGGTTCGCGCCCTCGCCGATGGCGACCGGCTCGCCGCCCGCAAACGGCACCGTCCAGATCTGCACCGGGGACGGGGTGAGCGCCCCGGCCGGATTCACCGGCACCTCGTCGTCCCAGTTGGAGCCATGGTCGCCGCCACGCACGTAGATCACGTGCCGGCCGTCGGAGGAGATCGACACCGACGTCAGCTCCTGCCCGTCGTCGGCGGCATAGCTGGTGAGGCGACGCGCGCTCCAGGCCGGGGCCTCGGCCACCCAGATGTTGCGCAGGCCCTGCTCGTTGAAGGTCCAGGCGATGCGGGCGCCGGTGGCGGCCGCCGTCAACTCGGCGGGAAACGGGTACGCCTTGACGTGCCCCAGCGTGAAACCGGCCTGGACGGCAGGAGGTTGCTCCGCGCGGGGGAGCGCCGTGAGCAGGGCGAGCGCGGCAAGCAGCAGCCAGGGAGCGGGGCAGAGCGGACGTGGACGCATGCAGGGCCTCCCGGACGGTCGGAGTGGATCCTGTCAGGGAGGATTCCACAGCGCAAGGGGCCAGGGACGTGATTCCGGCGCAAGCCTGGGAATCCGGTGCCGGGTCCGTCGATCGGCCGCCACCCGAAGACGCGCAATATCAGTCTTCAGGCGTTCTGCCGGATTGGCCGCGGCCTCCGGCCGGGTTGATCGACGATGGCGCCGGTGCCGACAATCAGGATCGGCGCGCGCTGTCGTGCGCCCTCAGGACAATCCAGCCGGAGCCCGATTTCCGCAACGGGCGGGGTGGGCGCTCGCGCTCAGGTGAGGAGGACGATGAGGAATCCGTACCTCGAGAGGTTCGAGGAAGTCATGCGACGGCCCAGGCCCGCGATTCCCGATCTGAGCCTGCTCACCGCACGTCACGAACTGGTGACCGAGTTCGCCTGGGCGGTGCCCAACGAGGCCGCGCTGGCCGCGCTCGTCGCCCTGTCGCCGATCCTCGAGATCGGGGCCGGCAGCGGCTACTGGGCATGGCTGTTGCGGGAGCGTGGCGCCGTGGTCCATGCCTGCGACGTGACGGTGGGCGCCGGCAACAACTGGGGCCACCGGAAGACGTGGACCCGCGTGGACGAAGGCGACGAGACCACGGTGGACGAGCACCCCGAGTGCACGCTGTTCCTCTGCTGGCCTCCCGGCGGCGTGCTGGCGGCGGCCGCCGTGCGGCGCTATCGGGGCGCCCGCGTCGCCTATGTTGGAGAGGGCCGCGGAGGGAGCACCGCGACGCCCGGGTTCTTCGACGAACTGGAGCGGCACTGGGTGGAAGTGCAGCAGGTGGACATCCCGAGGTGGGAGGGCATGCGGGACGCGCTGCACGTCTACCGGCGCCGGGTGTCCGACGTGACGGAGGGCGCCCTGACGGCCTGAGGCGACGCCGGAGGGGGACCCGGCGACCCGCGGCCTCGAGGTGTCGCCGGCGTCCCCGCACCAGATCCGCGGCGTCAGGGCCGGCTGCCTCGCGGGGCGGGCGTCACGCGGAAGAGCCCGCCGGGGTTTGCGTCCTCGATCATCCACACGGCGCCGTCGGGTGCGACCGCGACGTCGCGGATGCGATGGCCGACGGTCCAGCGTTCCGCTGGCGCCGCGCCGCCCTTGCCGTCGAAGGTGACGCGGTTCAGGCTTCGGGACTCGAGGCCCCCGATCAGGGCCGAGCCGTTCCACTGCGGGAACATGGCGCCCTTGTAGAACGTGAGGTTGCCAGGCGCGATGACCGGCGTCCAGTAGATGACCGGCTTCGCCAGGTCGGAGCGCGTGTCTGGGCTGGGGATCGGTACACCGTTGTAGTTGGTGGCGTAGGCGACCAGCGGCCAGCCGTAGTTCCTGCCCGGCTCGATCAGGTTCAGCTCGTCGCCGCCGCGCGGCCCGTGTTCGAGCTCCCACAGCCGGCCGTCGGGTGCGAACGCCAGGCCGTAGGGCGTGCGGTGACCCGAACTCCAGGTCTCGGCAGGCGCCAGGTTGGGCCCGGTGAAGGTGTAGGTGCTCACCACGGGGGCGGTCTTGGCCGCCTCGGTGTCGCGTGGGGGATCGATCCGCGAGACGGTTTGTCCGCCAACCTTGCCGGCCATCGGGTTGCCGGGCGCCGGCTTGCCGTCGAGCGTCAGCCGCAGGACCTTCCCGAGCGCCTGGTCGGGATCCTGCGCGGGCGTCATGCGCATCCGTTCGCCCACGGCCAGGAAGAGGTACTTGCCGTCGGGCGAGAAGGCGATCTGCGCCCCGAACTGCCCGCCGCGGCCCTTGGGCAGCTCCCGCCACAGGACCTCCAGCCCGTCGAGGCTGGGAGCGCTGCCGCCAAGCGTCAGCGTCGCGCGGGCCAGCGCGAGGCTCGACAGCCCGTCGCCGTCAGGCTCCGCGTAGGTCAGGTAGACGCGCTGATCGGCCGCGTAGTGCGGCGACAGGAAGATGCCGAGCAGGCCGCCCTGTCCCTGGTGGAGCACCGCCGGAACGTTGGCGATGCGCGTCTTCTCTCCCTGCTGCGTCACGAGCCAGAGGGCGCCCGGCTTCTCGGTGACGAGCATGCGGCCGTCGGGCAGGAAGGCAATGCGCCACGGCAGGTTGAAGGAGGCCACCCGCGTCACCGTGAACGGCTGGTCGGGGTCGGGCTCGAGCGTGCCGGCGTTGATCTGCGCTCCCGCCGTGGCCGCGGTGACGGCCAGCAGCCACGCGGCGCCTGCGATCGTCTTCATCGCGTTCGTTCCTCCAGAGTACCGGGCAGGCCCTGGATCATAGTCCAGGCCGCCATCCTGGGCGAGCATCTCCGGATCGTGCGTCGGGCGCCTGCCCGCGGCCCGCAGCCGCACCGGCGCCTTCCCCCGTGGCACAGCCTCATCAGCGTTCCACGAGGACGCGGTTGATGATCCTGTAGTCGCCGAGCCCGTTGGCAATGAGCGCGCCGCGGGCTGCCGATTCCACGGTCTCGCGGGCCACCCGCGTCGGCGTGCAGCCGAGCAGGCGCACCGTGCGGGCGCGGCCCCCGTCGAACTCGAGCCAGGCGAGGCCTGGCAGCGTTCGCCCCGCCAGCTCCACGTTCACGGCCGCTTCGCGCTGTCGAGCGAGGTCGTTGCCAACCGTGTCGAGTTCGGCCAGAAGCGGAGGGGGTGGCGACGGGTCGGCCGGGGAGCCGGTGACATCAGACAGGGGCGTGTCGGTTGTGAACACCACAATCCGCGCCTGGCCTCCTCCGTCGACGGCCGCCAGGGCCCGCGTCACGCGGAAGCCGGGTCTGGCGGCCTTCGCGATCTCCTGCTCCATCTGCGCGACGAAGGCGATGCGCGCCGCTGCCGGCCGTGCGGACTCCAGCCGCGCCTGCAGGTCGCACGTGAGGCCGCGGAAGAACACGGCGCCACCCTCCGCCGGCAGGGCGCGCACCGTCAGGTCGAGGCCCTTGTTGGACGGCGGGGCGCTGCCGCCGCGATCGGCGGCGCAGTAGACGTTGCCGTTGGGCCCGACGGCAGCGCCGTCAATCGTCCCGCGACTGCAGGGCGCCCCCCACGGCCCGCTGTCGAGGTCGTAAGCCGCGGTCGATCCGGCGGCGCCGGCGGGCTTGACCATCAGTACGTCGAGGTCGTTCGGCCCGCGTCGCCGCACCAGTTGCACCTGGTGCCCGGTCTTCGCGAGCGCGCGAACGGGATCCTCCAGTTGCTCGAAGGCGTGCGTGGGTTTCGAGAGCCACGTCACCTCACCAGGGACCGGGTGCGGCGGCCCGAGTTCCACGATGCCCGCGCCGAGCGCGATCGGCACGACGCGCGTCATGCGGGCGCGCACGTCCGGATCGGCCATGAGCTGGTCCATCCAGGAGCGGCGGCCGCGGTTGCGGAATTCGCGGAACTCCACCGGCTCACTGCCGGCCGCCTTCTCGAACGCCACGTGCACGATGGGGCCGTCGATCTCGACGAGGGCCAGCCGGTAGCCCTGGCCGCCCAGCGGCGCGATCGCCTGATCCACGCGCTCCAGTTCCGCGATGTGCAGCAGCCGGTACTCGCGCGCGACGACGGGGCCGCGGCGGGGCCGCACCATGATCGCGAGGGTGACGGCCTGGTCGTTGGCCGGGCGGGAGGCAAACGCGCGACGCCGCAGCATGGCATCCAGCGCCTGGCTGTCGCCGCCCGTCACGGCCGCCAGCGCGAAGCCGCGCGCCGCCAGCGCGTTGATGTTCCGCTCGAGGCTGGCCGCCACGTCGATCTCGCGGTCGAGCGCCGTCGTCGGGACCACCACCCTGTGCTCGTACTCGATGGTCTGGGCGCCCAGGTAGGGAACGGCGACCAGCGCCAGCGCCACGGCGCCAGCCGAGGCGAGCGCGCGGCTCAGGGTGACACATCCTCGCGTCATCAGCTCCTCCCTCGATGCGTCATGTCAGACGTGCGAGCAGCACGAGCACGGCGATGCCCAGCGGCACCAGCGCCACGGCGAACGCCGCCTGCGCGCCCACCTCGCTCACGTAGGCGTAGGTCGCGGCAGGCATCGCCGCGACGAGCAGCGGCTGGCCGCGCCTGCCGGCGGTTACCTCGGCCCGGGCGTGCGCCGTCGCGAGCGCCGTGAGCG